>CAYZZG010000001.1:0-3705 GCA_964482825.1 uncultured Gammaproteobacteria bacterium
AAACATTTGAGGTGGGAAAAGATGTGCCGGCGGATATTCGACCCTTTGTTAGGCTAACCAGAATTGAAGAAGTTGCGCAAACAATTCGACCGGACATAGTTAACTTAAATGATTTTGGCAACAGGAAAGATATTCAATTAGCAGTTGCCACACTTAAGGAAGAATTTAAGCCAACAAAAGAGGCAGTCAAAAAGCTAGAGGATTTTCGTCGAGCTAATCCGGGAAGACCATTGTCACCCCGTGTCCGCCTCCAGGAGCAGCCATACCGGTTACTTCATATTATTCTTCCTTTTCTGGTGGTTCTGGATTTGGAGGATTCGGACAGGGAGGAAAATATACTGTTGTTGGAGATGCTATTGTTGAGACAAGCACTCTGGTAGGACCGTCTACAGACAAGGACGGAAAACCTTTCGTGTATGGTCAGGGACCAAAATCAACCAGCGCGGGCGTGTGTCCCGACGGTTACCATTGGATGTATGATAGCGGCGGTTGGTGCATGAGTAATGGCGGTAATTATAGTAATATTTCTTATACCTCAACAACTTATACGCCAACTGGACCAGGATATACACCATATAGCCCATATTATAATGCTCCCGGAACGTCACCAACTACTTCTGGGTATCCATCGGTAGGTGATTATAGCCCTAACGATGGTTGTCCTTATGGTTCCGATAGAGACGGTCGCGGTAACTGTATTCCAAATAGCTATCCTTCTTCTTATCCTACTTACTCACCATATTCTCCGCCAAGTTATTATGGTACGGCACCAACATACTACACCACAAATCCTCCAGCTGGTACTGTGCCGGGAACTGGACCACAACCAACAGCACCGGGGCAGTGTCCTTCCGGCTTCCATTGGATGCCACCTTCTTATAACCAAGCAGGCTGGTGTATGGCTGATGCGGGAACATATGTGCCAGGCGGCGGCGGTTCTACCCCAACAGGACCTTATTCACCTAATTTAAACCAATCCAGTTGCGGGCCTGGATATTACTGGGATGGTAAAGGCTGCATTCCAACATACGTAACTACCGGTGGTACTGGAAGCAGTAGTGGAAACTGTGGATACGGCTATTATTGGAACGGGTCAAGTTGTCAACCATCCGGATCATCGTGTACCTATCCTGCAGGGGGTTGCGGCTCCAACTCCTATTACGATTATGGTAGCTGTTCTTGCAGAAGTTCCAGTACTTATAGCGGCGGAAGCGGTCCCACAACCAGCAACTATTGCCAAGGCCTAAGCTGCGGCGGAGGATCATACTTAGATTACTCAACCTGCAGTTGTAAATATTCTTCATATAGTGGTACTTCATCTACAGGTTCTAGTTCTAGCTGTTATCCTCCTTCCGGCGGATGCGGCAGCGGATGGTATGATTATAGTTCGTGCTCTTGTAAGCAAGCATCATCGCAGGGATGTTACAATGTATCAGCATCAAGTTGCGGCAGCGGATGGTACTGGGACTCTGGTGCTTGTACTTGCAGGCAATCTTCATCTACTTCTTCATCTTCTGGCGGTGGATCTTCTTCGGGATCATGTCCATCAGGCTCTCACTGGATGTCTGATAATGGAGGTTATTGTATGTCCGATGCTTCTACAACCAGTACCTCTGGATCAACAACTACCTCTGGCGGTAGCTCTTCTGGGTCCTGCCCGTCAGGTTACCACTGGATGTCTGATAGCGGCGGTTGGTGTATGTCCGATGGAGGCTCAAGTAGTGGTTCAAGCGGAAGCACCACAACATCAACACCTACAACAACTACAACAACTACATCTCCGCCGCCTTCAACCACTACCACAACGACTACAGAGAGTAGCCCGGCGCCTACCAGCGCACCAGCTCCTACTACTTCCCCATGAGCACTCGTAGAAAAAAGCGGAATAAAACATTTTTTGTTAATAAAGTACATAGAGGAATGTTGACTGGTTTTTTATACATAAGTCTTTTAATTATAATTTTGGGAACAGTTTCAATTATGTTTTTATCACCAAGAAAACACTTTATTTCCTATAACGGTGAAATATTCACACCGCAGGGCATCACAATTAAGCTTGGTGACATAGTCAGCGTTAAGAATAATTCCCAGGCCGAGATGGAGTTTGCGGTTGGCCAACACGCAAATCATAAAACCTTAAAAGGATATGAAGAAAGAATTATTGAGACTAATGCCACATATACGTTTATACCCCAGGAAGAGGGAATATTTGACTTCCATGACCACCTTAATCCTAAAAAAATAGGCGTTTTGATAATTAATAACTAACTCTACTTCACTTCGTTTTTTGGACTTGACAAGGATTGGCAGTCATGGTATATTACTGCTAAATCTGCATAGCAGATTCATTACGTATGCATGACTTGACCCAAAGACAAGTTCAGATTTTAAAAAGCCTCATTGAAGAGTATATTGAAACAGCAGCTCCTGTTGGATCGGAAACCCTGGAAAAAAAACATAATTTAAGCGCATCTCCTGCCACCATTCGTAACGAAATGGTTCGTCTTACAGAGCTTGGTTATCTACAAAAACCTCATGCATCAGCAGGACGGACTCCAACATCAGCCGGTATGAAGTTTTACGTTACACAGCTCATGAAAGAAAAAGAGCTGTCGGTGGCAGAAGAAGTTGCTGTTAAGGAAAAACTTTGGGATTATCGCGAAAAGAGTGACCGTTTTTTGAAAGAGCTGGCTAAGTCTTTGGCTGAAAAAACAAACTCTTTGGCAATTGTTACTACGGAAGATGGAGACTTTTACGCTGCGGGATATGCGCGAATACTGGATATTCCTGAATTTTTTGATATAGATGTTACCAAGTGCTTGCTTGAGGCAATTGATGAGTACGATTACTTTAACAGTATTTTTTCTACCATCGCCAAAGATGAAGATGTTCGCGTGTTGGTTGGAGAAGAACTGGGGCCAAAACTAAAAGGCCCGTATGGGTTTGTTTTTACACATTATAAAACACCCATGGAGTTGTCTGGAGAAGTAGGCGCTTTGGGATCAACACGTCTTAATTACATGTCTGTGGTGCCGACAGTTAGATATTTTGGTGGTCTTATAGAAGAAGTTGCAAAGGGATGGTAAAAATAAATTCAAAATTAAAAGTGAAAAATTAAAAATTATAACGATGACGAAAAAAAATAATAAAAATGATAACGAAAAAGAAAATGATAAAATAAAGAAGGAAGAGCAACCTCAAGATGAGGAAAAGGTGCGGCTGGAGGAAAAGATTAAAGAGGATGAAGAGAAATATAAAAGGGCGTTGGCGGATTATCAGAACCTTGAAAAGCGAGTACGGGAAGAAAGAATTAATTGGATTAAAACAGCGAATAAAGAATTACTCTTGCGATTATTGCCAGTTTTAGATACACTATTACTTGCCCAAAAACATTCGCAAGATAAGAATTTGGAGATAAGCGCGCAACAGTTTTTGGATGTATTAAAAAGCGAAGGGATTGAACGAGTACAGACGGAAAGAAAAGAGTTTGATCCCAAACTGATGGAGTGCATAATAACAGAGGAGGGCGAAGAGGGAAAAGTTTTAGAAGAAACAAGAGCAGGATACTTGCTCAACGATCAAGTTTTACGGCCGGCACAAGTAAAAGTAGGAAAAGAAAGTTAAAAGTTTAAAGTGAAAAGTTAAAAATTAATTTTACATTTTGAATTTTAAACTTTAAATTTGACTGAAAGGAACATATGGGAA
>CAYZZG010000001.1:3715-19132 GCA_964482825.1 uncultured Gammaproteobacteria bacterium
CTGAACGCTAGACGCTAGTAGCTAAACGCTAGGAATGTATGAGTAAAATTATTGGTATTGATTTAGGAACAACAAATTCATGCGTTGCGGTGATGGAGGGAGGATCGCCCAAAGTGATTCATTCCGCAGAAGGACGTAATGTTATTCCTTCTGTGGCAGACCCAGTAAGTCATATTGTTGGCGATGTTGCTAAGCGCCAAATGGTTCTAAAGCCAAAACGGACAATTTTTTCGATAAAACGACTCATGGGGCGCAAATTCAACGATGAGTCTGTTCAGAAAGATCTGAAATGGTTACCTTATACCGTAAAGTCCGGTCGTGATGGAATGGCAGTTGTTGAAGTAGAAGGAAAAATGTTTACTCCTCAGGAAATCTCAGCACAAATTTTGCAAAAAATTAAATCAGATGCTGAAAAATATTTAGGAGGAAAAGTTACTCAAGCAGTTATTACGGTTCCGGCCTACTTTGATGATTCACAGCGTCAGGCCACCAAACAAGCCGGTGAAATCGCCGGCCTTGAGGTGCTGCGTATTATTAACGAACCAACCGCAGCATCACTGGCTTATGGTCTTGATAAAAAAAATGCCCATACTATTGCTGTATACGATTTAGGAGGAGGCACTTTTGATATTTCTATTTTAGAGCTTGGAGAGGGAGTATATGAAGTAAAATCAACCAATGGTGATACCCATCTTGGGGGAGACAACTTTGACCAGGTTATTGTTGATTATATTGCAAAAAAAAAAAAAAAAGAACACGGTATTGACCTTAGAAAAGACCCGCAGGCACTGCAGCGGCTTAGAGAAGCAGCAGAAAAAGCAAAAATAGAATTATCCACAGCACAAGAGGCAGCGATTAATCAACCATTTATTACGCAAGGAAAAGAGGGACCTCTGCATTTAACCCTTACATTAACTCGGGCAAAACTTGAAGCATTGGTTGATGATCTTGTTCAAAAAACCATTAAGCCGGTTGAGCTGGCTCTTAAAGACGCAAAACTAAGTAAATCAGATATTGATGAAGTTGTTTTGGTTGGCGGCATGACTAGAATGCCAAAGGTTAGCGAAGTAGTTGAGAAATTCTTTGGAAAAGAGCCAAATCGTTCGGTGAATCCAGATGAAGTAGTTGCAGTTGGAGCAGCAGTGCAAGCTGGAGTACTAGGCGGAGAAGTAAAAGATGTTTTACTTTTAGATGTAACTCCATTAACATTGGGTCTTGAAACGCTTGGTGGAGTTTCCACACCGCTTATTTCTCGAAATACCACCATTCCAACTAGTAAATCTCAGGTTTTCTCAACAGCTGCGGATAATCAAACACAGGTGGAAATCAATGTTTTACAGGGAGAGCGCCCAATGGCTACGGATAACAAATCTCTTGGAAGATTTATTCTGGATGGTATCCCTCCCGCCCCCCGTGGTGTTCCACAAGTTGAGGTAACATTTGATATTGATGCCAGCGGTATTTTACATGTCAAAGCCAAAGATAAGGCAACAGGTAAAGAGCAAAGTATTAAGATTGCCGGCTCAACAGGGCTTACCAAAGAAGAAGTGGAGAAAATGACCAAAGAGGCAGAAATGCATGCCAAAGAAGATGCAGAGAAAAAAGATAAAGTAGAGATACGAAACAGCGCAGATTCACTTATTTTTACCGCGGAGAAGACTTTAAAAGATGCAGGAGACAAGGTAAATGAGGAACACAAGAAAGAAGTTGAAGAAAAAATAACTGCCCTCAAGGCGATTTTGGATACTGGAGCAAAAGAAGATCTGGAAGCAAAAACAAAAGATCTGTCAGATGCTTTGCAAAAAGTTGGGCAGGCGATGTATCAGTCCGCACAGGGGGAACAAAGAACAAAGAACGAAGAACAAAGAACAGAAGAAGCGGCATCAGAATCAGCTGATGGGGAAAAGAAGAATGGAGAAAAGAAAAAAGATAAAGAAGAGCCGGTGGAGGGAGAAGTCGTAGAATAACACATGAATTTCAAATTTCCAATATCAAATTTCAAATAAAAACTTATTGGAAATTGGATATTTGAAATTGGTAATTATTTGAAATTTATTTTTTGCAGAGAGCGCGGTAGACGCGCTCTTATTGTATAATACGCATATGGCTGAGAAAGATTATTACGAAACACTAGGAATTTCCAAAAATGCAACGGCAGATGATATAAAAAAAGCCTATCGAAAGCAGGCGCTGCAATATCATCCTGATCGAAATAAATCCAAAGAGGCAGACATGAAGTTTAAAGAAGTAACGCGCGCCTATGAAGTGCTTTCTGATCCGCAAAAACGGCAAGCATATGATCAATTTGGTTCGGCCGCCTTTGAGCAGGGAGCAGGTCAGGGTCCCTTTGGCCAACAAGGACCATTCGGAGGATTTGGCGGTCAGCAGGGTCAGCAAGCGGGAAGGTACGGGCCATTTACTTACACCTACTCAACTTCTGGTCAAGGCGCTGATTTTGACATGGGGGGATTTTCCGATCCATTCGAAATTTTTGAGCAATTTTTCGGCGGCGGGTCACCATTCGGTGCCCGCTCTCGGCGGCCAGTATATTCATTAACCATTGATTTTATGGAAGCTGTAAAGGGAGCGGAAAAAAAAGTAACGGTCAATGGCAAAACACAGGCAATTAAGATCCCAGCAGGCGTTGACGATAGATCGCGAATTCGTTTTGGCGAGTTTGACGTTGTTGTTGAAGTGGCGCCACACAAACGTTTTCATCGCGAAGGGCAGGATATTATTACAGAAGAAGAATTATCGTTCGCGAAAGCGGCATTGGGCACAGAGATCTTTGTTGAAACCGTAGAAGGTCCGGTAAAATTACGAATTCCCCAAGGTACGCAGCCAAATACTGTTATTCGGCTTGCCGGAAAGGGAGTAGTAACTCCCCGTGGTTCTGGCCGTGGTAATCACTATGTGCGTATAAAAATCACAGTGCCAAAACATCTTTCTGGCGAGCAGAAAGAATTACTGCAGGAATTTGAAAAAGCCTCGGAGGGAAAGAAGAGCTGGTTTTAGTTTTTTTTGATTTGTGCTACCATTGAGTTATGGTACGTACTATTTTTGTACTTCTTCTTTTTATTCTCTTTTTTACTCCATCTTCTGTTTTTGCCGTTGATCCTACCCCGACTCCTTGTCCAACCATTCCTAATGCCGCTGGCCCACCAATAACTCAGCAAAATACCGATTTAGGTTGTATTCCGAATGATCCGGTACTTTTTGCAGGCCGCTTCTACGGCATCGGGCTTGGTTTGATTGGAGGAGTAGCGGTGCTGTTTATTATCTTTGGCGGATACACTCTTCTTACTTCTGCTGGAAACCCGACGCAAATTAATAAAGGGAAAAGTTATATTTTTTATGCAATTATCGGACTGTTACTAGCAATCTTTGGTTATGTATTTATAGAGGTTATTGCAGTTGACATACTAAAGGTTCCGGGATTTGGACAGTAAAATATGAAAAAGCTTCTGCCCATTTTTTTTATTGGACTTCTTTTTGTTTTTCAGATTTTCATACATCCTGCTTACGCAGACGATCCTCCAACATATACTGATACATCAACGCTTTGCCAAGACGTTCCTGATGGGGAGTGGTGTCCATATCCGGATAAAGACGTAACTTTTTACGGAAAAGCAGCAGTACGAGCAAAAGACTTTCTGGATTTGACTCTTAAAAATCCTCAGTGGTCAACGCTGAATAATTCATCACTTTCCACTTTTTGGGCTCAGATACGAATAGTGATCTATGCGCTGTCCGTTTTGCTTGTTCTTGCCACTGCTTTTGTACTGATTGTGAGTCGGGGACGAAGCATTACTGCCATGCGATTTATTCCGCGTTTTATTTTTATTTTGCTTTTGATAACATTTTCCTTTGCCCTGGTACAGTTCTTATACCAAATTACCGATATTTTTCAAGGATTCTTTCTGGTTAAAAACGGCACAGCAATAAGTACAAGCGATTTATTAAATATTGCCTTTAAGTACGGTGAGTTTATTGGTTTTAGAAAAGCGGGGGTGGGATATGACGAATCGGTATTTGCTTCACTTTTCTTAGTAAAGTTTACAGCAGTTACCTACTATATTATGGCGGGAGTACTGCTTTTTCGAAAAATAATTCTGTGGTTTTTTATTGTGATGTCACCTGTATTTCCACTGCTACTTTTGTACACTCCCATTCGCAACAGCGCCAAGATATGGCTTGGGGAATTTTTCCGCTGGGTGTTGTATGCTCCAATTTTTGCCATTTTGCTTTCCGGTCTGGTATCTCTTTGGCGAGCAGGTATCCCTCTGATTAATTTTAACTCACTAAATGCCGAAAAGTACCCGGTGGCAACCAATATTTTAATCGGCGCTCCGGGACAAACAGTTAATCTAGAAAACAGTGTTAATTCTCCGGAATCATTTGGCTTGTATATTGTGGCTCTTCTTATGTTGTGGGTGGTTATTATTTTACCATTTGTGTTGCTGCAGATATTCCTTAATTATCTCCACTCCTTGGAGTTAGGTGAGAATGTTTTACTCCAACAATTACTGACCAGGACTAATTTGGTTACTTCTTCTCAAGCAGTAACCAATAATGTTTCGTCTGTCTCAACCACCGGTATTGCTAAGGCATTCCCCTTTATGAATAGATTTTTTTCTTCGGTACAAACTACTATTCCTTCGCCAGCTCAAACTTTAATGAAAGAGCGTCAGTTAGGAGTTGTGCAGCCTTCTTCTGCAACAACTTCGGGAGTAATTCCACAAATAATTCAACATACAGAGCCAAATGTGCATAGTGTGGTATCACCGGCGACGCGGATAAATGTAAACAAAACACAAAGAGAACAAGAGCATCTTTCAGTCATTTCTTCAGTTCCAGGTGGTAAAACTTCTTCAAATGTTGAGGCGCCTACGTTTATTCAGCGCGCCTCACTTTCTGGATTTAAATTACCCAAGAAGGAGTCGAAGGAGCCTGTCCAAGTAACACGTTTTGAAACAGTTACTAATACAACAACAGAAAATAAACAAAACTCATCATCGCCTTCATTTGCAAACCAAGCGTCCCGTTTAGGATTTACAGTCCCACAGCAACAGGTACCTCAAAAAGAGGTTAGCAAAGAGACCGGTGAGCCAATACGAAAAGAAAATATTCAAACAGTAGTCTCAAGTGCAAAAGGCGTAACAACAGAGCAGCAGTCTTCTAGTTTATCCCCACCATCTTATTCCTCATCGTCCTTTACCGCAGCGCCGGTTACATCTACTACAGGATTTAAAGTTCCTGGGGCAGAAGAAAATAGAGTTGAATCTTCCATACCTCCACAACGTCCAGACAAAGATATTGCGCTGCGGGCAAACGCGCCTACACTCAAACGCGCAAATCTTTCGATTCCTACCATAAAAGAGATTACGGGATTTGACAGCGCGACAATTTCTTCCAATATTCAAACTCATCAGCAAATTGCCAGAACACACGAGGCCTTAGAAAGCATTGCCAATCCAAGTATTATTATGCAGCCAAGCGCGCGTGGAGAATTTACCAAAGTTCAAGATGAACTGGTTAAAGAAAAAGAAAAAGGCAATCCTGTGGCTTCGGCGGTGCTTACTGCTTCAGCCAGTGTGTCACATATAAAACCAATCGTAGGACAAAAAGTGGGCGTTCAGATTCAAGACGCCGGAATTATGTTGCCAACAAAAAATAGAATACAGGCAGTAAAACAGGAAGAATACGAAGAAGTTAGAAAAACATGGGAGAGTAATTACACCAAACTCGCGCCGCCAAGAGACTTGCATGGAAAACAGAAAACTCGAAGCGAGTGGGTAACAAAAGATATTGAAAAAATTACCAAAACAATCGATTTGCTCAAATCAAGCGATCCACAGAAAAACAAAGAAGGAATGGCAATGATTGGTAATATTCTGCCGTTTTTACTGATCGGCGGATTCTCTCGCGAGGAAATCATCAAATATCTGGAAGCCAAACTGGCAGCAGCTAGAAATGCCTCTGGAAAACTGCAAGAAAATAAACCTGATGCTGAAAAAAAGGATCAGGATATCAAAAATGAGAAAGATAAAACGGAAGAAAAGTCGCAACAACAAACATCTCAGCAGACCAATCCACAAACTCCGATAAATGAAAACAATAAAACTGCATAAGAAAGAGCAAGGAAAAATTAGCATTATTGTCGTTATTGTTATTATTGCAATACTTCTTTTTTGGCAAATCCAGCACAAACAATCAGAACTAGTAAAAACTAAAAAAACCAGCAGTCCAGTTGCAGTTTCGGGCCCGCTTTGTCGTCTTGATAACGAAACAGATCCTCCGACAATTACCTCATTTGATTATGAATGTACCGGTGGGGATGGCAGGTGTGTTGGTATTTTTGACGGACAAGCAGAGAGACCGCTTCGGAATATAGAATATGTGCGTATTAAAAAAGATGTTCCAATACCTCAACACGCGTTTAATGGCTCATACTGTGATGATTCACCGGTGCCAGGCACCTGCCAAAGAGATTCGGATAGGCATTTTATTGAAAAACTAAATATAAGAGTGAATGGAAAAGAATATGCTCGATATTATCCGGATGGAGAAAAAGGAAATATAAGTTATGATTTTTATGGCCCGGACGGGGGTGAAAAAAGTATCGCTATCGCTCAATATAAGTTTTTGTATCTGGTGCATTTAGTTCGTGGACAGAATGCAGGCCAAGCAACACGGGATAGAAAATACACAAACCTTGCAGGTTTTGATCCTGAGCGCCCCAGAGATAATAAACGATATTGGGTCACAGATCTTTATATGGCTAAAAACTTAAGAAATACACTTCCGCAAGACATTCTAAATTGTCAAGATAAAGTTCTGAGCTACTCTGGCCCAACAGCTGTTCCTTCGCCTGGGCAAGCAGGATTTGGCCCGGTAATTGTCCCTTCCCAAGCAGTTAGTCCTGACAGAAAGCAATTGCAGTTACAATATGTAATGCTTGAGGAAGAAACCTTTCCAGACAGAGGAACTCCCGAGGCCTGGTGGACGCCGCATTGTAAACCGGTTATTTATCTTTATCCAAAGCAAAAAGAAACAGTTTCGGTAAAACTAAGTCCTAAAGGATTTCTTACAGAAACTATTCCCAAGTACCCTAAAGACGGATGGGTGGTAACGGCCTATCCTAATGGAAAGATAGAGTCGGAAACTAAAACTTATGACTATTTATATTACGAAAGCGCGATTGCCGATAGCCAAACAAAAGTTCCCAAAGAGGGTTTTGTAAAAACTCCGGCTGAGCTGGAAAGTTTTTTTGCCGATCTTCTTCCTAAATTAGGACTTTCTCAAAAAGAAGCACAGGAATTTAGCGATTATTGGATAAAAGCACTGCCAAAAGCCAACTATTATTTTATTGGCATTATGGATAAATCAGCAATTGATTACATTGAACCATTAGCTATTTCGCCAACGCCCGACTCGGTAGTTAGAGTAAGACTATACTTTAAAGCTCTCGATAACTCAAGTATAGTTAGTACTCCAATAATTCAACCATTTCCACCGCGAACAGGCTTTACTGTTGTTGAATGGGGAGGAATGGTAAAAAGAGACCCGAGCCACCCGTTTACGTGTTCGGAGTAACAATTAACAATTGACAATTAACATTTAACAAAATAATGAAGACGTTTAGATTTCTTGATTTTCAGGTGTACACGAATTTCGCACATGTCATTGCGAACCGCGTCTGACGCGGTGTGGCAATCTTCCAAGTATAATAGAGCAGATGGCTTCAAGATATTATTATGTCTACATTCTTAGTAATTTTAGAAGGACTGTTTTATATACAGGTATCACCAGTAACTTAGTAAAAAGAGTGTATGAGCATAAAAATAATTTAGTGAAAAGTTTTAGTCAAAAATATTACCTACATGATCTTTTATATTATGAGGTATTTGAAGATCCAAGCTTAGCCATAGAAAGGGAGAAACAAATTAAAGGTTGGTCCAGGAAAAAGAAAGATAAATTGATTATTGAATTTAATCCCAATCTTAAAGATTTATATGAAGAGATCCTTTAATCTTAACTCGGAAGATTCCTCACTACGTCGAGTCTGACTCGACTACGTTCGGAATGACTTATTTAGTGTCCCAAGAGTGACTAATTTGAACATGGCTTAGTCAAGGTGTCCTAAATCAGGAAATAATTGCTAAACAATTGGGTGGGTTCTCCAAAAAATTACGTTCCAGTTAATTGTAAATTGTTAAATGTTAATTGTTATTGACGTGGTCCAAATTGCAGGCAGTTGAAGGTGAGTCCGCCCGATGTGTTGGCAACACAGGGGATATTAAGCGGAATAAAGGTGGTTCTTCTTGATCCCGACGGCTGCCCCGCTCCTCCGGGAACCGGTGTGGCAGTTGGTCCTCCTGGCGGCGCGCCACCTCCAAGGTTTGCAACTACGTAATTAACATGAAAGTAAGCGAGTCCTTCGGTATAATCAAACTTAATTCTCCCTGAGCCAATTTTCTTTGCGGTAAATTTAAGCCTAGCAATGATAATATCTCCCCTTGCCGGCGCACCGCCAATATTCTGTGTCTGTGCTATCTGAAAAAGCTGTGGTTGTTTTTTGTACTTTTGAGGATTTGGGAAGTTATTAATACCTGGATTAAAAGCTTCATCGAGTTGAAGATCGTCAGGAAAAATAACTTTTACTTCATATCCGGAAATATTTGAACCTTTAGTATCAAGATGGAGGGCAAGGGTAAAAGTATCTCCTGGTCTTTTTGTAATATTGGTAATACGAGTTGAACTCCCTTCATTAGTAAAGAAAAATGTTGCTTGAGCTTGAGAAGCAGGTGGTGTTGGGGTAGGTGTAGGGGTTGAGGATGTTTGCGTTGGAGTGGGTGTTGCCGGGCCAGATATTCCTTCAGCAGTTACTACAACATTATCAACCTGTACGATGGTATCGAAATCATTAGTTACGCCAAAACCAATATGAAACAGTTTATTATTTGCAATACATGTTGCATCTCTTTCACAGAGAGTTGTTCTTTCAACATCATACTCAACTCTTTTCCAGCCGCTAACTGCTGGAGTACAATCTGATTCTGGAGCGCCTACGCCTATCTTACATTTGAGAGTTTCTCTAAACGGTTGTTCCTCGCAAACATCTCCGGGAGTATCATGGGGAACATACGCAAGAAAAGCCTCCACTCCTTTTTTATCGCCTGTTCCATCGGTTAAGGCTGTCCACACATAAAAGGGAGCAGATAAATAGCGTGTATGGCGACTCTTCATGTGAAAATCGAATGCAACATGAAACTTTGGAGCATTACCAACATCTACATATTGTCCAATTTCCGGAAATAGCCTAAATAAGTCGCCTCCTCCGCCACCTGCTGTTTTGGGCAAACTGCACGTACCAGACTCTTTACCTATTTGTCCAACGAGCCCATGGTCAGTCGTAGAAGCTTGAGCAACCTCTCGAGTATATTGTCCTGCGCCAGCATTGCGAGTAGGGTCGATAGCTGTGTCTCTCCAGTCAGTGCCAGTAGGATTACCAAAATTTATTGCTGTCGAAAAGTCACAATTTCGGATAAGATTTCTTGTATCCCCACAGTTAGTGGTTGCTTGTTGTTGTGTTTGTTGCTGTTGTTGGGCTAAAACGACCGTAAGAAGGATTCCTGCTATGAGAAGAAGCAGAAGAATTAACTTAACAACCTTTTGTTTGGAGCGTACATGTATGGCTATCACGGATTTTTCTGTCTTTCTTCACATGTATATTGTTGTAAAGCTGGAGAAGTTGTTCTGTATGTATCGAGAATTTTAATAAATGTTTCCTGGAAAATTGTTCCATCGGCTATGCCTTTAGATGCTAGTTCCACATCTCTTCTGTCGATACAATCGTTCGTATCAAGATCAAATTGTGCTATTTCTGCAGGAAGAGGAGCCAATGTTGGTGTTGGATCACTGGGAGTAACGGTTGGCGGAACAGTTGTGGGTGTGCCAACGCCCGGTGTGTGTGTGGGCGGAACGGTTGTTGCGGTTGGGGAAGATCCGCAAGTTACATTAGGACCATGAACATCGCTGCTCCAGCGATCCGCGTTATCTACCGAGTGCACCCACCATGTATATGTTTTGCCGGTAGTCGCGCCGGTTTTTGTATAGCTTGATCCGGGAACAGCATCATCTACAGTGTCTCCGGGGGAAGGGTTGGAAGTAGAACCATTCCATACATTAGACGTGTCATCGATACGAATAGCGTATTTACGCGCGCCAATTACCCCTCTCCAGCGAAAGCTAAGAGTAGTGCCTTGACAGGTTGCTTCAAAAGTACTGCTGTCCAGGTTTGCTATGGGAGGTTGGGGAGTTGGGGTGGGAGTTGCTGTAGGAGCAGGTTGACCCGGTATTGGTGTTGGTGTAGATGTTGCAGCTGGTTGACCCGGAGCAGTGGTTGCTGTCGGACCACTTCCCGCGCCGGGGGGAGTGGTTGCCCCGCCGCTTTTTGGTTTTAGCTGGATGCATTTCCAATCATTGCTACTACTGCCAAAGCCATAGCACCAGCCTGTGCCATTGGGATTAGTGTGCGCAGAGCAATCAGCATTTGTTCTGCACGCGTTTTCACTGCAAAATGCTTTCCATTCATAACTACTATCCGGCCACTGGCCATTGGTTGAAGGTCTAGTTTCGCTTGGTTTAAGATTTATACATGCCCCAACATCTCCGCCGCCTGTGCCAGGACTTGTTCCCGGCGGGGTTACTTCAGAAGCAGGAGTAAGAGTAAGAGGAGATCCTTCCGACAGTAAATCGGATCCGCATAAAGAACTGCTGGTAGCAAATACTATTTCGCGATTCTCAAGATGGGCAACATCTATATCTTGCCCATCATTTTTACAGGCGTCTCCTAAAGGAATTTCGCCTCCTTCTGATAAATCAACAATCTTTGCATTGCAGCCTTCTCCTGCAAAATCCCAATTAACACGAACAGACATGCCGTTTCGAATTATTTTATTCTCGCATTTTGCCGCTTGGGCCGGCGGAGGCGCTGTTTGGCCAGGAGGCGCCTGTCCGCGTGGTGGTAGTTGCTGGACCGGAGGCCGTGTAGTAAGTGTAGGTGTGGGTGGTGGACCCTCACAGGTTCCATATGCAGTACAAGTCAACAGCGTACCAGCATTGTTATAGCAAAGTTTTCCCGTTTCTTCCGTTTTGTATGCGCAATTTCTTCCATTTTCAGTGCATGATATTGGAATTTGACATGTTCCTCTACTGGGACAAGTACCAACAAGGTTATCGGGGTCACAGACGAAACTTGGAGCTGTTGTTGCTGTTGGTAGAGGACAGTCGTGACAGCTGGTAGAACATGTATAACTTGTATTTTTATCTGATCCCTGCGAATTGCATGTTTTTATCTCCATTGCTCCTTCTCCTGGAGGACAATTATTGCCCGTATCCGGTCTGACGCATTGATTAAGACATCGGAAGTCTTGCTTACCTGCTTGGCAAAATGGCGATGTAGGCGGGCAACCAGCAAGACAAGAATTAAGAGGAGGACTATCTGCAGGGTATGTTCGTTCGCATCGTTGTTGACATGTCGATGGACCAGTACATGAATCATCCGGTCGTAGTTTAAGAGTAGAATGTCCGCATGTTGGATCATTGTCATAAACGTCCACCCATCTTTGTCCATAAGGGGGTGTTGTTGAGCAGTTTTGAATTTCTTTTATCTGTCCAACTAGATACTGGCATGAAGCTGGCCCGGTGGGAGGAACTGCGGTTGGTTGTTGGGCAGCAGGAGGTTGAGTAGGTTCTGGAGCAGGAGCTGGTGCTGCTGGTTCACAATTATAGTATGTTATATAGCCATCTGGAGATGTTTGTTTTTCAATTTCTGTTTCTCCAGCACCGCACGGTGATACCTGCCATCCTGCAAAAACTGTTTTTGTATTCCCAATAAATAGCAAGATAAATGCTGCTATAGATAATAGAGATGAATAATATCTTAATTTGTCAATCATATGCCTGTTTCTGCTTTAAAACCACTACAGCTTTTTTTATCAAAGAAAGACGTTCCTTTATAAATCTCGCAAAAGTATACTGTTGAATTTACGTTAGTACCTTGCTTTTGGCCGGGGATTGGATTAATAACGCCGATGCCCATCTTGACCAGATTTTTCACAGTCCAAAAGTTTTCGCAAATAGTACTTGTCGCATTATTCAAAGATATGGCTGAACATTTCCATGTACCTTGTGGTTTTATTTTAAAATACTTGGTAGTTATTGTGGGCGCACTTGTTGTAGTTAAGAGGTCATTAGAAGAAGGCGTAATAAAGTCTATTCTTCTTTCAATCATATTTTTTGAATTTTTATAAAGTAGTGTCGCGGATAATACTTCATTAGCAGAATATTTATTGAGCAGGGAAAACCGATTGATTTCTTTTGCTCCTTTAATATTAGATGCATCTTGAGGAGAAGGGATGTAGGCGGGTTGGAGGATGGTTTTTAGAAAAATTGGCATGTCTTGTTTGGCTTTATGGGCAAGTATTGCTTCTTGAGTTGGGGTGGGAGAGATGGCGGCTTGGGGAGCAGGCTGCTGTTTTTTTCCCAGGATTTGGATTAATAATATAAGAAGGGGGATAAGGATAAGTAAAACACCAATTAGTATCAACATTTTTTTCTGAGGTTTGTGAGAAACAGGCTGGTTTTTCTCAACTACTATACCTCCCTGATTAGCAGGAGTTTCCATATAGTTCTACTATAATAGTATTTTCAAGTTGTTGTCAACCACAATTCAAAACTCAAAAGTGAGAAGTCAAAAGCACAAGTAAAAAGTCAAAAATCAGTCTTGCCTTTCAACTTCAAGATACCTGCAGCGAGCATATTTGCTATTTCAGTCACTTCTGCTAAAAGAATATTAACCTTTTCTTTCTCTGCTTTTCCTGAATCTCTTAACAACACAAGCCAATACTTTGTTTCATTTGCACTCTTAAGGGCAATTTCATGAAACTTTTTAAATTCTAATTTTGAACTTGCAGATCGAGCTTCAACTAAGTTTGCTCCAATGCTCATTCCCGAGCGAAGTAATTGATCAGCAATGATCCAGCAACTTCTTTCTTTGGGAAGAGTATCGATAAAAGCAATAATATCAAGGCTAAACTGGTAACACCTTTTTATGAGATCACTTTTGAATTTTGAGTTGTGCTTTTGCATTTTGAATTTTACCTTTTGACTTATCTCATCGTAGATTGTTTCCTGTTAATGGTCAATTGTGAATTGTTGAAGGTTTATGTATACTAAAATAAATATAGTCTATAAAACTGTCCATGATAGCCTATCTTACTTTACCATTTGTTCTTATCAAATTCTGGTTTATTGACGCCCCGTTGTCTATTGCTGCATATTTTGCCTCGCTCAATGGCGCGTTTCTTCACTTTTTTTCTCTACGTATTTTACTTCAAACATTCTTTAAACCGCTTAAAAACGAATACCGCGAGGGTTTAGTATTGTTTTCCCGACTGTCTGGCATGGCGGTAAAGACGATATTTATTTTTGTTACCCTTTTGCTGCTTTTAATATTAGTGGTTGTTGAACTAATTCTTATTCTGGCATTTGTATCAATGCCGTTAGCAGCAAGTTATTTATTGCTGGGAAATATTTTTGTCAATTGTCAATTGTCAATTGTTAACTGTTGATTATGGAAGCATACATTTACCTTTATCACTGGTACACATCGATTTTTGGCAGGCTGGTGCGATTAGTGACATTTGTTTTCACGGTTGTTTACATACTCACCAGTCTGTCCAATGGCATTTTGCCAAAACAGGCAATTTCGGCGCTGATTTTTTTCTTCATCCTTGAAATCTTTTTCCATTTCAAAATAGCAAAAGTATTGCCAAGTATTCCGCTTGCCAAGTTAAACGAAAAAAATATCCATGCTTCATTTACTCGCCAGGCACTATCGGCATTTTTGCTCCACGGAAAAACTCAGGATGTGGTGAAAACAATGGTCCATTACCCTCAGGCACATTTTGTATTAGAACGCGCAACAATAGGCCGCGAAGAGCTGCCGCAGATAGATATTCCTAAATCACAGTTACAAAACTATGCAGTCAAAGTAGCCCAAAGTGTCAATGGTACCTACGTAACCACCATGGATTGTGTTGTGGGATATTTGCTGTTGGTAGAATCGGAAACACAATTGTTGTTTAACAAGCAAATCAAACCGCAAGAGCTGATGGATATTCTTGTTTGGTCGCGAAGTATTTATGAGGAAGAAGAGCATCCTAAAAAAACACGGGCTAATTATACCCAAGAAGGTTTGGGCGAGGCGCTGACAGTTGGCTGGACCTATGAAACCAGAAAATACACTCATGATATTACTGCGGAAGCCTTTTCTCAGAAAGCACTTAGGGGCGGAAGGCTGTCGGAATATAAACGAATGGTAGAGATAATGCTAAAACAGGATAAGAGAAACGTACTGCTTGTTGGTGAGCCGGGCAGCGGGAAAACCGCCCTGGTGCGCGCGCTGGCACAGGAAAGCTCGATGGGAAGTCTTAGCGATGGGATTAATCATTATCGAATTTTAGAACTTTTGATTGGTCCATTAATCGCCGGAACAGCTAACAGAGCAGAATTGGAAGTGCGCTTGCAATCTATTTTAGCCGAGCTTTCTCATAGCGGGAATGTGATTATTTTTATCCGTGATTTGCAGGATATTGCCGGATCATCCTCGTTTAATGTTGATTTATCCGGAGCTCTTCTGCCATACTTGCAAAGTTCTACAGTGCCGGTTATCGGTACCGTAACATCCGGAGCATACAAAACCTTTATAGAACATAATCCTATTAAAGATGTGTTTGAGATAGTCAAATTGGAGAGCCCCGATAGGTTTACCGCCATTCGGATGCTGTTTGCAAAGGCAGAAGATATAGAAAGAAAATATGGTGTAATTTTTTCCTACCGTGCGATTGTGTCGGCGGTTGACTTGGCCAGCCGTTATTTACAAGACGTCACACTTCCGGGTGGGGCGGTAACGCTGTTGGAAGACGCTGCCAACAGAATATCACTTTCTACTGCCGTGCCGTTTTATGAAAAAACCAGGAAAAAACTGATTTTGGAAGCACATATTCAAGAAACTGTTGAACAGAAAACCAAAATTGCGGTCTCCGCGCCAAAAGGAGAAGAAAAAGAATTATTGCTCCATTTCGAAGACAAGCTGCATGAGCGAATTATTGATCAGATGGAAGCAATTACCCTGGTTTCCGAGGCAATGCGCCGCGCGCGAACAGGCCTTACTACCACAATCAAACCAATCTCGTTTTTATTTCTTGGTCCAACCGGAGTTGGTAAAACAGAAACTGCCAAAGCCTTGGCAGCTTTGTATTTTGGCGGCGAAGACAAAATGCTTAGATTTGACATGAGTGAATACGCGGACACAGAAGGAATTAAGCGTCTTTTGGGCGCGGCACCGGG
>CAYZZG010000001.1:19234-44338 GCA_964482825.1 uncultured Gammaproteobacteria bacterium
ATCCAACCATTCTTGATTTATTCCTTCAGGTTTTAGAAGACGGTAGATTAACCGATAATAAAGGTAAAACTGTATCATTTGCCAACGCTATTATTATTGCCACTTCTAATGCAGGATCTGAATTTATTCGTGAAGAAATACAAAAAGGCAGAACGGTGGATAAACAATTTCAGCAGGATTTACTCAATACCCTTCAGACAAAAGCCATTTTTAAGCCGGAACTCTTAAACCGTTTTGACGAAGTAGTTACCTTTAAACCTCTGGGGGCTGCCGAGGCAATAGAAATCACCAAGCTACTCCTCAAAAGTGTAGTCAAAAAAATGCAGGAGCAGGATATTACCCTTGCTTTTGATGAAAAAATTATTCAAAAAATAGCAACAGATGGATGTGATACCCAGTTTGGTGCAAGGCCACTGCGCCGCTATATTCAAGATAATATCGAAGATTTGCTGGCGAAAAAATTACTTGCTGAAGAAGTCCATCGCGGCAGCACGGTTATCATTTCCGTGGATCAAACAAATACTATAGTCGTTACTCCCTCTTAAAATGTGTTCTTACGCGTAATTATTCAGTATTCCCAGTAATGTCATTGCGAGGAGTCCCGCCGTTGGCGGGATGACGTGGCAATCTTCCTAGTTAAAATGGGTGATTAGACAGGAAGATTCCTCGTTGCACTCGGAATGACAAATCTTCTGGTAAAAGCAGAACTCATACTCTCACGGGTTGAACGGATACGATTGATCTGCTATACTGTCTAGCAATATAAAACTATGCCGGCAATACAAAGAAGCGAATTTGCTCTTGCCCTTAATCAAGTCGCCAACGAGCGCGGCGTTGATCCTTCCGTTGTTTTAGAAACAGTAAAAAACGCTATTTTGGCAGCATATCGCAAAGATCATCCAGGCGTTGAAATAGAAGAATATTCCGCAATGTTAAATCAGCAAACCGGGGAGGCAAAAATTCTTCACAAAGACAAAGATGTTACGCCGCCAGGATTTGGCCGCATTGCCGCCCAAACCGCCAAACAAGTGATTTTACAAAAAATCCGTGAAAAAGAAAAAGAAGCAATTTTTAGTGATTATCAGGTAAAAATTGGCACCATTGTTAATGGCATGGTGCTTAGGTTTGCCGGACCAAACGTGATGGTAGATATAGGCAGAACCGAGGCGGTTATGCCGCCCGGCGAGCAAATTCCCAACGAAAAATACCATCTAAATCAACGTCTGGCTGTATATCTGGTTGAAATAAAAGAAGGGCTAAAAGGAAAAGAAATTATTGTTTCTCGTTCTCACACAGGACTTTTAGAGGGTTTGTTCAAACGTGAAGTGCCGGAAGTTTCACAGGGAAGTGTGGTTATTAAGGTAATCGCCCGCGAAGCAGGCAGCCGTTCTAAAGTTGCAGTGTTCTCAAATCAAAGCGGTATTGATCCAGTAGGAAGTTGTGTAGGACAAAAAGGAGTACGAATCCAGGCGATTATTCAGGAATTTGGAGGCTTAGAGAAAATAGATGTGGTGCAATGGTCTGATGACATCAAAAACTTTATTGGCCAAGCACTGTCTCCAGCAAAAGATCTTACAGCAACTATTAAAGACAATGTCGCCCATGTTTATGTTGCCAAAAAAGATCTGTCGCTGGCAATCGGAAAAGAGGGACAAAATGTTCGTCTTGCTTCAAAGTTAACAGGATATAGAATTGAGATCGAAGAGAAAGTCGAGACAATAGAAGAATTAGAAGTAGAAAAAATAGAACAGGCAGAACAAGTAGATAAGGGAGAAAAGAAAGAGGTTAAGAAAGAAGAAAATATAGAAAATTCCTAATTATTCTAATGACTAATTAACCTAATTAAATCCCAATTAACAAAATGACTAAAATTTAGACATTGGATATTTTGAAATTGGAGCTTGATTAGAAATTGGAAATTAGAAATTAGAAATTTTGTATGAAACGTAATATTGTAAATCCAAAAATATGTCCAAAAAAGATAAGCCTAATACAAATTCATCAAATGTTTTCCCGCCTATAGTTTCAGTCTTGGGTCATGTTGATCACGGAAAAACAAGTCTTCTTGATACAATACGCAAAACAGATATTGCTGGTCGTGAACATGGCGGAATTACGCAGCGGATTGGAGCTTCCCGTGTCGAAACGTTGTACGAAGGGCAAAAACGGGCAATTACCTTTATTGATACGCCAGGACACGAAGCATTTACAAAAATGCGCTCTCGGGGAGCACAAGTTGCCGATATAGGTTTACTTATTATTTCTGCATCAGACGGTATTATGCCTCAGACAAAAGAGAGTATACATCTCCTCAAAGAGGCAAAAATTCCTTTTATTGTAGTGCTTACTAAAGTCGATTTGCAGGAAGCAAATCCGCAGAAAATAAAGCAACAATTAGTTAAAGAAGACATTATGGTGGAGGGGCTTGGGGGCGATGTGCCTGTTATTGAGGTTTCGGCAAAAACAGGAAAAAATATAAAAGAGCTGTTGGATCTGATTTTTTTGGTTAGCGAACTGCATGGAGGTTTAATTTCTTCATCAAGCAATCCTTTTAAGGCAATTGTGATTGAATCAAAATTGGATCAAAAGGCAGGTCCAAGAGCAACATTGGTGATAAAAAGCGGCACGCTAAATGTTCGTGATGTGCTTAGTTACGATGGTATTGCCGTGAAGGTCAGGACCATTATTAACGATAAGGGGGGGCAGGTACAAAGCGCCACTGTGGGAGATGCAGTAGAAGTATTGGGGTTTGAAAAAGTTCCACCAGTTGGGAGCATCGTCGGTGAGAATTCAGAATTCAGCCCTTCGACTCAACTCAGGGTAAAAATTCAGAATTCAGAATTAACCGGTAAATCTGTTCAATCAGAAGAAATATCCCTCCACGCAGATCAGGCAAAGCTTTCAATTATACTTTGCACCGATACACAGGGTTCACTTGAGGCAATAAGGTATTCATTGCCATCTGGGGTGAATGTTGTTATGGCTAAAACAGGCGATATTATGTCTACTGATATTTTAATGGCTAAATCAATTGGAGCCATTGTTATTGGATTTAATATTAAAATACGGCCGGATATTGTGCAGCTTGCCCGTACAGAAAAGATTTTAGTTAAAAACTACACGATTATCTATCAACTTTTGCAAGAACTAACCGATGCGGCAGAGGGAAAGATGCTGGCGCAACAGGAGGAAATACTGGGTAGCGCTCAGATACTCGCCTCATTTCCTTTTGAAAAGACAAAAGTACTTGGTATCAAGGTGTTGGAAGGCCGAATTGCCCGGGGTGACAAAGTGCGATTAACAAGAGGCGAAGAAACGATTGGCGAAGGCACCGTTACATCTGTTAGGCAGGGTAAAAACGCGATATCTAAGATCGAAAAAGACGATGAAGGAGGCATTATCCTTACTCCTTTCCTTGACTTTACTATAGGAGATATGGTACTATCCGTGCATTAGGTCTTCCAATTTATGGACAATCAAACATTACAGGCTATTAAAGATGCAGTTTCTAGGCACGACAGCATGGGTATTATGGTAGGAAAGAATCCTTCGGTGGATGAAATGGGCGCTGCGCTTTCACTCTACCTTGGTCTTAAAGCAAATAGCAAGCAGGTCAGCATTGCATGTCCTACTGATCCTTTGGTTGAAATTGCTTCTTTGGTAGGTATAAATAAAGTAAAAAAAAACCTTGAAGGTGAGGGCGGCGATTTAATCGTTTCTTTTCCCTATCGTGAGCGAGAAAATAGTAACGGTGAATTGGAGCCTGAGATTCAAAAAGTTTCCTATACTCTTGAGAATGGCTGCCTTAATATTGTAGTTAAAAGCGGAGAAAATGGGCTCTCCTTTAGCGAAAAAGATGTTCAGTACCGCCACTCCGGGGGCATGCCATCGCTTCTTTTTGTTGTCGGAACAGCCCGATTATCTGATCTGGGTAATCTTTTTAATGTTGAGGCGCTTAAAGATACCACAGTTATCAATATCGATAACAAGCAAGATAATCAAGGGTTTGGCGATGTAGTTTTTGTTTCGGTACAATTTTCAAGTGTTTCAGAACAAATGGTACAAGTGCTTAATGCATTGCAAATCCCTCTGGACATTGATATTGCCCAAAATCTTCTCTCTGGTATTACAGCCGCTACCAACAATTTTGCCGACCCGAAAACAAGCGCTACTGCATTTGAGGTAGCAGCAAGTCTGATGAAAAAAGGCGCAGTGCGTCCATCAGTTGTTGCCCAGCAGACAATGGTCTCGGATGCATCGTTTTATTCACCGCTACCAAATCAACCTCAGCGATTCGATAATAGACAAAAAACAGCACAGGTTAGACAGTTTCCAAGACAAGCCCAGCAATTCCCGCCCCAACAGCGTGATTTTACAAGGCAACAAAACACAGCTACAGCTTTTCCTAGACAACGGCAGCAGCCATCGTACCAACAGCAAGTAAATAGTCTCTCGGGTAAGCCTCCCATGGAAGAGCAAAAAGCGCAAAGACCCATGCCTTCATCTCAGCAACAAAATCAAAAATCACAGCCTCGAGATGAAGAAGCACCTTCTGATTGGCTAACGCCTAGGGTATATAAAGGATCGACACTAGTGTAGGATTGACGATAGATAATAGAATATAGAAAATGGTATTAGAAGTTAGAAAATAGAAAATTGATATACGATTCTACTTTCCATTTTCAATCTTCGATATTCTGATAGTGATAGTAAAATTCTCTAAGATATATTAATTCTTGAGAATGAAACAAGAAGTTGCTATAATACAACCCTATGCCATTGACACCAGTACAAAAGCAACAAGTAATTAAGGAATATCAAACTGTTGAGGGAGATACCGGCAGCCCAGAAGTACAAATAGCACTTCTTACCACTCGCATTAACCGTTTAACAGAGCACCTAAAAAATCATATACATGATATTCATAGTAGACGAGGTTTGCTTTCCATGATTGCCAAGCGCAGACGATTACTTAATTTTTTGTCAAAGGTTGATAAAGCTAGGTCTTTAGGAATTGCTAAAAAAATAGGACTAAAAAACTAAAAAGTTAAGCTTACTATGTGTTTTAAACACAAAGAACGAAATGATAGATATTAAACCTTCCACATCAATTGATATAGCAGGAAAAACATTAACACTACAAACAGGTACTCTTGCTCAGCAAGCAACCTCTTCAATACTTGCTCGTCTTGGCGACACTATGGTGCTTGCAACAGTGGTGGAAGGGGGAGAAAGAGAAGACCTTGGTTATTTCCCTTTAACTGTTGAATATGTAGAAAGGCTTTATGCAGGAGGACGTATTAAAGGAAGTCGGTGGGTAAAAAGAGAAGGAAGACCATCCGACGACGCGGTGCTTACTGCAAGACTTATTGATCGATCGATTCGCCCGCTTTTCCCAAAAGAATATAAAAACGAAGTACAAATTGTCGTAACGGTACTTTCCGTTGACGGCGAAAATGAACCGAATGTGTTATCGCTTATTGCAGTGTCAGCAGCAATATCTATATCTCCTATTCCTTGGAATGGACCGGTTAGTGGTGTAAGGATTGGAGTTGTTAAAGAAAAAGAAAACGGTAATGTAGAGTATCTTATTAATCCTCAAAGCGCAGAACTTGAGCATTGCGAGTTAGACCTGGTAGCGACTCAAACAAAGGAAAAAACGCTCATGCTTGAAGCCGGCGCGCTTCAAATTCCAGAAGATATAACACTATCGGCAATAGAAAAAGCTTGGGATGCAAATAAAGCAATTATTACTGCTATCGAAGACCTTGTAAAAGCCGTTGGTATAAAAAAGCATGCAGTTGCTTCAAATACTGCTTTATCTGAGCTTACTATACGTATTGAAAAAAACTACAAACAAGATATTGCAAATCTTATTACGACAAGCGCAGTTAAAGAATCAAGCAGCGGAGGGGAAAAAGAAGCACTTATTGAAACGATTTTTCAAAACGAACAAACTGCAAATCCAGATGGAGGCATCGATAAAAAAACAATTGCAAAAGCAGTAGAAGTAATATTTTATAAAATCATTAGAGAAAATGTTCTTAAAAAAGGCGAGCGGCCAGACAAAAGAAAGATAGACGAAGTACGGCCTATTAATGTTGGTGTTTCGATTTTGCCCAGAACCCACGGTTCTGCAGTATTCCAGCGAGGCAATACACAAGCGCTAACAGTTGCGACACTTGGATCTCCTCGTATGGAACAGCTTATAGAATCAGCAGAAGGTGAAGAAACAAAGCGATATATTCATCATTATTCAATGCCTCCATATTCGGTTGGAGAAACAGGCAGAATGGGTGTTCCAAGCAGAAGAGAAATAGGTCACGGTGCTTTAGCAGAACGAGCGCTTTTAGCAGTTATTCCAAAACAGGAAAGATTTCCCTACACCATACGGGTAGTTTCTGAAATTCTGTCTTCTAATGGATCAACATCTATGGCAGCAACATGTGGATCAACACTTGCGCTGATGGATGCAGGTGTGCCAATCGAAAATCCTGTTGCAGGTATTGCAATGGGCATGATGTCCAATGACGACAAGTATGTTATCCTGACAGACATTTTAGGTCTGGAAGATTTTTCCGGCGATATGGATTTTAAAGTTGCCGGTACAGAAAAGGGTATTACCGCAATACAGCTTGATGTAAAAATACCGGGTTTAACAATAGAACAGATTAAAGAAACCTTCGAGCGGGCAAAAAAGGCCAGGCTCTATATTCTGGAAAAGATGTTGACAGTTATTCCTTCTTTTAGAACAAATCTTTCTGCTTATGCGCCAAAGATTGAGATGATAAAAATTCCTGTTGAAAAAATTGGCGAAGTTATTGGTCCGGGAGGAAGAGTTATTAGAAATATTATTGCTACTACCGGAGCAACTGTTGATGTTGAGGATGATGGTACTGTTACCATATCAGGTACAGAAGAGGAGTCGGTAAAGAAAGCTGTTACATGGATTCAGGGTTTAACCAGGGAAGTACAGGTTGGTGAACTCTTTGAAGGTCCCGTTAAACGCATTTTGCCATTTGGAGCATTTGTTGAAATACTTTCTGGAAAAGAAGGCATGGTGCATGTGTCGCATATGGCACAGGGTTTTGTAAAGGATCCAAATGATGTTGTTTCTATTGGACAGGTGGTAAAAGTAAAAGTTATTGAGATTGACGAACAGGGCAGAATAAATCTTACTATGAAACTTGATGAATCATCTGGCGAGAGAGGTTCTAGGGGAGGCCAGGGGCAAGGACGAGAAAGAGCGGAAAGGCCAGCGCAAATACAGCCGCAAAGACCACACCCTTTGTCTTTACAATTCCAACGAGAACGTTCTGGCGGTCCTAAAAAGCCATGGCGCGGACGATCAAGTGGCCGGCCGGATGGAAGACAACAGCGTCAAGACTCCCGCTTCCGCAAAACACACTATTGATTACAAAACCAAATAAATTTCAAATAATTACCAATTTCAAACATCCAATTTCCAATAAGTTTTTTATTTGACATTTGAAATTTGAAATTGGTTCCTGCGATAGGCGTGGTGCTTTTGTTTGTGTTATTATTGATATATGGATAACTCCGCAACAACCGATACCACAATTGTTTCCTCTGCTGCCAAAGCGCAATCAGCAAGTCATTCAACTACATCAAGCAAAACAAATGGAAATAATCTTATTGCTATGCAAGATGCAACAAATGATCAGATTCGGAGACTTGGAGAAAAAGTAGAAAAAGCAACTTTGCCTTCAGAACTGCGACAGTTTCTTATCGAGCGTATTCAGCGCTTAGCTCTACTACGTGCATCGGCGGGTTATTTGGGTGCATCCTATATTTTAGAATATGAAAGCACGGCAGCATATATTAATAGAGTAGTTGCGCTGCCATGGGATAATCGGAGTAAGGATATTATTGATATAACGCAAGCAAAACTGATTTTGGATAAAAATCATTACGGGTTGCCTGCGATTAAGGATAGAATTATAGAATATCTTGCAACAATAATGTTGAATATGAAAAATGGCACAACAGATCATATACTCCGCGCTCCTATTCTTTGCCTTGTTGGTCTGGCTGGTACGGGAAAAACAACACTTGCTTCTTCGGTTGCCCAGGCTTTAGGGCGCAATTTTGAACGCATTCCCTTTGGCGGTATGGGTGACGCGCGAGCGCTTCGCGGGCAATCCCGTGCCTTTCCTGATGCAGAGCCAGGACATGTAATAAAAAAACTTATTCACTCACAAACAAAAAACTCTGTACTGCTTTTGGATGAGCTTGACAGGGTTTCTCAGGAAGCGAGAGGAGACATTATGGGTGTACTTATTGAGCTGTTAGATCCTGAACAAAATAAAGCATTTACCGATCATTATATTGACTTCCCTTTTGATTTATCAGAGGTAATTTTTATATCCACAGCAAATAATATCGCAAATATTTCAACAGCTGTACTTGACCGTTTGGAGATAATTCAAATGCCCTCGTATACCGATGCGGAAAAAATAGTTATTGCCAAAGACTATCTTTTTCCCAAAACCAGATCGCAGGTTGGATTACTAGAGAATCAACTTACTATCGATGAAACGATCTGGCCTTTAGTTATTAGACCTTTAGGTTTTGATTCAGGGATACGAAGTCTTAACAGAACCATAGAAGGAATATGTAGAAAAGTTGCCCGGCTAATTATAGAAGAAAAAACACAATCGGTGCGTATTACAAACGAGAATATTAAGCAATATTTGGCAATACAGTAACCTAATGAACGATAAACTCTCCTTTATTCCCCTTGGCGGCATCGAAGATGTTACTCGTAATATGTATTTATATGAATATAAGGACGAGATTCTTGTTGTGGACTGTGGCATTGGTTTTGCCGATGAAACAATGATTGGCGTTGATCTGCTGATTCCTGATGTGAGTTATTTAATTCAGTCGAAAAAGAAAATCATCGGCATGGTGTTTACCCATGGCCATGAGGACCATATTGGCGCTCTTCCTTTTGTTTTGCCGCAATTACCCAGTGCAGGCGATATTCCGCTTTTTGCTTCTCCTTTTACTGCCGCGTTAGCAAACGAGAAATTAAAAGAATATGATGTTAGCCAGCGTGTAACCCCGGTGCCATTTAATGGGCAAATAATTCAACTTGGGTCATTTATCGTTTCTTTTATCCGCGTAACCCACTCAGTTCCTGATACAGCAAATATTTTTATCAAAACACCTGTAGGCAACATCTACCATGGCAGTGATTTTAAGTTTGATCCAACACCTTTTGATGGAAAAGAAACAGAGTTTAGAAAAATTGAAGAAGCAGGAAGACAGGGAATATTATGTCTGATGTCGGATTGTCTGGGGGCGGAGAGAAAAGGAGCGACCAGATCGGAAATTACTCTATCAGCAAACTTTGAAAAAGAAATTGCAATAACCAGAGGAAAAGTAATAGTTACCACCTACTCATCAAATGTGGCGAGATTTAATCAAGTTGCCACAATTGCCAAACGTTACAACAGGCACGTTTGTTTTGTAGGAAGATCACTTCTTAAGGTAAAGGATGTAGCACAAAAAATGGGCTATATGCGTTTACCTGCGGGAATGGAAATACCTCTTGATGCTATTCGTCAATATACAGATAATCAATTACTGCTATTTGTTGCAGGAAGTCAAGGACAGGAAGAATCAGCCATGTCGCGTATCGCAAATGGCGAGCATAGGGAAATAAAACTTTTTCCCGAAGACACGGTAATATTTTCTGCTGATCCAATTCCGGGAAGCGAAGTACTGGTGTATTCGCTGATTGATACTATTGCCAAAACAGGCGCTAGGGTCATTTACTCGGATTTAAGTAATGGATTTCATGTTTCAGGCCACGGGACATCCGAAGATCTTGGCAAAATGATATCTCTCACAAAACCAAAGAAACTACTTCCTATAGGCGGCAATTATCGCCATATGATAGCCTACAGAGATCTTGCCAAAGAGCAAGGGTATAGTTTAAAGGATGTAATACTGCTTGAAGACGGACAGGAAATTATTTTTAGTAAAAATGCCACAGTAGTCAATGGCCGAAAAATCCCTCTAAAAACTGTGTATCTTGATGAAGTTACCCAGGAAGAAGTAGAACATTTTGTGATGCGAGATAGGCAAAAACTTTCCGAAGGCGGAATTCTGGTTGTTTTGGCCGAAGTAGAAGCAAGCACCGGTCGATTAATAAATCCTCCAGATATTATTACTCGGGGGTTTTCTGTGGAAAAAAATTTTAGTAAAAAAATATACGCTGATCTTAAGCAGGCATTAGAAAAACGAAAAGGACGAGTGACTAACTGGATTCATGTGCGAAAAGTGATTGCGGAAACAACCGAACGAAGAGTGTTTAGGTTACTTCGCCGCGAACCCCTGGTTCTGCCAGTTGTATTAGAGGTATAAAATTAACAATTAACCAATTAACAGTTAACAAATTAACACAATAAGTACTTTTCTTTATGGTTTTTATAGTTAATTTGTCAAATGTCAACTGTTGTGTATAATAGTTATATGCGAAGAAGATACTATAGAAAAAGACCATTTAAATTTAAGCTGAAAAGTAAAACAATCTACACGCTTCTTGCATTTGGTCTTATGCTCTTAAGCATTCTTCTTTTTCTTTCATTCTCTAATAAGGGTGAATCTTTTGCGGTGCTTAATGGTATGCTTCGAGAATACTTTGGGGGTGTGTTTTTTCTTTTTCCTTTTATCCTGTTATTATTTGGTTTTCTTTTCCTTCATCTTAAGCTTTTCATATCACAACCACATATAGCAATAGGATTTTTGTTGTTTTTCATAGCGCTAACTGCCGTTTCTCGCAGTGGATCAGTAGGGAGTACTGTATTTACTATGCTTTCAGAGATGCTTTCTGATACAGGTGCTTACCTGGTGTCTCTTACTGGTTTGTTTGTTGGCATTGTAGTGTTTTTTGACACATCGGTTGATGAGCTCATGACAGGGATTACTACTCTATGGAGGAATGCTTATAGATTTATTCCTAAACAGCTTTTTTCTTTTTTCAAAACAACAAACCCATTAATAGTTAAAAATAAACAAATGACTATTAAGGGAGGGCAAAAGGATATTCCAATGCTTTCTGCAAAACCTTTAGACACAGCAATTATCAAAAAAGAACCTGTTGTGTTATCCGATAAGCTAGTAAGTAATGCGATTTCTCCAAGTGGTATATGGGAGTATCCTCCCTTAACTCTTCTTTCGGATATTCATGGTCAAAAAGCAGACAGGGGAGATATAAAAAAGACAGCAGCAGTTATAGAAAAAACCTTGCAAAGTTTTGGGATTGAAGCTCGTGTTGTAGAGGTCAACCTTGGTCCAGCGGTTACACAGTACGCACTTGAGATTGCTCTGGGCACAAAGGTTTCCAAGATAACCTCGCTTTCAAATGATTTAGCTCTGGCAACCGAGGCGCCAACTGGACAAATTCGAATAGAAGCACCTATTCCAGGCAGAGGGTTGGTGGGTATTGAAATTCCAAACAGATCTCTTGAAGTAGTGATGTTAAAGACCATGCTTTCATCAGCAACAATGCAAAAATCAAAATCAAAACTTACTATTTCATTGGGGCTTGATGTATCTGGTAATCCTGTCGTTGCAGACATTGCCAAAATGCCTCACATATTGATTGCGGGTACTACTGGTTCGGGAAAGTCTGTGATGATGAATTCAATTATCTCCACCCTGCTCTTTCGCGCCTCGCCGACAGAAGTGAAACTTATTTTAGTCGATCCAAAACGAGTCGAGTTTACCGGTTACAATGGAATTCCCCATCTAATGACACCGGTTATCGTAGAACCGGAGAAAATCCTATCAGCTCTTAAATGGGCAATGGGAGAAATGGATAGACGCTTCAAAACATTTGCGGAGCGAGGAGTTAGGAACATTGACGGGTACAATGAGCTTTCGGGTTTTCAGGCGCTGCCGTATATTGTTATTATTGTTGATGAATTAGCAGATCTTATGATGTTTGCTCCAGTTGAAGTAGAAGATGCAATTGCCAGAATTGCGCAAATGGCTAGGGCAACAGGAATACATTTAGTTATTGCAACGCAAAGACCATCAGTTAACGTAATTACCGGTCTTATTAAAGCAAATATTCCCTCAAGAATTGCTTTTAACGTATCGTCGATGATTGATTCTCGTGTTATTATTGATACGCCTGGCGCGGAAAAGCTGTTGGGTCGGGGAGATATGCTCTATATTCCACCAGATCAAGCAAAACCAACACGTATTCAAGCGGCTTTCATTGACGAGAAAACCGGCATAAAAAAACTTGTTGATTTTCTTAAATCAAAAAATCCTGAAGTTGAATATACAGAAGATGTTACCAACTTGCGAGTTGCTGTTAAAAAAGGACTAGGAACAACTGTTCAAGGAGGGGGAAGTGAACATGATCAACTTTTTGAAGAGGCAATTCGCGTTGTTTGTCAATATGATCGAGCCTCGGCATCGCTTTTACAAAGAAGGCTTTCGGTAGGATACGCCAGGGCAGCGCGTATTCTTGATCAATTGGAAGAAAGCGGAGTTGTTGGGCATGGAGAAGGTTCAAAGCCACGAGACGTTTTAGTGCGAGATCCTGAAGAGTTTATTGCCAATCTGCACAGTGGGGCACAGTAAAATTTCTAATTCCTAATTTCTAATTAACCTAAATAAATCTCAATACCAAAATACCCAATTGGAACTTAGTGCTTAGGATTTATTTAGAAATTAGAGTAATTAGGTCAATTTATTTATGATTCGTCTTGGTCAGCGATTGTACGAAGAACGTATTAAAAAAGGCCTTTCGTTAGAAGATGTTTCAAAAGCGACAAAAATTAGATCTAATTTTCTCCAAGCAATAGAAAAAGGCCAGTACAACAAACTTCCTTCTACTGCATACGCAAAAGGTTTTGTGCGAAACTATGCGGAATTCTTAGAACTTCCCAAAAAAGATATGCTGGCGCTATTTCGTCGGGAATTTAATGAGGAACAAATATTTAAGGTCTTGCCGGAAGGAATGGCTAAGCGGGAAGAGTTTCTTTTGAAGGGAATGCGGTTACAACAGGCAATTATTTTAAGTATTGTTAGTATTTTTTTTATAGTTATTTATCTCTTTTTCCAATATAGGTTTGCTTTTATAAGTCCTCCGCTTGAGGTGATTAGCCCAAAAGAAGGGGCAGTATTCTCAAAACAGGAAGTACTGGTAAAAGGAAAAACAGATTCAAGTGCCACAGTTTATATTAATGGAGAAGGGGTAACGGTTGATAGTAAGGGCAACTTTGTAAAAACAGTCGATGTATTTTCCGGTAAAACTACAATTACTATTTCTGCTACTAACCGTTTTGGAAAAGAGACAATCCTAAAACGCCATGTAGAGGTAAAATAAGAATACATTGACAGGAAAACTTTGAAATGTTATTGTAGAGTTATGCTTGATCCTGTCCAAACCATTTTGCTTATTGTTATAGTCGTACTAACGGTGCTTCTTTTTATTTTAGGCATTCAGGTATTTTTTATCCTAAAAGAGCTTCGAAAAACAGTTTCTACAGCAAATAAAGTATTAGAGGATACAAGCGTTATTGCGCAAAGCGTTTCTGGTCCGGTTTCATCATTAACCTCTCTTTCTTCCGGATTAAAACTAGGGACTTTGATTGCCAAGATTCTTCAGAAAAGTCTTAAGGGCAATAAAAGGAGCAAAGATAACGATGATGAATAACAAAGGAGGAAGTTTTTTTGCAGGATTTTTGTGGGGTATTATTATTGGCGCGGCCTTAGTATTTTTTTTGGGGACAAAAAAAGGCAAGAGGCTTCTTAAAGTAATTTCAGAAGAAGGCCTGGAATTATCAGAATTACTTGGTGCTGACGAGGTAGAAGATCTGGAAGAAGATGTTGAATATATTTCTCCAAAAAAGAAAGCAAAGAAAGTTGTAAATGTTCAAGAGCCGATAGAAGAGGCTTCGGAAATAGTTAAAAAACCAAACGGTAACGGAAATCCTATCAAAAAAATTATCTCTCCTGCCCGCCGTTTCTTCCGCGGTATCCCCAAGAAAAACTAGTTTATAGTCCGTATTTTTTGATATTGGCGTTATGTTCGTCGAGGGTTTTGGCGTAGTGGTTTTTGCCGGAACCATCAGAAATATAGTACAAATAGTTTGTTTGCGCGGGATTGATAGCTGCTTGTATTACATCAAGTCCTGGATTAGCAATTGGCGTTGGTGGAAGACCAGTATTTGCATATGTATTATAAGCAGAGGGAATTTTTAAATCATCGCGAGTTAGGTCTTTTTTCCACCAGTTTTTTTGATCTTTTTGGTATCCAAGTATATATTGTATTGTTGCGTCAATCTGAAGTGGCATATCGATTTTTAACCGATTGTGAATTACAGATGCCACCAGTGGTCTATCTTCGGGAAGCTTTGCTTCTCTTTCAATCAGCGATGCGATTATCACTGCATTTGTTTTGACCAACCCTGTTGGCGCATTGGGAATTGTGGCATACTTTGTACTAAAGTTATTTCTCATTTGGGTAACAATCATAGTAATAGTTGCATCTTTTGGAATCAGGTATGTATCAGGAAATAGATAGCCCTCTTGTTTTTTAAGCTCGACAACCCAAGAGTCTTCATATGAAGGGATGTTTTCTTTTAAAATTGTGCCAACTTCTTCGGCCCGTTTTCCCTCTGGTATAGTTATCCAAATATCAAGCGTGCCATGCGTTAAGTTCTCGGCTATTTTTTCTGCAGTCATTGAGGAAGAAAGGCGAAAATCTCCTGCTTGAATTTTGCTATCCAAGCTTTTTTGTTTTACTAACAAAAAAAAGACAATAGGATCTTTAATAAGATTTTGTTTTTTTAAATCATTGGCAATGGCACGAATTCCTTGTCCTTTGGGGATAACAAAGATTTGAGTTGATTTGTCTTTGGGATTTACTGCGGCAGTTCCATTATTCCACCATACAGCAAGTCCTCCCACAAAAAGAAGTAGGAGCACAAAAAGAAATAATAGTTTTCTCATATGCTAAGTAAGACTTGCTATAGGGAAGTGCTTAAGTGAGTCTTTTGCTTCTTCCAGATTATACAAATTTTCACTATATAATGTATAGAGCGATTCTCCCTTTCTGGCAACCTCACCAGATTTTTTATTGAGATAGATTCCAGCACCCTTTTGTTTTGGCGCGCCCAGAATTTTGGCAATAATAGTAATATTTTTACTGTTAATTTTTTCGATCACTCCATGTTTACTAGTTTCGACAGTAAATGTATAGGCTCCGGGTTTTAAATCTTCGGAATCAATAGAAGGGTTACCTTCCTGTGCTTCGATAATCTCCTGCATTTTTTTCCATGCCTTTTTACTCTCCAAGGTATGTTTTGCCCAGTCGGTACAAGTTTTAAATTCGTTTTTAACTTTATGTTGAAGACTTAAAGGCGCATCGGTAAGGCATAATTCAAGCAATTGTCCGGCCAATGACAGCGCGTATTCCTCTAGGTCTTTTGGACGGTTATCTTTTTGTTGTAACACTCTTAGCGCTTCTCGGGTTTCTAGTACCGGGCCAATGCCTTTCCCAGCCGGCTCAACTACCTCGTGGACAAAAACGCGAAGCTTAATATTAAATTTGCTAGCTAAATACTCAAATTTTTCTTTGAGTATTGCAGCATCGCTAAGACGATGTACCTTTGCTGTAGGCGCATAAGGCAAATCTATCACCACGTGGGTTGAGCCAAAAGCCACTTTTTTGGCCATAACAGACACAATTATTTTGTCGTAACTTTCAAATAGAAGCGGTGCTTCAACCCGAATAATAATATCATCAGCCGGAGCGATGTTAAAACTGCCTCCCCAGATAATACAGCCGTTGGTCTTTTTGACTATTTCATAAATTCTTTCTTTAGAAAATTCAACCTTAGATAACACTTCCATATCGTCAGCTGTGCCTCCCGGTGTGGTAATCGCCCGTGAAGAACTTTTGGGAATGGTAAAACCGGCAGCGGCAACTATTGGAATTACAATAAGAGTTGTTCGTGTTCCGGGTATGCCCCCGATAGAATGTTTGTCTGCAACTATTCCTTTAAAATGGAGTTTTTCGCCGGTTTCTACCATCGCTTTGGTCAGAAAAAAGAGTTCCTCATTAGAAAATCCTTTCGAATAGCCGGAAGCTGCGAAATAGGTAGTTAGAATATCGTCAAATTTATTTTTGGCAATTTGGTCCATGATGGCGTAGATCTCATGGTAGGTCAGTGCTTTTCCCACCAGTTTTTTGCGGATTGCCTCCAGTGCCACATCATGTTCGTTCATTAAAATCCTCCTTTTAACTGTTTGAATGCGTAGTTTATCATGCTTTTGATGATAGAAAGCACAAAGAAAATAAAACCATTAAGCGCACGGTAAACATACGGCCAGACTTGGACAAGATAATACCTAAAGCGGCTTTGCTCCATATACAACTATTATGATTGGGACATAAATGTCATTCTGATCCGCCATCTGGCGGAGAAGAATCTAATTAGATCCTTCGGACTTCGTCCTCAGGATGACAAAAGAAATTATGACCCACTTACAAGTATTATATTAACATATTTTTTCCCTTTAGGTTTGTTTCAAGCTATAATTTCTGTTAAAATCAGCTTATCATGGCAAAGTTTTACATTACCAACGCAATTCCCTATGTTAATGCCAAACCGCATATCGGGCATGCCTTGGAATTTGTTCAATCAGACGTTATCGCACGATATCACCGTATTATAGGTGACGAAGTGCTTTTGTTGTGTGGTGGTGATGAGAATGCCCTCAAAAACGCTCAGGCAGCAGAAAAGGCTGGCAAGCCGGTACAGGAATTTGTAGACAGTAACACAAAACTTTTTGAGGAGTTAGCAAAAAGCCTTCATGTTCAATTCGACGTTTTTCAGAAAGGTAGTGACGCAGGGCATCATTTTTCTTCTCAGAAGCTATGGCAACTCTGCGATAAGAATGGCGATATTTATAAAAAGGAGTACAGCGGATTATATTGCGTTGGCTGCGAATTATTTTATGCGCCCGATGAATTGAATGAAAATGGTGAATGCTTTGAACATCCGGGTAGAAAATTGGAAGAAGTAAAAGAGACAAACTATTTTTTCAAGCTGTCAAAATATAAACAGAAACTTATCGATGTGATTAGTTCAGATAAAATTGAAATAGTTCCATCCAGCCGAAAAAATGAAATACTGGAATTTCTCAAAGGTGATTTACGGGATATCAGTATTTCACGAAGTAACGAGCGAGCCAAAAATTGGGGAGTGCCTGTTCCGGGTGATGGTTCACAACGAGTATACGTTTGGTTTGATGCGTTAAATATTTATCAAAGCGGCGTCGGGTTTGCTCTTGATGATAATCAATATAATAAGTGGTGGCCTGCAGATTTACATGTGATTGGAAAAGGAATTCTGCGATTTCACGCAATTTACTGGCCGGCATTTTTGCTTTCTGCGGGACTTGCGTTACCAAAGAAGATTTTTGTTCACGAATATATTACCGTAAATGGACAAAAGATGTCTAAGACATTGGGCAATGTGATTGATCCATTAGATCTAATCAATAAATATGGCGCAGAAGCATTACGGTTTTATTTTTTACGTCATGTTTCGCCTTTTTCCGATGGTGATTACTCGGAGGAAAAATTTATTGAGGCATATAATGCGGATTTAGCCAACGGACTTGGTAATCTAGTTGCAAGAGTGGCAAAATTATGTGAACAAAAAGGATTAGATTCAAGTAGGTTAAAAGAAGAAAGAAAAAATCAGCTACTTGAAGATATTAAACCTGCTTTAGATCAATTTAAGTTTAATGAAGCTCTCGAAATTATATGGGGAGCGATTAAAGGGCTTGATCAATATATAAGCACAGAAAGACCATGGCAAAGAGAACTAAGCGAGGTAAATCAAATACTAAGTAATATAGTAATTGGATCAGAGGGTATTACATCCATTTCAGAGATATCAGAAGCTTTGGGTATTTTTTTGCCCGAAACTGCCCAAAAGCTTCAAAACCAGTTTAAGAAACTGTTTATGATTTGAATGTCAAGACAATTGATATAGTTTGTCCTAGTTGACAAAATCTTTTTACTATATTACATTAATGGTAATGAGAATGTTGTCCTATATAACTTCTTTACTTCTTGGAGTTTTCATTTTTCTTCTTATTCCAGTTTCGGCCCATGCGCAGGCAACTTCAGGACCGGTTAATCCCTACAGTCTTTGGGCAAAATCAGGTCCGATGGCAGGACAGGTTACTCTTTATTGGACAGATGATGGGACAGCAAGTCAGTATGATGTCTCGTATGGTACGTCTGCTGGTCAAGATATGTGGGGAGCGCTAAATATTGGTGCGGTTCAGGATGCAGTCAATAGCTATGCTGTCGGAGCGCTTACCCCTGGTACTACCTATTACTTCTCGCTGGTAGCAAAAAACGGTGATCAGTTTGTCGCAAGGACAGGTCCGGTATGGGCCAAAGCAGCAGGTGGGCAAGTTGCCGCTGCCACAACTGCTAAATTAGCACCGGTGGCACATGCTGTCGCGCCAGTTGTACAATCAACACCTACCGTAGGCGCTGGTCCAGTTAGCGACTACAGCTTTCAAGCATCAGCAGGGAGGAGTGCTGGAACAGTCGATTTAATGTGGACAGATAAAGATACAGCCAGTCAATATGATTTAGTCTACGGCACAGAGCCTGGAAAATACATGTTTGGAGTACAAAATATACAAGAAATATCAAGTATGCCAATGAAATTTACAGTCGGAGCGCTTGAGAGGGGAAAAAGATACTACTTTGCTTTGGTTGCCGAAAACAACGGAAAAACAGTCCTCACCACCGACTCCATCTCTGCGGTTGCCCGATAACCTATGCCGATATACCCAAGGTGTCAATAGGATTCCACCTCTAAGGTGGAACATCTCATTCTCATTTTGTGGTTACATAGATTAGCCATACTTTCGTTTGAGAATAAGAATAAAAAGACTCAGAACAGTAATAACGCTATTTACTAGAATGATGGGATATGCTTTGAGCAAAATTCCATAAATGGTCCAAAGCGCGGCGGAGGTTGCTAAAAGTAAAAAACTTAATGCTGAAACAGCCTTCGTATTTTTTGTTTTCCAGCATTGAATTACCTGAGGCAAAAACATTACTATACCAATTCCCGCCGCGCCATAACCTAAAATATCTGCAATCTGTGTCGTATTCATAAAGCCAGTATAGGGCATTTTCTGCTCAAAAACCATAGGCTTTCTTGATATAATATAGCTATGGTTGATGTGCATTGTCATTTGAATTTCCATGCTTTTAAACATGATTATGACAAAGTGATTAAAGATGCTTTTGCGGCTGGGGTCACCAAGATTATTAATGTTGGCACGCAGATCAGTTCCAGCAAGCGGACAGTAGAGCTGGCTCAGCAATATGATAACCTCTATGCCATTGTAGGGATTCATCCTCATCACGCAGACAAGCTGACTCTTAAGGGTCATCCCGAACCCGCTCGCCTCGCGTCAGAGTCGACGCCAAGCGCTGCGAAGCGGGTTTCGGGATCCCATGAGTCGCAGTACAAAACTTCAGGGGATTCTCACGGCCGCGTCAAACGCGGCACTCAGAATGACAGTGATGATTGGCTTTCAAAACTTGAACATCTAGCCAAACAACCAAAGGTGGTCGCAATAGGTGAGATTGGTTTGGATAATTATCGTTATAAATCAAACGGGATTTCTGACCCCAAGACGCAGAGAGAAATTTTCATTAAGCAAATTGAGCTTGCCTATAAGCTTAAACTTCCCTTGCAAATTCATAACCGCCATGCAGGGAAAGAAATTTTGGATATTCTCTTAAATCATAAATTATATCTCTTAAATCCTCCGGGGATGTTCCACTGCATGTCAGGTGATATCGAGTTCCTCAAAAAAGTACTCGATCTAGGCTTTTATGTTGGTTTCGACGGCAATATTACCTACCAAGGAATAGCGCCCGGAGAAGCAGTTGAGCTTTCAGAGCTTGTTAAATACGCACCGCTTGATCGGATTGTTACCGAAACAGACAGCCCTTACCTTGCCCCAGTGCCCCATCGTGGTAGCAGAAATATACCTTCCTATGTTATACTTGTGGGGGAATTTATAGCACATATTAAAGGAATTTCTGTTGATAAGATGAGAGAACAAACCACACATAACCCGATAAGTATGTTTAAAAACTTATGAATATTTTTTTTCAGACACTTTTTGTTCGATATCCGGTAAAAACGCGTCGGGCACTTGAACTTTTTCCCGGACTAATTTCATGGTTTCTTATTATTTCTCCAGTTTGGGGATCGCTTCTTATGCCCGCGGTCATGGCATATTTTATTCTTTTTTTTGATGTATATTGGTTTTATAAGTCTTTTTCACTGGCAATTACCGCATTCATTGCTTCCCAAAAAATTAACATCGCAGAAAAATTAGATTGGCTTTTACTTACTAAAAAATTTCCTCATGTAAATAAAGTACGGCATGTTGTAATTATTCCTAACTATAAAGAAAGCATAATCAAACTTAAGGCATCGATTGCCTCAATTGCTAATCAAACTTTCCCAGCAAAACAAATTATCGTAGCGCTGGCGATGGAAGAACGAGAAAAAGAGGCCAAAGAAAAAGCAGAAGAGTTAAAGTTACATTTTAAAGGAGTTTTTGGTGGTTTTATTATTACCTACCATCTCGATAGAGTAGGTGAGGTAAAGGGAAAATCTTCCAATCAAGCCTTTGCAGCAAAAGAAGTAGACAGAATATTAATACAAAAGGGAATAATTGATATTGATTACGCCACTGTTTCATCGGTAGATGCAGACTCAATATTTGATAAGCAATACTTTTCATACCTGACGTACAAATTTCTTAACGATACAAAACGATACAACAAGTTTTGGCAATCAGCAAACGTTAATTACAATAACTTCTGGACTGTGCCAGCGCCTATTAGAGTTATTTCCTTTTTTGGCAGTCTTTGGAGAACAGGGCTTCTTATACAGGAGGATCGTTTAGTTACTAATTCAACCTATTCATTATCATTCAAAATGTTAAAACAAATCAATTTTTGGGATACAGATGTAATACCAGAAGATTATCGAATTTTCTTTAAGGCGTTTTATAGACTTAAGGGACACGTATGGGTAGATCCTATCTTTTTAAAAACACTGATGGATGCTCCATTATCGGCAACATATATTAAAAGTCTTAAAAATAAATATAATCAAGAACGACGATGGTCATGGGGAGTTTCTGATGACCCGTTGTTTATAAAATGGTGGTTGACTGTACCAAACGTACCATTTGTTAGGAAAACTATCATGCTATGGAATATACTTGTTGACCATTTCTTATGGCCGGTTAACTGGTTTATTATTACGATTGCGGCAAATATTATGCCACTTATTAATCCAGCTTTTTCTCGTACAGCCATTGGCTATAATCTTCCTCGTCTTGCTGGGCTAATACTAACGCTTTGTTTGCTTGCAACGCTTGCTATGATTATTATTGACTATCGCAACAGGCCAAGACATATTGCTCCATCTAAAACAAAGCTATTTCTTTTTCCACTAGAATTTGTGCTTTTGCCGATTGTTGGCTTTTTCTTATCTGCTCTGCCTGCACTTATCTCTCATACGCAACTGATGCTTGGTAAACGATTAGAATACCACGTGACGGAAAAACTCTAGATTCTATTATGAAATTATTTGCCCGTTTGCAGAAGTCTTATGACTGCTGGTTTTTCTTATGCACTTCTTTCTTTTTTTTTCTTCTTCGACTACCATCGCTCTTTGAGCCATACTGGTATGGGGATGAGGGCATTTATCAGGTATTAGGAATGGGAATTCGCTCGGGAAGGTTACTGTATCGTGATATTTGGGATAACAAACCTCCTCTTTTATACAGTCTTTATGCCATTTTTGGTTCCGATCAGTTTACCATCCGCTTTGTTTCTCTTGCTGTCGGTTTACTATCTGTTATTGTATTTTTTTATCTTGCTAGAAGGCTGTTTGCAGAAAAAAAAGTAGCATATCTAACCACAGGTATCTTCGCATTTCTATTTGGAACCCCATTTTTAGAAGGAAACATTGCAAATTCCGAAAATTTCATGATGTTGCCAATACTTGGGGCTGGCTTATTAACATTTATTTGGGCGCATAGCCAAAAAGAAAAAACTCTTTTTTATATCGGTCTTTTACTCTCTATTGCTTTTCTTTTTAAAGCCGTTGCGGTATTTGACTTTATCGCATTCACCATTTTTCTTTTTTTTGTTCTACATACGAGAAATAACAGAGTACTCGCAGCCGTAAAAATGCTTCGTCCATTGCTTGCCAGTTTTTTCCTTCCGATTGGCATTATTGCCCTCTTCTTTTTTTCTGTAGGAGCTTTTTGGGATTTCTTTGACGCGGCATTTAAACAAAATGTGGGATATGTTGGATATGGTAATTCATTAATTATCGCTCAGGGATTTCTATATTTTAAAGTAATAGTGCTTGGAGGATTTCTTTACGTTCTATTTCGCAAAAGACATTTGTTTTCTCCTGCACAACTTTTTATTATCATCTGGTTTATATTTTCACTTTTTAATGCCTTTTTCTCTCAGCGGCCATATACTCATTATTTGCTAGTTTTGTTACCAAGCTTTGTATTTTTTGGCGCTATGGTCATAACTGCCAAAACTTCATCATTGGCACGAGGAGGAAAGATTTTGCTTGTTATCATTTTATTTTTACTCATTAAAAATTTTTGGCTTTATACGAAAATTATTCCTTACTATCAAAACTATATAGATTTTATTTCTAATAGAAAAACAGTTTTTGCGTATCAGAAGTTTTTTGATGCGAAGACGCCATGGGATTACGAGCTAGCAGCCTATCTGCGGGCACATTTAGAAGAAACAGATAATGTATTTATTTGGGGAAACAATGCTCAGGTATATAGACTTATTAATAGATTACCTCTTGGTAGATATACCGTAGCATATCATATGCGCGCAAATGAAAAAACAATACGAGAATCAATCGACGCGATAGAAAAAGCCAAGCCAAAGTTTATTGTTGTCATGGCAGGCGAGCCGATGATGCCCTATGTATTTTCTAACTATCTTCAGAAATTTGTTATTGAAAGAGCAATTATTTATGAACGTATTGGTACTTAGTAAATTTCTTCGCAGCGATAAGATTTTATTCTACGGATGTATATGTTCGATTATTTTTCTTGTAATAAGTATAGGAATTATTCTTTTTGTCTTTTCATACCTTCCCCCTTTTGTTCCTCTTTACAATCAATTGCCCTGGGGAGAAGCAAGACTTGGAACAAAACTTGAGTTCTTTTTACTTCCTGCCATGATGAGCGGCGTGTTTTTGGCGAATACGCTTTTTGCTTTATATATATATCAAAAAATACCACTGCTATCGCGTTTTTTTGCAGTAACTTGTTTGCTGACTGGAATTTTTGGATTACTCTTTGTAATACGAACCATCCGTTTAATTTTGTAACACATGTATATGTTTAGCGGAGGCACATTTCTTCCTTTTTTGGTTGCTTTTTTAGCAACAATACTCATTACGCCACTCTCTTTAGTGCTAATTAAGAGATGGGGATTATTTGATGACCCAACGCGCCATAAGCATCCGGCAATTTTGCACAAAAAGCCAATTCCTCGGGGAGGAGGCATCCCATTTTTCGCTGGTATTGCGCTTGCGGGCCTGCTTTTTTTACCTCTGACAAAAATTACCATTGCTATCTTCTTTGCTGCTTCGCTTGCCCTTGCAATCGGCGTGCTGGATGATAAAATTGATGTTTCACCCTATCTCAGGTTTTTGGTTAATATTTTGACAGCTATTGTCGTAGTTGGAAGCGGTATTACTATCCCTTTTATAACTAATCCATTAGGAGGAATTTTGTATCTTAATACATATTCAGTTTCATTTTCGTTATTTCAGTACCTTTTTACCATAACGCTTGCTGATATTTTTGCACTTATTTGGATTGTATGGGTAATGAATATGCTTAACTGGAGCAAGGGGGTTGACGGGCAGATGCCGGGGATTGTTGTTATTTCAGCAATTATCATTGGCATATTAAGCTTACGGTTTTTTACAGCAGATGAAAATAGCACTATCGCCGCAACGCTTTCATTTATTATTGCAGGAAGCGCGCTAGGGTTTTTGCTATACAATTTTTATCCTGCCCGTATATTTCCAGGATATGGTGCGACATCGGTCTATTTACTTCTCAGTGTTGTTTCTATTTTAACCAGCGCAAAGCTTGCAACAGCAATTCTGGTAATGGGTATTCCTATGGTAGATGGAGTGTTTACCATTTTGCGAAGAATTTTTTCAGGAAAATCGCCATTCTGGCATGATGATAGTCATCTACATCATATTCTTCTTCGCTTGGGATGGGGACAAAGAAAAATTGCATTGTTTTATTGGATATTATCTGCTATATTAGGGTCGATTGCGCTTTTGCTTTCAAGTCAAGGGAAACTTTTTGCAATCATTATGCTTATAGTAGTGGTAGGAGGCGCATTGCTTTTTTTACATTTCGTTTTGCGAATTAATGAAAAAGAAATTATATAATCTCTTGCGCCTTTTGCGTCCTCGGCAATGGATAAAAAACTTTGCTGTTTTTGCAGCAATTGTATTTACCGGACAACTTTTTGAATGGGAGATATTTATAAAAGTACTTCTTGGATTTTTTGTCTTCTGCGGTCTTTCTTCCTCAATATATGTAGTAAATGACATTTTTGATATTAAAAAAGATAAGAAACATCCTTTTAAGCGCTTTCGTCCGCTAGCACATGGAGACATATCTATTCAATTAGCAATTTTTGTTGCCTTAATACTTGCAATAGCGTCGCTCTTTGTTGGTTTCTTTATTACTCCGGCATTTTTTATTTGTACCATTATTTACCTTATTTTGCAGTTATCGTATTCGGTGTTTCTTAAACATATTGCAGTGATCGATATTCTGGCTATTGCAGCAGGTTATATTCTTCGTGTCTATGCCGGGGAATTTGCCTCAGGGTATCACATTTCTGTTTGGTTATTGCTCACCACCATTTCTATTTCTCTTTTCTTGGCTATTGGA
>CAYZZG010000001.1:44348-47859 GCA_964482825.1 uncultured Gammaproteobacteria bacterium
GTTTTTACTTTCCATTACCAGCTTCGCACTGTTCTTGGCTATTGGAAAACGGCGGTCCGAACTAACACTAATTTCAGGCCATTCAGACACACAAATAGCAGCAATTCGAAAGTCCCTTTCTCATTACTCAGAAAGGTTACTTGATGTATACGCGTCAATTTTTGCCACTTCAACATTTATTTCTTATTCATTATTTACTTTTCTTGAGACGCCAGCAGGGTTTAAGCTTTCTATTGGCATTTTAATGCCGGAATTTCTGCCAACATTTTTCCAAAAAAAATGGCTGATGATAACCATCCTTCCGGTTGTCTATGGTCTGATGCGGTATTTGCAGGATATTTATGAAAAACATGAAGGCGAAAGTCCAGAGAAAGTTCTTTTGTCCGATACCCCACTTTTGGCTACAGTTGCAGGATGGGTATTCCTTGTTATTACCCTCATTTACTTTATCGGCCAGTAAAATTTCAGAACTATTGCTTTCTGGCATATTGGCTGCTAATAAATCCTGTTTTGCCATTACTTAGTTTTATTTCAAACCATCCTGTTTGTTCGCTCTACACCTTCGAGGTGTCATCCTGTTATTGCTTTTAGGCTATATTTTCTCTAGAATGCCATCGTTATGTCTCCTGAAGCTGGACGTCCTACACCCTGCCATAATATTGCAGAAAAAATAGATGCAGGCGCATTTCCTCATTTACATGGGTTTATTCGGGCAATAAGAGAGAGTCGAGAGTATGGCTTTTCGCCGGATGTATACAGGGATGTTGAGACATTTTGCGCAACAGAGATATTTTGGGAGGAATTTAACCATGATGTTCGACAGGCAGCAAGGGGATATAAACCATCTATGTCAAATTTCTTCTATAACTACGATACATCTACGGGGAGATTTCTGCAAAGCACGAAAGGTAAATATGCAGATCTTCGGTTTGGTCATTTCTTGAGAGACGATTTATATTTGGATGTTTTACCCGCAGAGCAACGTGGAGATCTGGAAAGTTATGTTTTGTTTAATATCCCTCTGCCAACAGATAATCCTCGTTTATCAATGCTCATGCGAGACGCAAGAGAAATAGTAAGAGATAATTTTACATACCCTCCATTTTTTCGTGACATGTTTACTAAACAGCAGTTTGAAAATCCGCAGTTTTGGCAAGAATTTGCCGACGATATGAGAACACTTGATGGCGTTGTACGATTTGAAGATTTTTTAAAACACTTTGGCGGAAAATATTGGAATAACAAATTTGACCAGTGGACTGCTCCTTCGGGGAAATATGCGAATATATACCGTTTTCTTGAAAATAATAGAAAGCAAGGAGTTACCAGGCGGGACAAAAATTACCAAAAGAAATGGGCAGAACCACTGTTTGCGTATGCACCGAAAGAACTAAAATCGGAACTCGCAGCGTTTATTGAAAAAGACACAAAGCTAGGAATAGAAGGATCGCTTCTTGCTTATGGATTTCCCGGTGTTTTACTTCCAGCGGTAAAACGGTTTGGTAACTTACGGGAAGATATTGCACCGGAAGTCTTGCGAGAAGTTGCCGGTATTTTGGCAAGAAATGCGGGAATTCGAGAATCACAAGCACGAGAAATGCTTATGCAGTATATAGGTGAAAACGGTTCTGCGTCAGAACCAACACTTACAACAACAGTTGCTGAAACAGTTGGATTTGTTCAGTATAGAGACAGCGGTGCGCGGGGTAGAATGATATTTGCACCAACTGGCGCATTTCTGGAACGCTATGTAAAGCCACTTGCTCGTGAAAAACTTTTTAAGGAAGCATCGGCATACTGGTATCAGCAAAGAGGAAATCTTACCGCAGCAGTAATGCGGGTACATATGCATGACTACTGGCAAAACCAATTAATGCCTCTATCGCAAGGCGAAAAAAATGCAGCCTCAGTTCTTCATCCTGAAATTGACCAACTAAATGCGCGGCTTGCAGTCTTAGTTGATCTGCGAGGCGCAATTACCTATTTTCAGTCAACGATCCAAGGAGGACAACCAACATTTCTTTTTTTACACCAGTTGGACGGAATACAACAGTTATTAGCAAAAGAGGGAGGAATTTATGCGGATGAAGCAGGTTTGGGGAAAACAATAACAGTTGGAATAGCAGCACTGCTTTTAGCAGAAAGAGTTGCAAGTAGTCCATGGCACAAAAAGGTTCTAAAAGGCGATATAATTCGCGGACTCTTCGGTAAAGATGTGTCTACTCAGAGAAATGAAGAAGATATTCCAGCTCGTGTTCTTGTAGTTGGGTCAAAAGCAGTCATTGATAATTGGGAGAAAGAAATTGGTATTCATACAGATGGTATCGATGTTATTAATTTAACATTTTCCCTAGAAGAAGCAGAAACAACTGTTATTCCAAGATTGTCCGAAAGAAAATTTCGCTTTTTTCAGCAGGTGAATGCGGGAAGTACTAATCCACAGTTTTTATTAGTGCATTACGATGTCTTTCGAGATCCTGATTTTGTTGCCCGACTTGGTAGAACGGGGATTGGTTCTGTGGTAATTGATGAAGCGCATAATGTGAAAACCGGTGTGCTTTCGGTGTTATCCGAAAGTATAAATAATAAAAAGACAGTTGCCCAAAGAACGCAGGGTTTATATAGATTTCTTGAAGGATTTGGGGGTTCTGTAATTTTTTCTACAGGTACACCTTTTGTAAAAAGTCTCCGAGAGCCATTGCTTATGGCACACGTTGTTAACAGAAATATTGTTCCTTTAAGAAGCATTGCAGAGGCAAGCAGAGATTCAGGTGAAACTAACAGGCTTCTTGAACCAGTCATGGTTCGCCATCTGAAAAAAGATGTCGCCGGTTTACCGGAAAAATCTATTACCTATATTCGCATACCTTTCGATTCGTTAGGTGAAACAGATGTTCGATATTTGCGACGTGAATTAGATAGAATTTATAGACAGACAGAAAGTAATCCTGGCCAGCGTTTTTTTGCCACACTCAATTTGGAAATTCAAGCAAAATTACCGTGGCTTACCAAGGAGATAAAACGTATTCAGGAAGAAGGGAGGAAAGTCGTTGTCTTTACGCCTTTTGTCCACGGAGAAAAAACGTTAACAAAAGAAAGCAGTACGGTTGCAGTGGCGGAACACTTGCATAGAGCAGGGATCGAAGGCGTTGCTGTTTTAGATAGTAGTCTTTCTTCTGCGGCACGTCTTGCTCTACAAGACAGGTTTCACCAAGCGGGAGGTTTGGTAAAAACTCTTGTTGCCAGTTATGGTATTGGGGGTGAAGGAATAACACTTTCTTCGTTTGAAAATAGAGCAACACATGCAATTGTGTTGGTCCCTCCCAATAGCCTTGCTCGATTTTTACAGTCAATAGACCGGATCCATCGTTTTGGACAACCTTTAGCCGTAGATGTGCTTATTCCTTTTGTTGAAGGATTTCCCGATGGGCAAAAAACATATGATCAGAGATTGGTGGAAAGACTGCAAAAGGAATTGGGAACATTTGAAAAAGCAATAGATGGCAGATTT
>CAYZZG010000001.1:47869-57494 GCA_964482825.1 uncultured Gammaproteobacteria bacterium
TTAGAATAGAGAAAGATCTCTATCACGAAGTTGGCGGTATTTTTCCAGGATCAAGACTTTTTACCAGCGAAACAATGGAACAAAAAGGCACACTCTCAACTAGTGGTGTTATTTTTAACGCACAGGTGTTGGGAGAAATCACCCAATCCCAGAGAAGAGAATATGCCCAGCAAGATTTAGAATATGGGGTAGAAGAAATTTCTGTGTTTGTCCAATCAGAGCTAGCTTCTTTACCGCGTGGACTATCTAGAGAGCAGATAGAAGTAGCATATAAATACATAAGAGCAGAAAACGGCTTACAACAGTTAATACAGGATCCAGTCTTTCAACAAACTATGGAATCATGCGATAAGCAAACCAGACAACGTATCATATCGGCGTTATCAAGAAGTAATTCGGTTACAGAATTTGTTTTTCACTCAAATCTTGCATTGGTGAGGTATTTTGCCAGAAGATTTAGCAGTGCGGACAGAGATAGAATAATGGATTTTGTACAAGAAGGAGGCATCGTGCTTTTGAATGTGATAAAAAAATATGATCCAGCAAGGGGTGCGCCATTTGGTAGTTATGCGGCGACTAGCATATACAGAGCCTTTTTAAATATTGTCAGAGAATACGGAAAACAGAAGGAAGTTTCTCTTGATACATCACCGGAGGGAATAGGTGCAAAAACCTACCTTGAAACAATAGCAGATTCTTCTATGGGGACAGAGGAAGAAGTTGTTGGTTCTGAAGACACAGATGTCTTAAAAAGAAGATTACAACGTGTCCTTACCCCGCGGCAGTGGGAGGCAATTAGTCTTGTTTTAGAAGGAAGAGAAAAATCGGAAATTGCAGAAATATTAGGAACATCTAGGCAAAATGTGAGTTTGCTGTTAAAAACAGCAAAGAAAAAAGTAGAGAGAGTTATAGAAATGGAATAGTTAGTTAGCTTTTCATTCTTGGGGTGGAGGCATAATAACTTTATTTTACTGTTTCTTAGCGTATTGGGTGCTGATAAAGCCGGTTTTTCCATCGCTTAATTTTATTTCAAACCATCCTGTTTGTTCGCTCACAAGTTCAAAAACTTCTCCTGGATTTACCCGTGCAATTTCATTGGCATTTAGTGAAGCGGTTTCTCTTACTCTAAGAAACCCTGTTGGTGTTTGTAATATAATCACTTTTGCAGTAGGTGTAGGCGTTGCCGAAGGAGATGCGGTGGGAAAAGGAGTTGGTTCAAGAGTAGTTATTCCTAGGTAAACTAAAGCACTTAGTCTATATCCATTAACTGTTCGTATTCGTACTGTTTTTTCCTTGTATCCGTCTTTTTCAATTTTTATTTCATGGTCGGAATCTGTTACGGTTTTAAGCAGAAGCGGTGTTTTGCCGACATCATTTTTATCAAGAAATACTTTTGCTGTGTCAGGGAAAGAAGCAACAAGCAGCTCGGTTAATTTTTTGTTAGAAAGAGGTGTAAGAGTGATAATGCTTCCTTCAGACAAAGAACCATCGCCAAATGTCCGATCAACAACGGTAAGTACTGATTTTATAATAGTAATCTTTTCCTCAAAGGGTAGAAGAGTTTTATCTTGTGGAATAAGACGCAAAGTGTATTCACCAGTTTGGAGCATATCAGTAAGTTCGCATTTGCAAAGAGGTGTTGTTCCAATGGCTTTTCCATTTAGAAGCACCTGACTTTTTGGAATAGCAGTTACCTGTAATGCTCCTTTTCCTTCACTTCGTATAAAGAAAAAATATGCAATCACAATAACTATTAAAGCAACGATAGCCGGCAGAATAAAAAGTATAACCTTTTTCATAGAAGATAATATGTTACTATAGCATAGAAGAATAAAAAAAGACAAAGGAGACTTATCTACTATAGGGTATTGACAGTGTTATTGTATCTATGGTATACACATAACACTTCACTATTTCGAAAGAAAAGAGAGGGGGTGCCCTTTTGTTTTTTTTGTTGTATATAGGAAGCTGCCAACGTAATTAGGAAGGATTACTTCAAGGAATTGTAGATGCCAAACGCTGTTCGTAATTATAATACACGAGAAAATTGGGGAAAGGTATATTCCGTCCTACCAGCACTAGATTTACTTGCTGTACAAAAAGATTCTTATAAGTGGTTTCAAGAAGTAGCGATTAAAGAAATTCTCCAGGAAGTATCTCCTATTGAGGATTTTACTGAAAAAAGCTGGAGCCTTGCATTTGGTGAGTATCGTTTTGGTAAACTCTCAGTAACTCCTCAGGTAGCACTGCTTAAAGGTGTTACCTTCGATGCTCCTTTGTATGTTAAGGCAGCACTTACCAATAAAAAAACAGGAAAAACAATTAATCAGGAAGTATTTTTGGGAGATTTGCCTCAAATGACAGAGCGAGGCACATTTATTATTAATGGGGTTGAGCGTGCTGTTGTTAATCAGTTGGTAAGATCACCTGGAGTTTTCTTTACCGCGACGCAAGATCCAGTTACTGGAAAAACATTATATTCTGCAGAAATTCGTCCTGTTCATGGTTCGTGGCTCGAGTTTGCAACCACACGCCATGATACTATTACTGTAAAAATAGATAGAAGGAGAAAATTTTTAGCAACAACATTTTTACGGGCAATTGGAGTTTCTTCAGATGAGGATATTAAGCAAAAATTTACAGAGATAGATGAACTAGACAAAAACAATTATATTAAAAACACTCTCGGAAAAGATGAAACTCAGAATGAAACAGAAGCAATTGTTGAAATTTTTAGGAGAATGCATCCCGGAGAACCGATTGTGGTTGAGAAGGTACGAGAAAACTTTAACGGACTTTTCTTTAATAATAGAAGATATGACCTAGGAAAAGTTGGGCGATATAAGATTAACAAGCGACTTGTGCAAACTTCAGGTTTTAACCCTACTTCTCTATCTATTCTTACAAAAGAAGATATTGTTGGAACAATTAATTACCTTATTGCTTTGGGTAACGGTCAGGGAAGTGTTGATGATATCGACAGCCTTGCAAATCGACGAGTACGACGTGTGGGCGAGCTGGTTGCTTCTACTGCATTTAGGGTCGGAATCTTGCGTCTGGAGCGCAGCATTAAGGAACGAATGAGTCTTATCCAGCCAGATATCCCGGTATCTGTTTCTGGTCTTATTAATGCACGTCCTATTATGGCTTCTATTAATGAATTCTTCCGTACATCGCAGCTATCAACAATTCTTGACCAAACAAATCCACTTTCTGAAATTGATAACCTTAATAGGTTAACAGTTATGGGGACAGGTGGTATATCAAGAGAGCGCGCATCATTCTCTATTCGGGACATCAATAGTTCTCAATATAGTAGAATTTGCCCTATTCGATCCCCTGAGGGTCCAAATATTGGTTTGGTAACATATACCGCATCTTATGCTAGGATTAATGAATATGGATTCTTGGAGGCACCTTACAGAAGAGTTATCCATGAAAAGAGAGGAAGGAGTGTTGTTTCCAAAGCAACAAACGATATTGTTTATCTGGCTGCCGATGATGAGCGGGATCATCATATAACTCATGCAATGGCACTTAATAAAGAAGGGGTTATTGATCAAGAGCGTGTGCCAGCAAGATACAAAGGGGAATTCTTAGAAGTAGAAAAAGAAAAAATAGAATATGTGGATGTCATTCCGCGTCAAGTAGTTGGAACATCGGCATCCCTTATTCCTTTTATTGCGCACGATGAGGCAAATAGAGCTCTCATGGGTACTCATATGCAATGTCAGGCAGTGCCTTTAGTAAAACCAGCAGCTCCTTTAGTAGGAACCGGTATGGAAAAAGTAGTTGCAGAAGTAATGGGTAGAGTGGTACATGCGCCTTTTGATGGAAAAGTTACTGCCTCCGATGGATCAAAGATTATTCTAGAAGGTAATAATGGCCAAAAAGCATCATATGGTATAGATTCATTTAAACGAACCTCCCAAGCAACTTCTTACACACAAAAAGTTGTAGTAAGCGTTGGAGATAGAGTTAAAAAAGGCAATATTCTTATTGACGGTCCAGCGGCAGACAACGGAGAGTTAGCATTAGGTCAAAATCTTTTAATCGCTTATGCATCTTTGGATGGACTTGGATACGAAGATGCTATTGTTATCTCAGATAGATTAGTTAAGGATGATGTTCTTTCTTCAATCCATATCGAAAAGTATGAAGCATCAGTTGTTGAAACAAAGCTTGGCCCAGAAGAAACCACACGAGATATTCCTAATGTTTCTGAAGAAGATTTAGCAAATCTTGATGAAGATGGCATTATTGTTATGGGGAGTGAAGTTTCTCCCGGGGATATTCTGGTTGGAAAAATTGCACCAAAAGGAGAAACAGAATTAACCGCAGAGGAACGTCTTTTGCGAGCTATCTTTGGGGAACAAGCTAGAGAAGTCCGGGATACAAGCCTTCGGATGCCTCATGGAGAAAGAGGAACTGTTATTAGTGTACAGGTTCTTGAGCGAAAAAGTGGCGACGAGCTTGAGCCTGGGACAATCAAAAAGGTGGTTGTTGAGGTTGCGCAATTTAGGCATGTAGTAGTTGGAGATAAGCTGGCAGGACGACATGGTAATAAAGGAGTTATTTCTAAAATTTTGCCTATCTCAGATATGCCTTACCTTGAGGATGGAACACCGGTTGATATTGTTATTTCGCCCATTAGCGTGCTTGCCCGTATGAATTTAGGACAACTTTTAGAGGCGCATCTTGGTTTTGCAGCGCAAAAGCTTAATATGAAAATTGCTGTCCCTGTTTTTGAGAATATTAGCGAGGATCATATTGTTATACTTTTGCAAAAAGCAGGGCTTTCCACAAGCGGAAAAGCAAGACTTATCGATGGACGAACAGGCGTAGCATATGAAAATCCCGTTGTCGTTGGTATAGAGTATATTATGAAGCTTATTCATATGGTTGAAGATAAAACCCATGCAAGGTCAACCGGTCCTTATTCCCTTGTTACTCAACAGCCGCTTGGCGGAAAAGCACAAATGGGAGGACAACGTCTTGGAGAAATGGAAGTATGGGCGCTTGAGGCCCACAAAGCACGATACATTTTGCAGGAAATGTTGACTATTAAAGCAGATGAGATTGTAGGAAGGGCCAAGGCTTTTGAAGCAATTGTAAAAGGAGTTGATATCCCAACCCCTAAAGTGCCAGAATCATTTAAAGTTCTCATAAAAGAGTTACAAGCATTATCGCTTAATATTGTTCCAATTGGGGCAACAACAGTTATTCCAGATGAGGGGAAAAAAGAAAGCCTTACAGAGATAAAAGAGGAGGAAAAAACCGAAGCTCAAGCAAAAGAGCTTGAAGATGCTTTAGGCGCAGAAGAAGTAGCGCAAGAAGAGAAAGGTCTTCATATTGCCGAGCAGGGAGAAGAGAAAAATGAATAATAAGAAAAATAAAAACCAAATTATTGTTGACTTCCAACGGCTAAAAATTCTATTAGCTAATAAAGATGATATTGTTTCATGGTCGTATGGTGAGGTAACAAAGCCAGAAACTATTAACTATCGTACGCTTCGTCCAGAAAAAGATGGTTTGTTTGATGAGCGAATTTTTGGTCCGACAAAAGACTGGGAATGTTATTGTGGAAAATACAAAAGAATTCGCTATCGCGGTATTGTGTGCGATAAATGTGGCGTCGAAGTTACACTTTCTCGTGTTCGTCGGGAGCGTATGGGTCATATTAACCTTGCGTCTCCTGTTGCACATGTATGGTTTTTCAAAGGGCCCTCCTCTGCGCTCTCACTTATTTTAGACATGTCGCAAAAAAATCTTGAATCGGTCATTTACTATGCTTCCTATCTTATTATTGATGTTGATGAAGAAAAGAAAAAGGTAGGGCTGGAGAAGTTTTTCGAAAATATAGAAAAGAGGAAAGCGGTTCTTAAGGAAGAGGGTAAGAAGGAGGAAAAGAAAATAGAAGAAGAAGTTGGAGAAAAGAAGAAAGACGTAAAAGCAGTTAAGACAGTTGGCGGGCAAAAAGAAATTATTAAAGAAGAATTAGAGTTCCAGAAAAGACAAAAAATTGCAGCACTTACTGCAAGGATTGAAGAGGAAACAAAGAAACTTGATGAAATTGCAGATGCATTCATAAAGCTTATCAAAAGCTTGCATGTGGGAAGTGTACTGTCTGAAGATGAATACTTTAAATTCCTTGAATACGATATACCTGCATTCTTTACTGTCAAAACAGGCGCAGAAGCGTTATTTGCACTTCTTAAACAGCTTGATTTATCAGCAATTATCGTTGAACTACGAAAAGAATCAGAGAAATCTTCTGGGGCAAAATATCTTAAGATTGTCAAACGATTACGTCTTCTTGAGTCCATGAGAAAAGCAGGAGTCAGTCCTGCGGCTACAGTTTCTCAGGTTCTTCCTGTTATTCCTCCGGATTTGCGTCCAATGGTGCAGCTTGTAGGTGGGCGGTTTGCAACATCAGATCTTAATGATTTATATCGAAGAATTATTAACCGCAATAATCGTTTGCGCCATCTTATGACACTTGGCGCGCCAGAAATTATTCTGAGAAACGAAAAACGAATGTTGCAGGAGGCAGTAGACTCACTTATTGATGCATCGCAAAGAAGCCAAGTTGTGGCATCACCGCTTAGATCCTTGTCTGACATGCTTAGGGGAAAGCAGGGACGGTTTAGACAAAACTTACTTGGTAAGCGTGTTGATTATTCTGGAAGATCAGTTATTGTTGTAGGTCCTCAACTTAATCTTTCACAATGCGGTTTGCCAAAGGAAATGGCACTTGAAATGTTTAAACCATTCGTGCTTAGGGAGGTTATTATCCGCGGTTTAGCACCAAATATTAAATCGGCAAAGCGATATATCGAAAAGCGTCCTCCACAGGTTTTTGATATTCTTGAAGAGATTACCCGCAATCATCCAGTACTTCTTAATCGCGCACCAACTCTTCATAAATTGGGTATTCAGGCATTTTACCCGGTACTTATTGAAGGATCAGCTATTCAGCTTCATCCTTGTGTTTGCGCAGGGTATAACGCCGATTTTGATGGCGATCAGATGGCAGTACATATTCCTCTTTCAAAACACGCACAGGAAGAAGCAATTAAGCTTATGATGCCACAACGCAATCTTCTTAAGCCTGCTGACGGCAGCCCAATTACACTTCCTAACAAAGAAATGGCTTTAGGTATCTTCTATCTTACATTTATAGATGAACGATTGAGAAAAGATACAATACCTGTTTTTTCTTCAGCTAGTGAGGCCCTGCTAACGTATAGTCTTGGAAAAATAGCTCTGCGAGAGCCTATTTCGGTGCGAGTAGAAGTTAATGGCGTACAACTTGTGGAAACTACAGTGGGGCGATTATTATTTAACGAACAGTTACCGAAATCTCTCGGTTTTATTAATCAAGCGGTGAAAGCCTCTGGTATTAATAAGATAATAACTCTTGCAATCAATAAATGTGCCTCTTTGGAAGTAGCAAAACTTATTGATGCAATCAAAAACCTTGGTTTCTATGCGGCAACAATTTCGGGCATTTCAGTATCTGTATTTGATAATGAAATGGTAGAACAAAAGAATAAGCTTATCGATGAAGCAGAAGAAAAGATTAAGGTTATTGAGGATGAATATAAAAAAGGTCTTATTACCATAGAAGAAAAGAAACGTCTCTCAAACGATGTCTGGCTTAAAACAACAGATACGATTGCAGATCTTACATGGAATAATTTGAAAGATACAAATGCCATTAAGACAATTATTGATTCTGAAGGAGCCCGTGCCGGAAAAGAACAATTAAAACAGCTCTCTGCAATGAGAGGTCTTATTCTAGATCCATTAGGCAAAATAGTTGAGCTTCCTATTAAATCAAATTTCCGTGAAGGATTGTCAATTTTTGAATATGTAGCCTCAGCCAGAGGATCCAGAAAAGGACTTACCGACTCAGCACTTAAGACAGCAAACGCAGGATATCTTACTCGACGTCTTGTTGATGTATCTCATGATGTAATTGTTGTCGAGCAGGATTGTGGCACAAAGGAGGGAATTGTTATAGAGGATAATGAAAAGGATAGAGTAATGTCGTTTATAAAGCGAATTATTGGAAGAGTAAGTATGCAAAAGATAGCGTCTAAGAAAACAAGAAAAACTATTGTTGGTGAAAATGAAGAGATAACAGAGGAGAAGGTAAAGGAATTAATAGAGAATGAGATTAAAGAGATAATTGTGCGTTCTCCGCTTACTTGCAAATTGCGCTATGGTATTTGTGCATACTGTTATGGTTGGGACTTTACTACGCACCAAAAAGTCGCCGAAGGCGTACCGGTTGGTGTCGTTGCAGCTCAATCTATTGGAGAGCCGGGAACACAACTTACCATGCGTGTCAGACATTTTGGAGGCGTTGTTATGTCTGACGTTACCCAAGGGTTGCCTCGCGTAGAGGAATTATTTGAAATGCGTACTCCTAAAAACTCTTCCCCTGTTTCGGAGATTACAGGAAAAGTTTCTATTCAGGCTACGGAAGAAGGATTTGTACTGCGCGTACGTAATGCAAAAATTAAACCTGTTGAAGAGCGCGAGTATTTTGTGCCTTTAGCTAGTGATCTGCTGGTTACTGATGGGGATGAGATTGTAGCCGGAACAGCACTTGCAACAGGATATCTTGATCCAAAAGAGGTGCTTAAGGTGCGAGGGCTTCTCTACACACAAAGATACATTTTAACTGAAGCGCAAAAGGTATATGAGTCGCAAGGTATTGCGATTAATGATAAGCATTTTGAGGTAATTTTGCGTAAGATGTCTGACAAAGTTATTATTGAGACTGTTGGAGATACCTCCTTTATACCAGGTGATTTTGTAACTAAAACCCGTTTTGAAGAAGTTAACTCAGAAATGCTTGCGCAGGGGGCAGAGCCGGCAACAGGAAGACGAGTCATCTTAGGTATTACCAAAGCAGCGCTTTTCTCTGATTCGTGGCTTTCTGCAGCTTCATTTCAAGAAACAACAAAAGTGCTCACGGAGGCAGCGCTTGAAGGTAGAGAAGATGGACTTATAGGACTTAAAGAAAATGTTATTATCGGTCGTCTTATTCCAGTTGAAGGAAAAGCCTCGCATGAGGTATAATAAGCCAATTCAAAATTCAAAGTGCAAAATTCAAAATTAATTTTTAACTTTTCATTTTAAATTTTAAATTTATATTATGCCAACATTATCGCAACTTGTTAAAAAGGGAAGAAAGAAAAAAGTCAAAAAGACACGTTCAACAGGTCTTCGCCGACTTTTTAACGCGCGGGAACGTGCGTACAAAAATATACTTGCGCCGCAAAAACGCGGGGTGGTTACTTTGGTAAAAACAATGACGCCAAAAAAACCTAATTCAGCACTTCGAAAAGTAGCTCGTGTTAAATTATCCAACCGTATGGAGGTGACGGCATATATTCAAGGCATTGGTCATTCACTTTCAGAGCACGGTATTGTTCTTGTGCGTGGAGGAAGGGTTAAGGACCTGCCTGGTGTAAAATACCACATTGTGCGGGGGAAATTTGATCTTATGGGTGTTGAGGGAAGAAAACGATCAAGAAGCAAGTATGGAACAAAGAAAGGCGCAGGTGGAGCAGCTCCTCGACCGGCAGTTCCCGTGGCTCCGGCAGCAGTC
>CAYZZG010000001.1:57512-63743 GCA_964482825.1 uncultured Gammaproteobacteria bacterium
ACCTTCGGCATGAGTATGAAAAATAAAATAGAAAAGATAAAAAAACATATGAATTTTTCATTTTTACTTTTTAATTTTTAATTTAGTATCGTGAGACACAAAAAATCACAAAGACGAACTGTTAAACCTGATCCAGTCTATAACAATAAGTTGGTTGCAAGGTTTATTAACCAGCTTATGCTTTCTGGAAAAAAGACTGTTGCTCAAAGAACGCTTTATAAAGCATTTGAGCTTCTTGAAAAACAGCAGCAAAAGCCAGTTGAATCTTTCGAAAAAGCAATTCAAACCATTGCTCCAAAGCAAGAAGTCAAAGCCCGAAGAGTTGGAGGCGCTTCCTACCAAGTGCCTACCGAAGTGCGAGGAGATAGAAAAATTTCACTTGCTATTCGATGGATTATTGCCGCGGCCAAAGCTCGACCAAGCACGCAGTATCATACAATGGCAGAAAAACTAGCTGCGGAAATTGTGGATGTATTGCAAAATAAAGGCGACGCAATAAAAAAACGTGACACCATGCACCGCATGGCAGAAGCCAATAGGGCATTTTCTCATTTTCGCTGGTAAATTCAAAAAACCTTTACTGCAGAATTCGAATACTTAGGATTTTGTCGCCGATGGCTATTTTTCCTACCACGTCCATGCCTTTTACCACCATGCCAAAGTTAGTATACTGACCGTTTAAGTGGGAGGAATCTTTTTTGGTAATAAAGAATTGCGAATCGTTTTGCACTTTTCCATCTCCCCTGCTGGCAACACCCAGCGAACCCACCACAAAGGGTTTGCTGTTAAACTCAACTGGCATATTTTCTCCTCCGGTTCCATTACCCAGCGGGTCGCCGCCTTGAATTACCCAATCCTCTACACGATGGAAAGTAAGGTTTTTATAAAATCCTGACTCTGTCTTGTTTAAAAAATTCGCTACTGTCTTCGGAGCGTCTTCCGAATAAAACTCTATTTCAATATCCCCTTTTGAGGTGGTGATAGTAGCTCCTTTTGCCTGGGATAGTTCAGGAGTGAGAGAAGTGTTTAGTTGCTCTGAAGGAACAGGAGTAGGAGAAGTTAGTAGACTAAGATCGGGAAGATTTGATGTTGAGTTTGATTGATTGGAGAGGATGAGTAGTCCCAAAACACTAAAAAAGACAACGGCGACAAAAAGAAATATTTTTACCATTTATAGCATATTTTATCATATTCATTATTAGATTGTCCCAACAACCTTTTAAAGGACAGTCCTTATAGAGGTTGCCGTGGTAGGCTAAAATTGATTACTCACAAGAATAGCAGTATAATAGCGGCGGTTCATCTTAAAGATATGGTAGAAGCGAAAGGAAATATGCCTCTTTTTCAAGCGCAAGAACAAGCAGAATATGCACGCATTGTTCGCTTAGTTGCAAGTGATCAGCAGCTTCGATTGATGGAGCAAGATTATTTCTCACCGAAAGATCGTCTTGGACGAACAGCCTTTCGACTGCTTATGGAAGCAAGAGCCATTAAAGAAGATCCAGAAGAAATCTTTCCTGCCGAGGTGGCAACAGGATTTATCTGTACAGCACATGCATTAACTGCTTTGTGGTTTTATCTGGCAGGTCATCAGGAGGGCGGTAAACATCAAGTTGTAAAAGTCTCAAAATTGTTATTAACAGAAGAACGGACAAACATTAGTAATTTTATAACGTTATGTCACGATACTGTTCGTGGTCGTTTACCCAAAGATGATAGGGGACTTCGTGTGTATGTTGGTATGATTAAGTCTTCGGCACAAGAGGCTTTATCAGATCAAAGTAAAGATGTGCAGAATAACTTTAATCGCGGAGTTGATATCGCTTTTTCTCGATGGAGAGAACTTTCTTCAAATGCATAATATCATCTAGAATCTTGAAGTAATCTATGATATACTTTATTGCAATCTCAAAGCTCAATACTGACACAAAGGTGTCATCCCGAATTTATTTCGGGATCTTTTATATTTCATAGGTATTGAACCAGCTAGATTCTGAATCAAGTTCAGAATGACATCTAATGTATTCAGGATGACAAGGAAAAAATATGGCAGATGTAAAATCACGATTAACAGATTTAGATAAAATTAGAAATATCGGCATTATTGCTCATATTGACGCGGGAAAAACTACCACCACCGAGCGCATTTTGTTCTACACCGGAAAAACCTACAAAATCGGTGATATCGACGAAGGAACAACCGTTATGGACTGGATGGAAGAAGAACGTAAGCGTGGTATTACCATTGTATCCGCGGCAACAACCGCATTTTGGGAACATTCTACAAATCCTGAAAAAGGAACCTTCAGGTTTAACATTATTGATACTCCTGGGCACGTTGACTTTGGTGCAGATGTAGAGCGTTCCCTTAGAGTTTTGGACGGCGGCATTACCGTTTTGGACGCAGAAGAAGGCGTTCAATCGCAGTCAGAAACTGTCTGGCGACAGGCAGATAAATACAAAGTGCCGCGTATTTGTTTTATTAACAAAATGGATAAGCTGGGAGCAGATTTTTTTGCTACCATCAAAAGCATCGAGGATCGTCTTGGCGCAAACCCGGCAATTATGGTTTTACCTATAGGTGTTGAGCAAAGCTTTATTGGTATTGTGGATTTGCTTTCTAAAAAAGCATATCGATGGGGTTCTGATGAGTTAGGCGCAAAGTATGATGCAACAGACGAAATTCCAGAAGACCTTAAAGCACAAGTTGAAGAATATCGCCACAAACTTATCGAAAAAATCGCAGAAACAGATGATGCGCTTTTGGAAAAATATCTCGGAGGTCAGGAACCAACAGTTGACGAACTTAAAGCAGCACTTCGTCGGGCAGTTATTGCCTATAAATTAGTACCGATTTATGCCGGTTCATCTCTTCGCAATAAAGGGGTTCAACCCCTACTTGATGCAGTTGTTGATTACCTTCCTTCACCAGAAGATCTTAAAGAGGTAAAAGGAATAAATCCAAAAACCAACGAAGAAGAGACACGCAAACTTGTTATTGATGAAGCGCTTTGTGGTTTGGCATTTAAAATTCAAAACGATCCTCATGTAGGAAAACTTACGTATTTCCGCGTTTACTCAGGGCAAGTCAATTCTGGTTCGTATATTTACAACAGTACAAAAAACATAAAAGAACGTGTTGGTCGTTTGCTTTTAATGCACTCCAATCAGCGAGAAGAGATTAAAGAAGCTTATGCGGGGGAAATAGTTGCTGTTGTTGGACTTAAAGATACCGTAACAGGAGATACGCTTTGCGATGAGGCAAAGCCGATTATTTTGGAAAAGATTTCCTTTCCCGAGCCGGTTATTTCTCTGGCCATCGAACCAAAAACAAAATCAGATCAGGAAAAACTTGGTTATGCATTAAAGCGTCTGATGGAGGAAGATCCGACATTTCAGGTGAAAACCAACCATGAAACTGGACAAACTATTATTTCCGGTGTTGGAGAATTGCAGCTTGAAGTAAAGGTAAATACCATGAAGGCTGATTTTGGCGTTGAGGCCAATGTGGGCGCACCGCAAGTTGCTTACAAAGAAACCATCAGCGATAAAGCCGAAGCAGAAGGAAAATATATTCGCCAATCAGGAGGGCGTGGTCAATATGGTCATTGTTTCCTTCGTGTTGAACCAAAACCCCGAGGAGAAGGTAATGAATTTGTTGATGCAATTAAAGGAGGCGCGATTCCGGCAGAATTTGTAAAAGCAGTTGAAAAAGGCGTTATCGAAGCAGAAGAAAACGGAATCTTGCTTGGATATCCAATGACCGATATGAAAGTTACGTGTTACGACGGGTCATATCACGATGTTGACTCTTCGGAAATCGCCTTTAAAATTGCAGCTTCTCAAGCATTGCAAGCAGCAACCAAAAAAGCGCAGCTTACGTTGCTTGAGCCAGTAATGAAGGTTGAGGTAACTACTCCATCTGAATTTATGGGAGATGTGATTGGTGATCTATCTGCCAAACGGTCGCAAATTTTGGGTACCGAAGAACGGGGAAAAGCCACTATTATTTTAGCAATGGTACCTTTAGCTGAGCTTTCCGGTTACGCGACTACACTTCGTAGTATGTCGCAGGGCCGGGCTTCGTATTACATGGAACCTTCACATTACGAAGAAGTACCGCGTAATATTATTGAGCAAATGCTTGCCAAATCCACATTTACGGGCAGAATGGCAGCATAAAAATATTCCTGTCTCGGTATGGATAAAGGTATTTTACAGTCGGGTGTATAATACAAAGAGTGAAACAGATAGGCTTTATAATTGTCTGCCTGCTCTTCTTTACCGGTTTTTATTTTTATAAACATTATAATGTTTCTGTTAGCCCAAAGCCTCAAATACAGTCAGCAACAATATCCCCCCGTCCAACTATTTCTCCTGCAAGAGTAATTGTTGCAAAAAATGAAATACATTCACTTTTTGTTCCGTATTGGACAATGGAAAAAGAAAAGATTTCTGCTAATGAATATAACATAGTAATCTATTTTGGAATAACTCCTAATCAGAATGGCATTAATCAAGAAGAAGCAGGATATAAAAACATACCACAATTTCTTAAGCTGTCCGAAGGAGTAAAGACTAAGCTGCTTGCTGTAAGAATGGTCGACTCTGCAATTAACTCAAAAATTCTTGAAAGTGAAGAGTGGCAAAAAAATATTGCAGCAAGTGCGTCTGCAACTGCCAAAGAGTTTGATTTTACGGGAGTTGTTTTAGATTTTGAAATTTCCAGTCTTTCGTTTGATTCGGTGGTTAAAAAGATAACTGCTCTTCATTCATATTTTGCAACAACAGCAAGACAAAACAACTTAACATTTTATACAACTCTTTACGGTGATGTTTTTTATCGCTTGCGGCCGTATGATGTAAAAGCGTTATCAACGCTTTCGGATGGTATTTTTATTATGGCATATGATTTTCACAAAGCTCGCGAAAATCCCGGCCCCAATTTTCCTCTAAAAGGAAAAGAGCTATATGGCTACGATTTGCAGTCAATGATCAACGACTTTTTGAAAAATGTTCCAAAAGAAAAGATAATTGTGGTGCTTGGCATGTTTGGTTATGATTGGGTTGTAGATGCCGATAACAAAGCTACTGCGTCGGCCCAAAGCATTAGTCTTAACGAAGCCGGTAAAAAGTATGTTAATAACTGTTTACTTGCAAATTGTCAGGTAAGAAGGGATCAGGTTTCTGCAGAAACAAGCGTACAATATGTTGATGTCAAGGGGCAGCGTCATGCGGTGTGGTTTGAAGATATGGAGTCGGTTTTGCAAAAACAGAATTTTCTTAAAACAAAAGGCATAAATTCCTTTGGCTTATGGGCATATTCTTATTTTTAGTTGTGTCTTAGAGGGGTAATCAATACTTCTTTAGAAGGTAAAAGTCTATCCAGATCTTCTCTTGTTACTGTCCGTTCGGCAACCTGCATTTTTGCTATAGGGTAAGCAGTTCCTCTTTCTTTCATAATGAATATGGAGCGTGATGTTTGTAGGAGTTTTTTCTGCACCAGTCAATAATTTTTTTGGCATTTGGTAATCCTCTTTTTTCAATTTCTTCTACAGAAAGTTTTTGTTCAAAATATAAGTAGAGTACTTGATCTGCTTCTTGATATGTGAAACCAAATTCCCCTTCATCGGTCTGGCCATTCCAGAGTCCGGCTGTTGGTTTTTGTTCAATAATAGATTTAGGAACGCCGAGGTGCTTTGCCAATTGATACACTTGAGATTTATATAAATGACGGATCGGTTCAAAATCAGATGCCTCATCACCAAATCGAGTAAAGTAGGCAAGTAAATGTTCGGACTTATTCTCTGTGCCGCAAACCAACGCATGATGTTTTTTGGCAAAATCATACAATATAATCATTCTTACTCTGGCTGCAATATTGCCAATGCGAACTTCGGTCTGTTTTTCTTTGTCCACCCCAAGGGTGGACAAAGAAATTTCAACGATTGGTTTTATGGAAATTATATGAAAATTTCTTTTTGGTATATCCGCACTTTGTATAATACTGTCGATTTGTTCATCAGCAGTTTCAAAATAAGGAAGGTGGAGGACAATAATATTTTTTTTAGGTAATGATCGAGCAAGAAGAAACAGCGACGTTGCGGAATCAATGCCGCCGGAAATTCCGATTATTGCCTTATTGATTTTTTGTTCAGCAAAAGTTTTTTTAATAAACTTAACTATTTTTTTTTCTCCGAGTTCAGAATTAATAGATAAAAAGTTTTTCAT
>CAYZZG010000001.1:63753-109673 GCA_964482825.1 uncultured Gammaproteobacteria bacterium
AAATGATATAGCATTTAAGTGCTACTAAGCATAGAGTTTTTGTTTAGCAATATATTTTTGAACTTCGTTTGGAACAAGGTGTTTGATAGAAAGTCCGTTTTTTACCCGATCTCTTATTTTTGTGGAGGAAATATTGGCAGTAATCAAATTTTTATTCTGTACTAATTCAAATCCTTTTGGAAGATTTTTTGGCAAATGGTAGGGATCGCGGGGGAAAATAAGAAATGTGGTAAGATTTATTAATTCCTCAGTTTTTTCCCAGCGGTCAAACTCATATAGTATGTCTGATCCTGCCAACCAAAAAAGGGTGGCTTGTGTTTTTTGTTTTATCAATCTAACAGTATCAATGGTGTAACTTACACCTTTTCGTTCAATTTCGATATAAGAAATTTCCGTTTTCTCCTGCACCAGTGACTTTGTCATCAAAAGCCGATCTTTAACACTTGCAAAACTAGGTTTCCATTGGTGTTTGTATGCAGGGATAAGTAGAATTTTGTCAATATCCGGACGAAAATCCAGAATTTGGCGAATCACTAAATAATGACCAATATGCGGCGGATCAAAACTTCCCCCCAAAACTGCTATGTTCATTGGATAAATTATATCAAATTGGGTATTGACGGAAGGGGAAAAATGTTATAATATACAACCTAAGCTTACAAATTAATTAAGAAATAAGCCTTACGAGAGGTTTATTTTTTTGAGTATAAATATATGGCAGATGCAACAAAATTTCAAAGGACAAAACCACATATTAATATTGGTACAATTGGCCATGTAGATCATGGAAAAACTACACTTACAGCAGCAATTTCCACAGTGTTATCAAAACAAGGAATGGCCCAAGCCAAGAAGTACGAAGATATTGACAATGCTCCAGAAGAAAAAGCTCGAGGAGTTACCATTAATATTTCTCACATAGAATACGAGACAGACAAACGCCACTATGCCCACATCGATGCTCCAGGACACGCAGATTACATTAAAAACATGATTACCGGCGCAGCCCAGATGGATGGCGCAATATTGGTAGTTTCGGCTCCAGATGGTCCAATGCCACAAACCCGCGAGCACATCCTTTTGGCTCGACAAGTTGGCGTACCAGCAATTGTGGTTTTTCTTAATAAAGTAGATATGGTACAAGACGCAGAGCTTTTGGATTTAGTCGAAATGGAAGTTAGAGAGCTTCTGACAAAATATCAATATCCGGGAAATGATACTCCTATTGTTCGTGGTTCAGCGCTTAAGGCTTTGGAAGGTGACACTGATGCAGAAAAACAAATTATGGCATTAATGGAGAAGGTAGATGAATATATTCCCACCCCCACACGCGAAACAGATAAGCCATTCTTAATGCCGGTTGAAGATGTCTTTTCCATTAAGGGTCGCGGAACAGTAGTCACTGGAAGAATTGAGCGAGGAATGGTCAAGGTTAACGAGACCGTAGAGATTATTGGTATTAAGGCAACTAAATCAACTGTTGTTACCGGTGTTGAAATGTTTAAAAAGCAGCTCGATGAAGGGCAAGCAGGAGACAACGTAGGACTTTTACTTAGGGGTATCGAAAAAGCAGACGTTGAGAGAGGACAAGTAATTGCAAAGCCGGGAAGTATAACTCCACACAAGAAATTTGAAGCAGAAATTTATATTCTAACCAAAGAAGAAGGCGGTCGCCATACGCCATTTTTTACAGGATACAGACCGCAATTTTATATTCGAACAACCGATGTAACAGGCGAAGTTACACTTCCGCAAGGGGTAGAGATGGTTATGCCAGGCGATAGTACCAAGATGACAGCAGAACTTATTGCGCCGATTGCAATAGAAGAAGGACTTCATTTTGCAGTCAGAGAGGGTGGAAAAACAGTCGGTGCGGGAGTTATATCTAAAGTTATCGCGTAGTACATTGAAAGTTTTGCAATGCCTAGAGGAAGAATTAGAGTACGTTTAAAAGCATATGACGCGCGAGTTATCGACTCATGTTGTCAGCAAATATTAGATACGGCAATTCGAACCGGAGCAAAAGTTGTGGGTCCAATACCACTGCCTACTGACAGAAGCGTTTACGTTGTAAACAAATCGCCTTTTATCGACAAAGACGCCCGCGATCACTTTGAAATACGAGTTCATAAACGACTAATAGATATTGTTTCACCAACCGATAAAACAATTGATAGTTTAACGCATCTAGAATTACCAGCGGGTGTTGATATTGAAATTAAAATGTAATCCCACGCATCTTCCCGTTGCCTTCAGGTACTATCCGTCGAGCCAAGCTCGACTCGTACACGGTTTACGGAACGATGCAGTAGGATAAGGGGTTTAGGTTGAATTTGATGGTTGTTTATAGTATAATTATAAGCATCATAAAGGAGGTTTTAAAGCCTAACTAGGCTTCACGAGTTTATTTCGAACGACAACGTTCTCAATATGTGGGGTAGCCGGATAGGCTACCTTTTTTTGTTTTGGGACTATGATTCATACATTAATAGGACAAAAGGTAGATCAAGTACAAGGGTTTCTGGAGAACGGAGTACGTATTCCTGTGACAAAAATTGCCATGTCGGGCAATACTGTTACTTTGCTTAAAACGCAAGAAAAGTCTGGATACAGTGCAATCCAGCTTGGATTTGGAACAAGAAAGAGGGCAAAAAAAACAAGCCCTCTTTTTTTGCGTGAAGTAAGAATAATTGATGGCGAGGTGCTCCTACAAGTAGGAGATGAGGTAAAACCATCTGATGTGTTTGAGCCAGGAGACATTATTGATGTTTCCGGAGTATCAAAAGGAAAAGGATATGCAGGTGGAGTAAAACGGTATCACTTTAAAGGAGGACCACGTACTCACGGACAATCAGATAGAGAAAGAGCACCAGGATCTATCGGCCAAACAACAACTCCGGGAAGAGTATATAAAGGTAAGCGCATGGCTGGAAATATGGGACATGTAAATGTAACGATAAAAAACTTGCAAGTAGTTGCAGTGCTTGATGATTATCTACTGGTTAGAGGTCTTATTCCAGGCCCAAAAAATAGCATAGTAACGGTGATAAAGAGAGGAAAAAATAAAAAATTTGTGCCTCTTTATCAAGAGGCGGAGAAGGAGGAAGAAAAGAATGCCAGCTAAAGAAGTTAAAAGTTCCCAGTTCGTTCTGCTGAGCAGAACTTCGAGGGGCAAGCAAAAGTTAAAAGTTAAAAGTTCAACTAAAAAATCAAAAGTTACAAAGGCAGAAGTAGCATCATCTGTTAAAACATCAAAGACTGGATTGACGGTTGATCTTTTTGATGTAAAAGGAAAGGTTACGGGTACGATTGATTTACCTAAAGAGATTTTCGCTGTACCTGTTAATGAAAAACTTATGATACAGGCTGTACGAGTGTATTTGGCAAATCAGCATAGAGGAACTGTCTCAACAAAAACACGCGGAGAAGTGCAGGGGTCAACACGAAAAATATATAGACAAAAGGGTACCGGGCGAGCAAGACATGGTTCGCTTCGAGCGCCAATTTTTGTTCATGGAGGAATAGTATTTGGTCCAAAGCCCCGAGATTATTCTCTTACTTTGCCTAAAGCCATGAGGCGTTTAGCTCTCTTTTCTGCGCTGTCAACACAAGTTAAAGCTGGAGCAGTAAAAATAGTTGGGGACATAGAGAAAATTGAGCCAAAAACAAAGGCAATGGCCAATTTTATGAAACAAATTGGTATTCCTGAAAAGAAGAAAAACGTTTTACTCGTTTTGCCAAAAACAGAAAAAGGTAAAGGAGATAGTATTATGCGAGCAGCAAGAAATATAGAAGGAGTAGATATCACCTTTGCAAATCAACTACATACCTACGCAGTAATGAAGCATAAAACGCTTCTTTTTAGTTTAGATGCAATTGATTCAATACGTACAGTATTTGCAAAAGAAACAAAATAATGAACAAAAATATTATTATCCGACCAATAATTACCGAAAAATCAATGCGGGATTAGGTAAATTTACATTTGCCGTAAATAGAAATACAAATAAGTACGCGATTGCACAAGCAGTACAAGAAGCTTTTCAAGTAACGGTTGAACATATTTCTGTAAGCAGGGTAAAAGGTGCACGAAAACGAGCAGGAACAAGACGAATAGAAAAACAAGGAGATATATGGAAAAAAGCCATTATTACCCTTGCAAAAGGGCAAAAAATTGATTTATTCGATATAGCAGGAGGAAAAACAGCATGAGGAGATTAAAAAGAATTCGAAAAAAACATGGAGGGAGAGATGCAAGCGGAAAAGTTGTTGTTCGCCATCAGGGCGGGGAACAAAAGCGCTTTCTGCGAACAATTGACTTTAAGCGTAAAAAAAGAGATATTACTGGAAAAGTTATTGCTATAGAGTATGATCCTAATAGAAATGCAGACATAGCTCTGGTACAATATGCCGACGGAGATAAACAATACATTATAGCTCCCAACGGAATTACACTTGGGGCGAAGATATCTGCTGGACGTAATATAGATCTATATGCAGGAAACAGCATGCCGCTTGGAGATATTCCAATCGGAACTATGATTCATAACGTAGAGCTTACTCCTGGCAAGGGAGCTCAGATTGCGCGAAGTGCTGGAGCAGTCGTTATTATTGCGGCAAGAGAGGGAGGATTTGTTCATCTTAAGCTTCCTTCCGGGGAAATACGAAAAGTACGAAGCGATGCCTATGCTACTATTGGTCAAGTAGGAAATATTGAGTGGAAAAATGAAATATTTGGAAAAGCAGGGCGCAAGAGACTTATGGGTATTCGTCCATCTGTTCGTGGTGTGGCTATGAATCCACGCTCACATCCTCATGGTGGAGGAGAAGGACGAAGCGGTATTGGTATGAAATCGCCCAAAACATACGCAGGCCGCAAGGCGGTTGGAAAAACGAGAAATAAAAATAAGTATTCTAATAAATATATACTAGAGCGGAGGAAGAAGTAATGAATACTACCAATAATTACCAATTTCAAATATCCAATTTCAAATGTAACATTGGTACTTATTTGAAATTTGAAATTTGTAGTATTGGAAATTACGACTGAAAGGAATTTATGTCACGATCATCAAAAAAAGGTCCTTATATAGATAAGAAGTTACTTAAAAAAGTTTTGATCCAGAAAAACACTGGAGATCGAAATATTATTAAGACATGGTCACGAGCGTGCCAGATTTCACCGGAGTTTGTCGGACATACATTTGGTGTTCATAACGGAAGAAACTTTATCAATGTATTGATAACAGAGGCAATGGTAGGGTACAGATTAGGTGAATTTTCACTAACCAGAACTTTTAGGACTCACGGAAAAGTAGTGGCTAGGGAAATCAGTAAAACCTAGCGTCTGGAGATTAGCGTTTAGCGTCTAGTTTAAGGAACTAACTGCTAGACGCTAGTAACTAAAAGCTAATAAGAATATGGAAGTTATTGCTTTAGCAAAATCAGTAAGAATAAGTCCAAGAAAAGTTCGTTTAGTTGCGGAAAGTATTCGAAATAAGCCGGCAGTGGAGGCTTTACAGACGCTTTCGCTTATTAGAAAACGAGCAGCTTCTTTTCTGGAAAAGACTCTTAAAAGTGCCATGGCTAACGCCATGCACAATACAAAGGTAGCAGAAGAAGCATTATTTATTAAAAAAATTGAAGTAACAGAAGGCCCACCATTTAAGCGTTTTCATCCGTCAACCAGAGGAAGAATCCATCCATATAAAAAGCGTACCAGCCATATAAAAATAATATTAAAAATAAAATAGAAAAAATAAAAGATATATATGAAATATAAAAAAGATAAATATATAAAAAAGTACCATAATTTTTCATTTTTCATTTTTAATTTTTAATTTTTAATTTAATTATTATGGGACAGAAAGTAAATCCACACCTTTTGCGGCTTGGCCCTATTTACAACTGGGAAAGTCGTTGGTTTGACAAAAAACACTATAAGGAAGTTTTGCTTGAAGATTATGCCTTGCGAAAGGCATTAATGGAAAAGTTAAGAATATCGGGCGTGTCAAGGATTGAGATCGAACGGTCAATCAATAGCATAAAAATTACCGTATATGTTTCAAGGCCTGGAATTGTTATTGGAAGAGCAGGAACAGGACTTGAAGAGTTAAAGAAATTTGTTGTTGCGCTTTTAACACAGGGAAAAAAGAAACATATGGCAAAAATTGATATTAGAATAGAGCAGGTAAAACAACCAAATCTTGACGCATACTTGGTTGCAAAAATGATTGCAGATCAGTTAATAAAGCGCCTTCCTTACAAACGAATACTTGGTCAAGCGGCAGACAGAGTTATGGAGTCTGGAGCAAAGGGAGTACGTATAGTTATTGCAGGAAGAATTGCGGGTGCGGAAATTGGTAGGCGGGAAAAAGCCCAAAGAGGAAAGGTACCACTTTCTACAATAAGAGAACACATTACTTTTGCAAGTGTACCTGCGCTTACCAAAAAAGGATATATTGGGATTAAGGTATGGATTAATAAACCAGAGGAGAAATAATCTATGTTAGTGCCAAAACGAACAAAATATCGAAAGCAACACAGAGGAACAATGAAGGGGAATGCCCATAGTGGAACAAATGTTTCATTTGGGGAATATGCACTTCGCACACAAGAATCTGCTTGGATTACTGCTAGGCAAATTGAAGCAGCAAGACGTGCGATAACACATTATACACAACGTGGTGGAAGACTATGGATACGTATCTTTCCCGATAAGCCAATTACTAAAAAACCTGCAGAAACCAGAATGGGAAGCGGCAAGGGTGATGTATACGAGTATGTTGCAAGAGTTTTACCAGGCAGAGTTTTATTTGAAATGGGTGGTGTAAGCAAAGACGTGGCGCATACAGCGCTTCGTCTTGCCGCACATAAGCTGCCAGTAAAGACACTTATTATTGATAAATAATATATGAAAACAAAAGCAAAGAAAGAATTACACACAAAAACGATCAAAGAGTTGCAAGAAACTGTAAGAGCGGCTAGAGCTGATTTGTTTAAACAAAAAATGGCATATGCACAGCGAAAACTCAAAGATGTCGCATTGCTGCATAGAAAACAAAAAGAAATAGCAATACTTCTAACAATTATTAGGGGAAAGGAGCAAATTAATGAAAACGCTTAATGGCATTGTTGTCGCAAAGAGCATGGACAAGACAGCAATTGTTGAGGTGATCAGGAGAACGCCTCATAAACTATATAAAAAACTTATTAAGCAAAGCAAGAGGTACTCTGTTGATACAAAAGGAAAAGACGTGATTGTAGGATCACAGGTAACTATAGTAGGAACACGACCAATTTCTAAGAATAAACATTTTCGATTGCAATGATTCAACATAGAACCATTTTAAAGGTAGCAGACAATTCAGGCGCAAGGTCATTAAATGTAATTCATATTTTTGGCGGTTCCAAAAGAAAGTTTGGATACATAGGAGACGTGCTTAATTGTGTTGTTAGAGAGGCATCTCCTATTGGACAGGTAAAGGAAGGAGAGATTGTGAAAGTAGTGGTCGTGAGGACAAGAAAAGAATATAGAAGAAAAGATGGGTCATATATTCGCTTTTCTGAAAATGCAGGGGTATTAATTGATAATCCTAAAGATAAAAACCCGAGAGGGACACGTATTTTTGGCCCAATTGCCCGAGAGGTAAAGGATAAAGGCTTTGCAAAAATTGCAAGTATGGCTATAGAAGTTGTTTAGTTAATAGTTGGGAAGGAAATAGTTATGAAAATAAAAAAAGGAGATGAGGTGAAAATAGTTCGGGGGAAAGATAAGGATAAGATGGGGAAGATTGAAAAAATTTTTCCAGAAAGTCACAGGGTGCTAGTGACAAATATCAATCAATACAAGCGTCATTTGAAAGCAAGATCACAAAATCAACCATCAGAAATAGTAACGATTACGAAGCCATTATCTTTGGCTAATGTAGCGCTTGTTTGTCCAAAATGCCATGTGGTTACAAGGGTAGGTTATTCTATGCAAAACAATAAGAAATTACGAATGTGTAAGAAATGCAGGCAATTAATATGATTATTACACAAGATATATACAAAAAAGAGATAGCGCCAAAATTACAGCAAAAGCTTGGTATTAAAAATCCATTAGCTGTGCCAAAAATTGAAAAAATTGTTGTAAATATGGGAGTAAAAGATGCACTTTCTGATAAAAAGAATATGGAGAAAGGCCTGCAGATACTTACAGAGCTTACAGGACAAAAACCAAAGATAACTCAAGCAAAAAAATCCATTGCGTCGTTTAAGCTCCGAGAAGGAGATCAAATCGGTCTTATGGTAACCCTAAGAGGTAAAAGAATGTATAATTTTTACTCAAAACTTATCAGCGTTGTGTTTCCTCGTTTTAGGGATTTTCATGGGGTTTCAAGAAATCAGTTTGACTTAAAAGGTAACTATACATTAGGTATAAATGAATATACTGTTTTTCCCGAGATAGATCCGGGAAATATTGATAGAATACAGGGGCTTGCGGTGACGATTGTTACAACCGCAAAGAACAAAGAAGAAGGATTGGCATTGCTTGAGACTATAGGTATGCCATTTCAAAAGTTAATAGTTAACAGAAAATAGTTATTATGGCAAAAACATCAGACGTTGTAAAATTTAAGAAAAGACAAAAATACGCAGTTCGAATGAAAAACCGTTGTAATCTTTGTGGGAAAGCGCGAGGATACATGCGCCGTTTTGGACTCTGTCGTATGTGCTTTAGAGAGCTTGCATCGAAGGGGGAGCTACCGGGAGTAACAAAAGCGAGCTGGTAATCCTTCGACGTTGCTTGGGATAAAATATATGAATTACAATATCGCGGACTTTATTATAAGAATTAAAAATGCAGCGCTTGCGCATAGAAAGCAAGTAATACTGCCATATTCTAAAGTAACAAAGGCAGTAGGAGAAATCTTAGTTAAAGAACGTTTTTTAAGTGAGTGTAAAGAAGAAATGATTGACGGAAAAAAAGTATTGCGAGCGCAAATTCGCTATGAAAAAAGGATGCCCGTTTTTACAAATATTGCTGTCGTATCAAAACCATCACTCAGAATTTATACAAGATTAAAAGCGCTTCCTAAGAAATCACGACAGGGAAGAGGAATATCTATTGTTTCAACAAGCCAGGGAGTTATGACCGCATTTGACGCGGCTAGAAAAGGAGTAGGAGGAGAGGTATTGCTCACATTGTGGTAATACATAATAAAAACTATGTCTAAGATTGGGCGAAAACCAATTACAATAAAGACTGGCGTATCAGTTACGGTAGATGGTCAAAAAGTTACAGTACAGGGCCAAAAAGGAACATACTTATATATGGTGCCGTCTGGTATTGCCGTTGTCGTTGAGGATGGGAAAGTACAGGTTTTACAGAAAGAAGATGTTGAGGGGGGCAGGGCGCTTTTTGGATTAACTCGTGCAACTATTGCAAATATGATAAAAGGTGTTTCAGAAGGGTTTGAGCGAAAACTTGAGCTATCTGGTGTTGGTTATAGAGCGCAAGTAGTGGGAAAAGACCTTTCTTTATCCGTGGGGTTTTCTCATCCAGTAATTGTAAAAGCCCCAGAGGGAATTACTTTTGCGGTTGGTGAAAATATTATTACCGTTACTGGCAGCGATAATGTTTTGGTAGGAGATGTAGCATCAAAAATACGTGCCATACGTCCACCAGAGCCATATAAAGGAAAAGGTATTAAATATGTCGGAGAAAGAATTCGAAGAAAAGCTGGAAAAGCAGCAAAGGCAGTAGGGACTAAATAAGTTAAAAATTAAAAATTAAAAGTTAAAAGTTATGAGAAGATATACATCAAAACAAAAAAGAGAGAGACGGGTTAGATCAAAGATCGTGGGTACAAAGGAGAGGCCACGCCTTTCGGTGTTTAGATCTAATGTTCATATCTATGCTCAATTGATTGATGATGAGCAAAGAAAAACAATAATGGGTGTTTCAGAAAAACAACTAGAAAAAGAAGAAAAACTAAAGAAAATAGAAAAAGCACGAAAATTAGGAAAATTATTGGCAAAAATGGCAGTTGAAAAACATATCATACGGGTGGTATTTGATAGGGGAAGCTATGCCTATCATGGTAGAACAAAAGCGCTTGCAGAAGGGGCGCGAGAAGGAGGGCTTCAATTCTAATGAGTAATAATGCATCTATGCAGCAGCGAGGGTTGAGCGAATTTGAAGAGAAAATCGTTCAGGTAAATAGAGTGTCAAAAAAAACCAAAGGTGGTAATAAGATTGGTTTCTCTGTCCTTGTTGTAGTGGGGGATAAAAAAGGGAAGGTTGGCGTAGGCCTTGGGAAGGCGCCTGACGTTTCCTCAGCGATTCGAAAAGGTGTTTCAACGGCAAAAAAACACATGATTACAGTACCTATTGTAAGAGGTACTATCCCGCTTGAAATACGAATAAAACTTGGAGCAGCGAGAGTTATGTTAAAGCCAGCACCAATAGGAAGCGGTGTTATTGCTGGTGGTGCGGTACGAAGTGTGGTTGAAGCAGCAGGCATTCATAATATATCTTCAAAGGTCCTTGGTACAGATAACCAAGCGTCAAATGTATATGCAGCAATGGAAGCGCTAAAACAATTAAAAGAGCGTTATAATAAGATAGAAAGCTATAGAAAAAAATAATATGGAGTTACATAGGTTGCGCAAGGTTACTACGGGAAAGAAAAGACGTCTTGGACAAGGACATGGATCTGGACGTGGAAAAACTGCAGGAAGAGGTACAAAAGGCCAAAAAGCACGTGGAGATATTCCTTTGTCTTTCGAAGGAGGCGCACTCCGGCTTATTAAGCGCTTGCCATTTCGTAGAGGAAAAGGAAAAAATAAAGTGTTTAAAGCTCGGCCTATTGCAATCAATATTGTAGTGTTAAATATATTGCCTGAAGGTAGTGTTGTTGATGCAGAGATGCTTATTGCCAAAAAAATTGTAGATTCAGAAGATGCAAAGAAATACGGTATAAAGATTTTGGGAGATGGAAATCTTGCCATACCACTTCAGGTAAAACTTCCAGTATCTAAAGGCGCTGCAAAAAAAATAACAAAAGCGGGCGGAACAGTAATACAATAGTAAAGAGTAATAAATGGAAAATTATCTAAGCGTTTTTCGAAACGCTTTTAAAACAACGGAAGTAAGACAAAAGCTCCTGTTTACCGCTGGTATTTTTTTTATCTTTCGTCTTTTTGCTCACATTCCCGTATCGGGGGTTAATTTGGCAAGTCTTAAGTCACTTTTTGCACAAAATCAATTTTTAGGACTGTTAGATATTTTCTCAGGCGGCACTTTGGCTAATTTCTCTGTAATGGCACTTGGATTAAATCCTTATATTAATGCCTCAATCATACTGCAGCTTTTGACAATGGTTTTTCCAAAACTTGAGGCGTTATCAAAAGAAGGAGAAGCAGGAAGACAAAAAATTAACCAATATACACGTTTCCTTACCGTGCCACTCTCTGTGCTTCAGGCAGTAGGAATGTATGCTCTCTTGAGAAGTCAAGGAATTATATCCCTGCTCTCACCTGTCTATCTTGTATCATTTATTGTAACAATGACTGCCGGTACAATGCTGTTGGTTTGGCTTGGAGAGCTGATCTCAGAAAAAGGTATAGGAAACGGTATATCGCTTCTTATTTTTGCCGGAATTGTAGGTCGTATACCTATACTTGTCGGTCAGGCATTCTCCACAGCTACCCCGGAAAATACTTTTAATACCCTTATGCTTTTAGGACTAGGTATTATTGTTATCAGCGCAATTGTTACCATGAATGAAGCAACTCGCCGCATAAGTATCTATTACGCAAAACGCGTACGGGGCAATAAAATGTACGGTGGGCAATCGACGCATCTGCCTCTTCGGCTTAATCAGGCGGGAGTAATTCCTATTATCTTTGCAGTGTCGCTTGTGCTTTTGCCTTCTCTTATTGCCAATTATTTTAGCAGTGCTAATAATTCGGTTTTGCAAAATGCCGCAAATATTCTTTCCTCCTTGTTTAACCCTGGGGGTTTCTTCTATAATGTTTTCTACTTCATGCTGGTCGTAGCTTTTACCTACTTCTATACTGCGGTTATTTTTAATCCAAAAAAGATTGCCGAGGAAATACAAAAATATGGGGGTTTTATTCCTGGGATTAGGCCAGGAATACCAACGGCACAATTTCTTAATTATATTTTAACTCGTATTACACTTGCTGGCGCTCTTTTCCTTGGACTTATTGCCATTTTGCCTACTGTTGCTTCTGCAATAACTAATGTGCAGACACTCCTTATAGGAGGAACGGGAGTTTTAATCGTGGTATCAGTAGTATTAGAAACAATTAGGGCTATAGAAGCACAATTGGTAACAAGAAGCTACGATAAATTTACAAAGTAGGCTATGAAAATAATTTTAATTGGCATTCCGGGATCTGGAAAATCAACACAAGGGAATATGCTTTCTAAAAAGCTAAATGTTCCGTATCTTTCTACAGGGCACATTTTTAGAGAGTTGGCAAAAGAGCATACAAAATTGGGACACCAGATTAAGCTGGTTATGAACGCCGGACTACTCATCTCGGATAAAAAAACATTGAAAATAGTGAGTGATTATTTATCACGGCCGGAATATCAAAAAGGATATATTCTTGACGGTTTTCCTCGAACCTTATTTCAGGCAAAGGAATTTAAAAATGGAATAGATAAAGTAGTTTATCTGAAGGTTTCAGATAAAGAGATACTTTGGAGACTTGCCTATAGAAATTCTCAGGGAAGAGAGGACGACACGCTTTTGGCTATCAGAAGGCGGATAGAAATTTTCCATAAGTTCACAAAGCCTGTGCTTGAATACTATCGGAAAAGAGAAATGCTTCTGGAAATCGACGGAGAAAAGCCTATCGAAGACATCCATAAAGATATAATGACTCACCTAACACATGGCAAAAGATAAACTACTTTTAGCAATTGTTGGTATGCCGGGATCTGGTAAAAGTGAAGCAGTAGCCTACTTGCAAAATAAAGGAATTCCTGCTGTTAGATTTGGTCAACTTACCGACGAAGAACTTAAAAAAGCTGAATTACCGCTAACCGAGGAAAACGAGAAGATAGTGCGCGAAAACTTACGAAAAGACTATGGCATGGCAGTATATGCAATCAGAGCAGAACCGAAAATAAAAGAACTTTTAGGAAAAAATAAAACTATTGTAATAGATGGTCTTTATTCGTGGGAAGAATATGTTTATTTTAGAGAGAAATTCCCACAGCTTATTGTAATTTACATCTATACACAACCAGAAATTCGATATCAGAGACTTGCTAAACGCTTGATTAGGCCGCTGACAGAAGATCAATCTCAACAAAGAGATATTGCCGAGATAGAGCAATTACATAAAGGAGGTCCAATTGCCATTGCGGATCATCTTATTGTTAACGATGAAGATGTTGAATCATTACATAAGAAAATAGACGCACTTCTTAGTAACCTCAATATTATTTAGTGATGATAAATATTAAAACCCCGCAGGAAATAGTAATAATGGAAAAGGGCGGGAGAATATTGTCACAAGTTCTCCACCAGGTTTTAGATGTGATTAAACCAGGGATTACCGAACTAGAACTTGATGCCTTGGCAGAAAAGCTCATTACAGAAAAGGGGGGACAACCAGGGTTTAAGAAAGTAGCAGGGTATAACCATACCATCTGTGTTTCAACCAATGATGTGGTGGTGCATGGCGTCCCAAGTTCGTATAAGCTCAAAGAAGGTGATGTTATCGGTATTGACTGTGGCGTGTATTACAAAGGGTTTCATACAGATATGTCTGAGACTCGAAGAGTCTCAACAGTTAACTATCAACAGTTAACAATTAACAATAAAAGTGACGTCGATAAGTTCCTTAAGACTGGAAAAATGGCGCTTGATGAAGCGATAAAACAGGCTAAAGTTGGTAACAGGGTTGGACATATTTCAAAGACGATTCAGGAGATTGTTGAGGGAAAGGGATATTCGGTTGTTCGAAGTCTCGTTGGACATGGAGTTGGAAAAAAACTACATGAAGAACCAGAAGTCCCAGGATTTTTGTCGGGACACATTGAACAAACACCGTTACTCAAAGAGGGTATGACTATAGCAATAGAGGTTATTTATAATATGGGCAAACATGATGTGGTGTATGCTAATGATGATGGATGGACAATTAAGACAAAAGATGGTAGCCTCTCTGGAGTTTTTGAGCGAACAGTGGCTATTACAAAAAACGGCCCATTACATTTTACACCTTAAGCGTATTGCGATTTAAAGGCTGGTTTGGTATAATGGATTTGGACGATAGATGATAGAAGGTTGAAGATAGATTATTGAGGATAGAAAGTAGAGTAGGTTCTTCTAGCTTCTATATTCTACTTTCAAAATACTACTTTCTATTTTCTATCGTCTATTTTTTACTATGGTGCATCAAGGCTCATTCGAGGTAGAAGGTATTGTTAAGGAATCCCTGCCTAATACATTATTTCGGGTAGAGCTTGCTGATGGCTCTATAGTTTTGTGCCATCTTTCAGGAAAAATGAGGATGCATTTTATTAAGATTTTACCTGGAGATAAAGTAAGAGTAGAAATGACACCGTACGATAAGAGTAAAGGGAGAATTGTTTACAGAAATAAATAAAAGGTATGAAAGTGCAAGCAAGTATCAAGGCACGATGTGCAAAATGCAAAATAATTAAGCGAAAAGGGGTTCTTCGCATTGTATGTGATAACCCTAGACATAAACAAAGACAAGGATAGAGAAAATTCAAAATTCAAAATGCAAAACTCAAAATTACAATTTAAAAAGCAAAATTTCACTTTTAACTTTTCACTTTTAATTTTCAACTTGAGCGACTGGAAGGAGCAAACGTGAGAATAGCAGGTATTAATATACCCGATGAAAAAAGAGTAGATATAGCGCTAACATATTTGTATGGCGTTGGTAGAAGTAATGTGGTGACAATATTAAAAAAGGCAGATGTTGAGGCAGCAAAAAGAGTAAAAACGTTGTCTGAGGATGAACAAAAACGAATTCAAAAAATACTTGAAAACTTTAAAATAGAAGGAGATTTGCGCGCTGAAGTTTTGGGTAATATTAAGCGATTAAAAGAGCTTGGAACCTACCGCGGAACAAGACATAACAGAAACCTTCCTGTCCGTGGACAAAGGACCAGGTCTAATGCTCGTACAAAACGTGGTAAGAGAGTAACAATTGGTGCTATCAAAAAAGAAGTGGCGGCAAAAATGGGTATTGATACCCGTTCGGCAGGCTCAGGGCAGGCCCGTTCGGCGGGTTCGACAAGCTCACCGCAAGCAGGCTCAGGGCAGGCAAAAGCGACTGTAGCCCCAGAAAAGAAATAAATTTCATGAAAGATAAAAAAGAAATAGCAACAAAGAAAAAACCTATGGTTTCGGTGTCTGTGCATGGAAAAGTGTACATTACTTCGACTTTCAACAATACTTTGGTAACTATGACAAACGACAAAGGAGATACGATTGCCTGGAGTTCTTCGGGAGCGAGAGGATTTAAAGGTACAAGAAAATCAACCCCTTACGCAGCAACGCTTGCTGTTGAGGATGTAACAAAAAAAGGCCTAGAAAGAGGAATAAAATCTGTTGATATTTATGTAAAAGGGCCAGGATCGGGTCGTGATGCCGCGCTTAGGGCAATAAAAGCAGCCGGAATTTCAATCGCAATGATAGCAGATATAACGCCCATTCCGCATAATGGGCCACGGGCAAAAAAGAAACGGAGAGTATAAAATAGTTAAAAATTCAAAGTGCAAAGTGCAAAGTTAATTTTGAATTTTTCATTTTGAATTTTAAATTTGAGTGACTGAAAGGAACGATTATGGCAAGGTATACAGGACCAAAACATAAAATAGCACGAAGAGAAGGGGTAAATGTTTTGGATAAAACAACGGCTTCGTTGCAGCGTCGGCTTAATATTCCTCCTGGTATTCATGGTAAAAAGAGAAAAAGAGCTCTCTCGGAATTTGGACAGCAGCTTCGAGAAAAACAAAAGGCAAAAGCTACATATGGACTTTTGGAAAAGCAATTCAGAGGTTTAGTTAGGACAGTGCAAGGTAAAAAAGGAGAAACAGGAGAAATGCTTATTTCTCTTTTAGAAACACGTCTTGATAACATTGTTTATAGACTTGGATTCGCAAAAACTCGCTATCAAGCGCGTCAGTTTGTATCTCATGGTCATGTACTCGTGAATGGAAAAAAAGTATCAATTCCGTCTTATCAAGTAAAAGAAGAAGATGTTATTTCGCTATCGGACAGAATGCTAAAAAATCCTGCCGTTTTGGAGATGCTTAAAGAAGATGTAGTTACGCTTTCGTTTATTAAGCGGTCAGACGCTAAGGGAGTGCTTATGAGGATGCCAAAACGGGAAGATGTGCAAGTTCCATTCGATACGCAATTGATTATTGAATACTATTCGAGATAATGCTATAATGGCAAAGCAATCGTTTATGCAAGAGCTTGGTTTTAAAGTAAAAGAGGTAAAAACCGAACCAGAATATGGCGAATTTGTTATAGAGCCGCTTGAACCTGGGTATGGACATACTGTGGGAAATGCTTTGCGAAGAGTTCTCCTTACCTCTATTCCAGGAGCTGCGGCAACATCCATAAAGATTGCTGGTGTAAAACACAGATTCTCTACACTTCCAGGACTTAAAGAAAATATTGTGGACTTAATTCTTAATATTAAAGGAATTAGCTTCAATCTTCTGGAAGATAAAACAAATGCTACCGTTAGATTGTCTGTAAAAGGTCCTAAGGAAGTGACTGCAGGAGATTTAGAACTCTCTGACGGCGTTGAGGTTGCAAACAAAAAACACTATATTGGTTCGCTGTCAGATAAAAAAGCAAAGCTTGAAATAGAATTTACCGTAGAAAGAGGATATGGATACGCACTTGCAGAAGAAGAAAAAGCAGGATCGCTTGGAATTATTCCGGTAGATGCTGTTTTCACTCCGGTTCGGCGAGTAAATTACACCGTTGAGGCAACCCGTGTAGGACGCCAAACTAATTTAGATAAGCTCGTTTTTTCTATTTGGACTAATGGAACAATATCCCCAAAAGATGCACTAACCGAAGCGGCAAAAATTCTTGCATCTTACTTCCTGCAGATTTATGAGCCAAAGTCTTCCTCTCTGCAATCAGAGGTAGGAGTTGCAATTAGTCCTTCAGTCTCTGAGGATTTGCTTAAACTTACTATTGATGAACTTGATCTTCCGACACGTATCTATAATAGTCTTCGCAATGGAAATATAGAGACATTGGGACAACTTCTTGGTACCTCTAAAAAAGACCTTATGGGAATGCGAAATATGGGCGGAAAATCAATTGCGATTATAGAAGATAAGTTAAGGGGAAAAGGAATATCGCTTACTGTGTAAGGAAATTCTAAATTCGAATTTCGAAATCCGAAACAAAGCCAAAATTCGAATGTTCAAATGATGAGAATTTATGTCATTTGAATTTGTTTCGAGTTTCGTGCTTCGGGTTTCGAATTTTTTGTACTATGAAGAAAAATGTTTTTGGTAGACGATTTAAACGAGACACAAATGAAAGAAAAGCGCTTTTTAAGGGGCTTATGTCATCATTGGTACTTAAGGAGCGGATTAAGACCACAGAAGAAAAAGCAAAATCTATTAGAGGACAGGTTGAGAAACTTGTTACCAAGGTAATGAAAAAAAATAGTGAATCATTAAGTTCTTCTCTGGGAAAATATCTTACTCCCCCTGCCATGCAAAAAATGATTGCCGAGATTGGACCTCGTTTTAAAGATCGTAATGGTGGATACACCAGAATTATTCATATGGGTAATCGTTTTTCTGATAATGCTTCTATGGTAATTATGGAATGGGTGGAAGGAGAGGAAATTAAAAATGAAAAATTAAAAATGAAAAATTTAGAAATACAAGTTGAGAAAAAAAGCGAAGAAGATACAGTAAAAATGCAAAACGTTCAGAAAGCAAGAAAAGGAGTCAAGATAATCTCAAAAAAATTAACAGAAAAAATAAAAGAAACCGCGTCAAACGCGGCTGAGGCAAAGGAGAAAAAAAAGTAATATGACAAAAGCAACAAAGCAGTCGGATATCAAAAGAGCATGGCACCTGATTAATCTTAAGGGAAAAATATTAGGCAGAAGTTCTACAGAAATAGCAAACTTACTTATGGGGAAGGCAAAGCCATATTTTATGAGAAACCTTGATTGTGGAGATTATGTTGTGATTATTAATGCAAAGCACGTTTCTGTTTCCGGAAAAAAAGAAGAAAAGAAACAATACTTTCGATATTCTGGATATCCGGGTGGTCTTAGATCAGAAACATTAGGGCAACTACGTGAGCGAAAACCCGAAGAAGTTGTGAAACATGCTGTAAAAGGCATGTTGCCGCAAAATAAATTACGCGCTACAATGCTAAAGCGATTGTTGATTTTTGCGGAAGAACAATATCCTTATGAAGAAAAACTCAAAAGTCAAAGTTCAACCCTTCGACTTCACCCAGGGCGAGAAGTCAAAAGTTGAGGACTTTTTACTTTTGCATTGCAATTTTGCATTTTGCGTTTTGAATTTTAAATTTATTATATGGCCAGATTAACAAAAAAAACTGATGAGCAATTAGTACAAAAGAAGTCTATCGAGAAAAAAGAGTATGTCTACGCTGTGGGAAGAAGGAGAGAAGCAATTGCTCGGGTTAGGCTCTATGCTAATACAAAAGATGAGTTGCGTTGGGGAGACCTGGTTTTGGAAAAAGGAAAAATATACGTTAATCAACAGCCAGTCGAGAAATATTTTTCTACAGCAGCGGATAAGATTACATATGAAGGGCCATTTCAGACAACTAATACCATGGGTGTTTTTACTATTACTGCCAGAGTTGTCGGAGGAGGAAAACATGGGCAGCTAGAAGCAATGGTGCATGGTATTTCTAGGGCATTGGTAGCCTATAACACCAATTATCATTTGGCGTTGAAGAAAAAAGGATTTCTTACTAGAGATGCACGAATAAGAGAAAGGCGCAAAGTAGGAATGGGCGGCAAATCTCGCCGCGAAAAACAAAGTCCAAAGCGCTAATGAACCAACTGCTTTTCACCCTTTTCCTCGGTTTTCTTCTTGGCATAAAGCACGCATTTGAAGCAGATCATGTAGTTGCTGTTTCCACCATTGTCGCCAAAGAAAAAAATCCTTGGCAGGCAAGTTTGATAGGAGCGTTTTGGGGACTTGGGCACACCACCTCACTTTTTCTGTTCGGTCTTGTTATGCTAACATTCAAAATCTCTCTTCCTGCTTCTTTAGCATTGCTTTTTGAACTTCTGGTTGGTTGTATGCTCATACTTTTAGGACTGCGTGTTTTATTTCGCCAAGAAATATTTCATATACACAAACACACACACAATGGAAAAGAACATGTTCACCAGCATGTTCATACATCTTTTGATAGGTCACATTTTCATCACAAAAAACCCTATGCAGTAGGAATGATACATGGTCTGGCGGGAAGTGGTGGATTGATGCTTCTGGTGCTAGGTAGTGTCAATTCTTTTTTTCAGGGTCTTTCGTACATCTTAATTTTTGGTATAGGGTCGACACTCAGTATGACAATAATGAGTTTTTTGCTTGGTGTTCCATTTATGCTCTCAGCAAAAAAAATACCTTTCCTGCATCGCTATCTGGCAATTATCGCGGGAGTATTAAGCGTATTACTTGGTGGAGTACTTATTTTTCAAATATCTACAAAACTGATGCCGTTTGGTATATAAACCAACGAAGATTACTTTATTGTCCAAGCATGCAGCAACCAGCCCTGCTGTCATATGACCTAAAGCATTCATTAAATTAGGAGCAGGAATCTTCTTATTCAGAACTGCTACAAATTTATGTGTTAAATATTCATTAGCTCTCATTGGTTTCATATTAACTGAGTGGATTCACTTCTTTATTTTTTCTTGCGCAGCATTGAGGGAAGAGCGATAAGAACAAGCGTTAGAACAACTATTGCCAGAATAAGATATACTAATAGAATATCTGTCATATGTTTCACTTTCTTAAGGAAAGACTAGCAACCCAGCACGTAAATGTTACAATCAATCCCAATATTATCGTAATGACACTAAACTTGTCAAGTAAAGCGGGTAGTACAACGGATGCAAGCGCAACTAAGCCTGCATCGGATAAAATATCAGATAATTTTTCAAGCTGACGTTCGCTTAACCTTAGTAAGCGGAATAACTTCATGTATAGATTCTATTATTGTTTAATTATAATGTCGGGGGAACTGGTTCCGCCCCAGCGACCTCTCGCACCCCATGCGAGTGCTCTGTCTATCTGAGCTATCCCCCGTTTCGAAAAAAAATACAAATTTTCCTTCTTGCATTTTATCATAAATCTGTTATATTGAACATCAAATGGCACGGCATAAGGGAAACTCAGAACCAAAACAATCGCACGGTCCTCAAACAGACGCTTCACAAAAACTCAACGCAATCAAAATGGCAATGGAGCAAATCCAGCAGCAATATGGCAGTGGGTCAATTATGAAATTCGGTGATGCTGCGCAAAAACTGGCTGTTGAAGTAATCCCAACAGGAGCATTTCCGCTTGATTTGGCGTTAGGTGTTGGAGGATTGCCTCGTGGAAGGATCATCGAAATTTTTGGTCCGGAAGCATCTGGTAAAACAACCCTTTGTTTATCGGTAATTTCCGAAGCGCAAAAAAAAGGCGGTGTGGCGGCGTTTATTGACGCAGAACATGCACTAGATCCCATGTGGGCGCAAATTATTGGAGTGAAGATTGAGGATTTGCTTATTTCGCAACCAGACACAGGAGAACAGGCATTAGAAATTGCCGAACATCTGATTCGAAGTGGCGGGATAGACATATTAGTTATCGATTCTGTTGCTGCACTGGTTCCACGGGCCGAAATAGAAGGAGAGATGGGAGATGCGATGGTGGGAGTGCAAGCAAGACTTATGTCGCAAGCGCTTCGAAAACTCACAGGAGTAGTTTCGAAGAGTAAAACAATTGTAATCTTTACCAATCAGCTTCGCCAAAAAATCGGCGTGATGTTTGGTAATCCAGAAACGACCACCGGAGGTTTAGCTCTAAAGTTCTATTCCTCTATTCGTATTGATGTTCGGAGAATAGAAACTCTTAAAGATGGTGATAAAGCCATTGGTAACAGAGTGCGGGCAAAAATTGTCAAAAATAAAGTTGCGCCGCCATTTAGAGTTGCCGAATTTGACGTGATGGGAGATAGCGGTATTTCCAAAGAAGGGGGAATTTTGGACGTTGGTATCGAGACAGGCGTTATTCAAAAAAGCGGTGCATTTTTGCGATACGGCGACACAATGCTTGGACAAGGAAGAGAAGCGGCAAAAATGTTTCTTAAAGAAAAATCGGCACTAGCTCATAAAATCATCGAAGAAATCCTAAAGAAAAATAAAACCAGCGGTACTCCTTTGGCTGTTGGCGTTGAAGAAACACAGGAATCCACTCAAGATCTATAAATTTCCCCTTGACACCCGACTATATAGTCTACTATAGTAGTTGTATGAATAAATCTGTTCTCACCGAGAGACAAAAACAGCTTCTTGATGTGATATATAAATATATCAAAGACACGGGGTATCCTCCTTCTTTTGAAGAAATGAAAAACAGCCTTGGTGTGGTTTCTAACCAATCAGTAATAGATTTATTAATGAAACTTGAAGGTCAAAAACTTATAAAGCGCAGTGGTTCTCAAGCCAGAGGAATAGTTATTCTACCATTGGGTTATGAGATTTTAGGACATCTTCTACAGATACCATTTTTAGGTGTTAGCCACGCCGGTTCTCCTACTGTACCATTCGAAATACAGGGAGAATGGCAACAGCTTTCACCTCAGGTTGCAAAACTTGAAGATGATGTATTTATTCTTCGGGTTTCCGGAGATTCAATGATTAATGCCGGCATCGATGATGGAAATAAAGTTTTGGTAAGAGCCCAAAAGGAATTTTCCTCCGGAGATATAGTTTTAGCTGATGTTGACGGAGAAACTACCATCAAAAGATTTATTTCAGAAGATAAACCACCGTATTTGTACTTAAAACCTGAAAACCCCAATCATGAAATTGTTTACTTTACCGAGAAAGTAACATTAAAGGGTAAAGTCATATCAATCCTTAAGAAAGGACAATGGATGCCTGTATCTTAAATTAAAATGCCAACAGTAAAACTCAATAAATCAGAAGAAATAATTGGCAAGATTTTCAAAGGTCAAGAATTGGTTATAAATTAAATAGACTCTACGGTTACTCATTCGACCGTATCGAAACTGAAAAAAGCATCCAATTTGGAACAGAAGTTCACGCGAAAAGAGCGGATATTGTTATCTTCAAAGAAGATAAAATCACCCCCTACATTATCTTTGAAACTAAGGAGCCAAACGCCAAAAAGGCAGAAGAGCAACTAAAAACCTACATGGCAGGTGAGTGGGCAGAAGGCGGTGTATGGTCAAATGGTATTCAGAAATTTATTCTTTACCGGCCTTTTCCCAAGGAATACGTTACTACTTTTCCAGACATCCCAAAAGTTGACCAGACATGGGATGATTTATTTGAGGAAAAGCTTACCTATAAATCTTTAAATAAAAACTTTGACCTAGCTTTTATTATAGAGCGCCTAGAAGAATTGGTTTTGGCCCAATCCGGAGAAACTGTTTTTGATGAAGTTTTCAAACTCCTATACGCCAAACTTTACGATGAGGATCAGGCAAAAAACTATCGCGCTAATGAAGAAGTTATTTTTAAGCAATATAAAGACCCAAAAAAGACATATCAAGTTATAAATGATACACTTTTTAAGTCCTCGATCGCAAAATGGCCAAATATTTTCAATCCGTTGGACAAAATCGAGCTTTCTCCCGACCAACTGCAAGTTTGTATACCACTTTTACAAACAATAAAACTTTTTGGAACTGGTAGAGAAGAACTTGAGATTGTAGATCGTGCTTTTGAACACCTTATAACAGAAGTTTCAAAAGGGCAAAAAGGCCAATATTTTACTCCAAGAAATGTTGTTAAGATGTGCATCCAAATGCTTAATCCTAAGCAAGATGAATTTGTTTTAGATCCTGCTTGCGGCTCAGGAGGATTCTTGCTCCATACCATGTATTATGCTTGGGATAATTATCTTGCCAATGTTTCACAAGAGGCAAGGAAAGAGTATGCAGGTAAATATTTATTCGGTATAGATTTTGACGATAAGATGCGCAAAATTTCCCAGGCTCTTATGTTGATTGCAGGAGATGGTAAACACCATATTTTTAGGAGGAATTCTTTGGATGCAAGAGATTGGGTGGGAGATAGCGCAGAAGAGGCTCGGGTTGAATTAAAGTCACTGCTTAGGGATTTTTCTACTCCATTTCGCTATTTAAATTTTGATGTTCTTCTGACAAATCCTCCATTTGCCGGTGAGATTACTGATGGGGGGCTTCTTAGGCAATACGAATTTGCCAAGAAAAATGGAAAATTAAAATCAAAGATGGAAAGACACCTTCTTTTTATAGAACGCTCTCTTGATGCAATAAAACCTGGAGGCAGGGTGGCTATTGTACTTCCTCAGGGAGTTTTTAATAACACTAATATGGAATTTGTGCGTCTGTGGTTATTTAATAAAGCCAGAATTTTAGCAGTTGTTGGCCTGCATGGAAATACCTTCAAACTCCCAGCTCCGGCTAAAGGAACTGGAACAAAAACTTCTGTATTATTCTTGCAAAAATGGGATGAGAAAGACTTGTCCGCCGAAGCTTCAGCGAAGGCGGATTACCCAATTTTTATGGCAGTTTCCAAAAAAGGAGGAAAAGATAATGCCGGTGATTATGTTTATAAAAAAGATGCAAACGGTAATTATGTCCACGACTCCCGCGGCCGCAAAGTCCTAGATCATGACCTCGACCAAATCGCCAACAAATTTATAGAATTTGCCAAAGGGCAAGGATTTAATTTTTGGAGGTAAAAATGTGTAATGACAACATAGCATTTTTAAGCGTTAGACCCTGGACAGAAGTGTTTACCGCGGTTGGAACGGTAAGTGCCACTATAGTGGCTTTGGGCATAGCAATCAAAAATGCAAACGATCTCAAAAGAGAAAAGTTTTCAGGGATAAGCATAATTGACATAAACAAACTTGCAGTAGCAACATTAGAGAATAATGCGAAGATTGATGTGTATGTATTGATCGAAAAGTGTCTTCTGACTGATGGTCAAAACAAAAAAGATTCTCTTACGTACTTAACAACTAGTAACGAGAAATTGAGGAAAGAGGTCAAAAAAATCAAAGATTGGAAAACAATCTCAAAATACAGTCTTAACTCACAAGAAAAAGTTCAATTTCACTTTTCAGATATTGTTAGTGAAAATGTATATGCTACTTTTGTTGCTTTGAAAATTGTGATCGATGATAAAAAAACCAGATACTATGTATTAAGGTTTACTGGAAATAAAGCTACAGAATCAGATGTGATGCTATTTGCCCACCCAATGAAGCAATGGGTAATAGCGTTTTCCTTCGAGGAGTAATATATATGAATTTTTCTATCATCCAAAAATCTCAACTTGAAGAAGCCCATCGACTGGACGCTGAATATTATCAGCCAGAATATTTTATAGATTTTTCAAAAGGGAAATGGTTACCCATCGGCGAAGCTTTGGAAGTTTGCCAATACGGTATCTCCCAAGCAATGAATGAAGATGGTATAGGTTATCCGATTCTCAGAATGGATGATATAAAAGATGCGTATTTAGTCGATGACGAGATCAAATATGTAGAAATTGCAGATTCTATTTTCAACCAGTATAAATTATTAGTTAATGATGTCTTATTTAATCGTGTAAATTCAGAAGAATTTGTGGGTAGGACTGGAATATTTAAGATTGGTGTCAATTTTGTTTTTGCGTCATATCTAATCAGACTTAGAATTAGGCAGGACGCCAACATTTTACCAGACTATCTAAACATTTTTCTTAATTCTTCGTATGGACTTAAACAAATAAGAAAATTTAGAAGACGTGCAGTAAATCAGGCTAATGTAAATGCAGAAGAGCTAAAACAAATAAAAATTTCTATTTTGCCACCGGAAGTTCAAGAAGAAATTAGTAAATTAGCAAACGAATCATGGGAACAAATAAAACAGTCAAAGTCTTTTTATCAGCAAGCTGAAGAGTTGCTTTTGCAGGAGTTGGAACTTAAAGATTTTCAAGTTGATGATGACTTGAGTTTTGTAGTTAATCTTTCAGATGTAAAGTCTGCAAACCGCATCGATGCAGATTATTTCCAGCCGAAATTTGAGAAACTAATATCAGAAATTAAAAAGAAAATTGCAAAACGACTGGAGGAATTTATTGCAAGTTACTCAACAGGTTTTCCTTTCAAAAGCGATAATTATTTAGAAGAAGGGATACCTTTAATCAGGATAAACAATATTAAAAAGGGATATCTGGATTTAAATGATACTACTTTTTTAAGTAATCGAGACCACATGCTTTCCCTAAAAGATATAGCAAAAACGGGAGATATCGTTTTATCGATGTCTGGAACAATTGGTATGTCCGCAGTAATTCCAGTAGATGTACCTAAATGTAGTGTAAATCAGCGAATATTGAGATTTAGTTCTAAAAATATAGATAAAGATTATATAGTCTTGGTTTTAAATTCGATAGTTGGTTTCTATCAATTAGAAAGAATCGGGACTGGCGGAGTACAAACCAATATTAGTTATAGGGATATACAAAATATTTTAATTCCAGTTTTGCCAAGGGAAATTCAGGAAAAAATTGGGGAGTTGGTGAGGAAGTCACATGAAGCAAGAAAGAAATCAAAAGAGCTTTTAGAAGAGGCAAAAGGGAAAGTTGAAGAGATGATTGAGCATGAATGAGTCTGAAAAATACTACAATAAAGCTCTTCGGTATCTCTCATATCGTCCTCGAAGCGAAAAAGAAATAAGAGAGAAACTCACAAGAACTAGGAGTAGAGAGAAAGTAGAAAGAGTAGATAAGGTAATTGATCAAATAATCAATAAACTAAAAGAACAAAATCTGATTAACGATGAAGAATTTGCCAGGTGGTGGGTTGAACAGCGGACAACATTTCGGCCAAAAGGAATACGGTTAATCAAGCTCGAGTTAAAACAAAAAGGAATCAGCCCAGATATAATAGAGGTAACAATTAACAGTTCACAATTAACAATTAACAAAGAAACAGAAAGGGCGAAAAAACTGATTCAGAAAAAAATAGAGCGATACAGAAGCTTGCCAAAAAGGGAACGGAATCAAAAACTAGGATTATTTCTACAGCGAAGAGGATTTGATTTTGAGACTATCAAGAAGAGCATTGACGAACTGTTTAGAGAAGGAGTATAATTATAAAAAGACAAAGAAGGGTAGGTCTATTTCAGTTTGGTTTATGACTAAGACAATCCCTACTGTATTTAGAACACTGTAAACACGCATGAGAGCGTGTGTTTCTTCTTTTGTCTTCAAAATACTAAATTATGACATCACAAACACAAGATCTTATAGAACTTGAGAAAAAGCTTCTCGAGAAACAGGAAAAAATTGAAAAAGAGCAGGAAAAGCTGGAGGAGGAAAAAGAAAAGATTAATGAACTTGCTGAAGAATACAGCAAAAAGCTACAAAAAGTGGCTGGTCTAACCGCGGAAGAAGCAAAAGAAGAACTCCTTAAAGAAGTAGAACAAAAAGAAGCTCAAACAATCGCCCGCCTTATTAAAGAAAGGGAAGAAGAAGCAAAACGAACCGCCGATAAAAAGGCTCAAGAAATTCTAGTTGATAGCATGCGTCATGGAGCGCTCAATTACATTGCCGAATACACAGTTTCCATAGTTAAGGTTGAGGACGAAGAAATGAAGGGTCGGATTATCGGAAAGGAAGGTCGCAATATCCGCGCATTTGAGCAGGCAACTGGCGTTGATGTTGATCTTGATGAAGAAGGCATTATTCGCCTTTCTTCTTTTGATCAGGTGCGCCGGGAAGTAGCCAGACGTTCTTTGGAAAAACTTCTCAAAGACACCCGCATTCAGCCATTTCGCATAGAAGAAATCGTTGAACAGACTAAAAAAGAGGTGGAAAAAATTATGTTAGAGGCAGGTGAATGGCTGGCCCATGAAGCAGGAGTATTTAATCTTCCTGTTGATCTGCTTTCTATTTTAGGCCGTTTTAAGTTCCGTACCTCATACGGTCAAAATCTGGTTGTTCATACTCTCGAGGAAACAAAAATAGGCATACATATTGCATCAGAAATTGGCGCTGATGCAAATATTGTTCGTCTTGGCTGTTTGTTTCATGATATTGGAAAGGTCGTTGAGGGAGAAGGAAGTCATGTGAAACTTGGCGTTGAACTACTAAAGAAATTTAATATTCCAGAGGCAATTATTAATTGTGTCGCGGAGCACCATGAAGATAAGCCATTTTCATCCATAGAATCAGTTATAGTTGCTATATCAGACGCAATCTCCGGTGCTCGTCCTGGAGCGCGCTATGAAGATTTTGAGGAATATGTCAAGCGATTAACTGCTATTGAAGAAATTGCCAAAAGGTATGATGGTGTTAGTGATGCGTACGCATTTGAGGCAGGACGAGAAATCCGTGTGATTATTAATCCTTCAAGAGTCGATGATTCTCAAACAACAATCATTGCCAATAAGATTCGTGAGGAGGTAAGTAAAACTTTGGCAATTCCAGGTGAGGTTAAAGTTACCGCCATTCGCGAATTCCGCGCGGTTTCTTCGGAGTCAGCAGTTTAATTTTAATTTCCTAAAAGCTTTATCTTAGTATAACAAGCTAATTACAGAATTGCCTCTTGACAAAGTGTTTAATTGCATTGTATTGTTTAGCTAAATCACTAATAATGAATTTTCTGCCCGGGAGGGGGTGAGTGAATTTGACAAAAAAAGATCTAATTGATCTGGTTGCCAAGAAAGCAAATCTTACCAATAAAGCTGCGCGAGATGCGGTTGGTTCATTTCTAAATGCCATCCGTGACTCGCTAAAACGAGGAGAGAAAGTAGTAATAACCGGATTTGGTACCTTTAGCGTTCGCAGTCGCGCATCACGGCCTGGACGAAATCCAAAGACCGGTGAAAAAATTACTATCGCAGCAAGAAAAGCGCCTGGATTCACACCGGGCAAAACCTTAAAAAAGGTAGTGCGATAAACTTTCTACAAACATCAAAAGAGGCTTCTTTTAAAACAGGAGGCCTCTTTTGCTATAATGGAGGTGGTTTATGTTCGTCATTTCCGTTGATCACCTTTCGAAATTCTACCGCGTGTACCAAAAAGAGCCGGGTTTTATTGGTTCTCTAAAATCACTCTTTGCTCGAAAGTACCAAACAGTCAAAGCGGTTGATGACATTTCTTTTCAAATAGAAGAAGGAGAACTCATTGGTTTTATCGGACCAAATGGAGCTGGGAAAACTACCACATTAAAATGCCTTTCTGGTCTTTTATATCCAACTAAGGGGTCAGTATCGGTTCTTCACTTTACACCATACGAAAGAAAACACCCATTTCTTAAGCAAATTGCCTTAGTAATGGGACAAAAAAATCAATTGTGGTGGGATTTACCGCCAATGGAATCATTTATCCTCAATAAAGAGATTTATGAAATTTCTGATAAGAGATTCCAAGAAACCATAGATGAGTTATCAACATTGCTTGAAGTGAAAGATATTCTACATATTCAGGTACGAAAATTATCCCTTGGACAACGGATGAAATGCGAACTAATTGCAGCGCTTCTTCATAGTCCAAAGGTTCTTTTTCTCGACGAACCAACCATTGGTCTGGATGTGGTTATGCAGCAAAAGCTTCGTGAATTTATAAAAGAATACAATACGCGGTATAAATCCACAATTCTTTTAACCAGTCATTATATGGAAGACGTAAAAGAACTTTGTAAAAGAGTGATTATTATTGATCATGGGAAAATTCTTTTTGATGGGGAATTAGAACAAATTGTTAGAAAATATGCTCCTCACAAATTTCTTTCAGTTATATTTGATAAGACGGTGAAGAAAGAATCGCTAGAAAAACTAGGCACAGTGCATAGTTTTGATTTTCCTAAAGTTGTACTTTCTAAAAAAAAAAAAAAATCAAGTCATGTAGCAGCAAAGCTTTTAGAGTCATTTCCGGTTGATGATTTAAATATAGAAGAACCAGATATTGAAGATATTATTCGTGATGTGTTTACGAAAGAGCCGCAAAGCAGCAAAGTTGCATAGTAGCAGAGTAGATTTTACTTTGTACCCTTGTACCTTTGTAGCTTTGTAACTCTGCGCCTGGTATTATGCGTTATGTTAGATTATTCCTTCTTCATTTTCAAAACCTCTTAGAACATAGAAGCAGACCGCTCGTCTGGTTTTTAGTCGGAATAATTGATCCTCTTGTTATTCTTTTATACTGGAAAGGTGCATATGTTGGAAAAGAATCTATTGCAGGCTGGACATTTGAGCACATAGTATCTTACTATATATTTCTTCTTGTACTAGCTCCATTTCTTTTCGTTCATATAGAGGAAGATATTGCAAAAATTGATATTCAAAAAGGAGAACTTGTAAAGTATATTATTCGCCCATTTTCTTATTTTTGGTTTAAATTTTTTGAAGAGATTCCTTATCGATTACTGGAAGGAATCTATGGAATATTTTTTTGTCTGCTTTTTATATTACTGGGGAATATAGTAATTATCAGTAACAATATAGAGATATTAGTACTTAGTAGTATTGTCATCGTTTTAGCATATGGTATTTCTTATATCTTTAAGGCGATTTTGGGTTTGCTCGCGTTTTGGATAACTGATATCAGTGGAGTGCTTCAATTTATGGAAGTAGTTTTTCTCATTTTTGCGGGTTTTATTGTCCCAATTAGCTTACTTCCAGAAGGATTATATATAATTTCCAAACTCTTACCCTTTGCGTATATGATGTATTTTCCTGTTATTGCTTTGCAAGGAAAACTAGCATATGGGGAGCTTCTCCGTGTTATTAGTATACAAATACTATGGATTCTTTGCCTGTATTCTGTATACCGTTTTCTTTGGAATAAGGGCGTAAGAACATTTACTGCAGTTGGACAATAATATGAAACAATACATACGGATATATAAAACATTACTAAAAATAAATTTAGTTGCTTTACTTACGTATCGAGGAAATTTTGTGAGTAGTGTTTTCTCAAGTATTCTTTGGGCATCATTCTCGCTCTTTATTATCTCGTTGTTAACATTACGAGTTCCTAAAATATACGGGTGGAATAGGGAAGAACTATTCATGTTAATGCTTGGGTACAATATAATTGTCGGAACATTTCATTCATTATTTTCAAGAAACTTTGAACGTTTCTCTCAAATAATCCATTATGGAGAGCTAGACGGATTATTATTAAAACCCGTTGATTCACAATTTTTGTTAAGTTTTTGGCTATTTAACTATGCGAGTTTAAGTCGTATCATTATTGGTATTATTGGTTTTGTCATCCTTTTTTCGCAACATCAGATCTTTCCATCATTACTACAATTTTTTTTATTTTTTATGCTTGGTATCATTTCAATACTGTTGTTATATTCTATATGGTATAGTGTTACGACACTAATGATATGGTTTACTCGACTGTCTAATTTAGTAGATTTTCTCTACCATATGAATGGTGCAACTCGTTTTCCACAGGAAATGTATAAAGGGAGTAATCAGCTTATTTTTTTTCTTGTGTTTCCTCTGACACTTGTTATAACAACACCGATAAAAGCACTTTTAGAAAAAGCAACCATAGCAGATGTATACATCATACTTATTTGTGCAACACTACTTTTCTCTTTTTCACGTTTATTTTGGAAATTTGCACTGCGGTTTTATACCAGTGCAAGTGGATAAGATATGAAAAAATATGTCCTTGTTATGAAAAATACGTGGGATGAAGTTTTAACATATAGACTTAATTTTGTTATGTGGCGAGTTAGAATGGTTGTGTTTTTGCTTTCTATGTATTATTTATGGCAAACAATTATTCCTCCCAAAGCAGTAGTGCTGGGATACACTCACTCACTGATTCTTACCTATATTTTAGGGTTGCAACTTCTTAATGCAATTGTTCAGTCCACCAGAACCCATATGGTCGGGGAGGATATTGTACAAGGCAATCTACAGAATTATCTTATTCGACCTGTAAATTATTTTTTTTACTGGTTTGCAAAAGATATAGGAGATAAAGCAATGAATATATTTTTTTCCATTATTGAATTGACAATATTATTTTTTCTGTTACAACCACCACTATTTATTCAGCTTAATCTTCAGTACTTACTTTTGTTTTGTATCTCAATAATAATAGGTATCATAAGTTATTTTTTTATTAATCTGCTTTTTAGTTTTGTCGGATTTTGGAGTTCTGAGGTGTGGGCGCCAAGATTCATCTATTTTATGATTTCTGGATTTTTAGCAGGTACATATTTTCCACTCGATATCCTTCCTAAACCTCTTTATACACTCTCACAGATATTGCCTTTTAGTTATTTTCTTTATTTTCCCTTAAAAATATATCTGGGACAGATATCTTTTCTACAAATATACCAAGGACTTTTTACCGCCATGGTATGGTGTTTGATTTTGGCAGGATTAACCTGTCTAGTGTGGAAAAAGGGGTTACGTATCTATACAGCACAGGGTAAATAACAATGCGACGTTATATTATACTTTGGTTACGTTTAACAGAAGATATTACACAAATTGCTTTTGAATCCCGTTTCGGAGCGATTATGTTTTCGTTAGGAAAATTAATTCGTTTTGTATTCTTTCTTGGGTTTATTGTGCTAATTGGAGTAAAAACAAAAGCGATTGGTCAGTACTCGTTATGGCAAATGGTACTTTTTTATCTTTCATATAACTTAGTTGATACTCTTGCTCAATTTTTTTTACGAGAAGTATATCGGTTTAGAAACTTTGTGGTTAGTGGTACATTCGATTATAGACTCCTTAAGCCAGTATCGCCTTTATTTCTATCGTTATTTGGAGGAAGCGATATTCTTGATGTGCCAATCCTTATTCTTTCTCTTGGCGGACTCCTAGTCCCAATTAGCCATCTTGGTGCAATTACTATAGAGCAAAGTATACTCTATCTACTTTTACTTACTAATGGGTTTTTTGTTGCATTAGCATTTCATATCTTCGTTTTAGGCATTGGCATTTTAACTACAGAAGTTGATAACACGATTCTGCTCTATAGAGATTTAACGCAAATGGGAAGACTACCAATAGATATTTATAAAGAGCCGCTACGAGGATTGATTACCTTTATCATTCCTGTTGGAATTATGATGACATTTCCGGCAAAAGCGTTAATGGGACTATTATCTATTGATTTAGTTCTTATTTCTTTGGTATTAGGAGTAGTATTTTTATTTGTTAGTTTGCGTTTTTGGGGCTTTGCCCTAAGGCATTACGCTAGCGCGAGCAGCTAAATAAAGGTACAAAGCTGCAAAGGTTCAAAGGTACAAAGTTAAAGTTATGAAAGAAAAAAATGTTGTATATCATAATTTAAAAATTTGGCAAAAGTCAAGAAAGCTAGTATTAGTAGTGTATAAATTGACAGAAAAATTTCCTTCTTCAGAAATGTATGGATTAACATCGCAAATGAGAAGAGCTGTAATTTCAGTTGTTTTAAACATAGTTGAAGGTGATAGAAGAAGCTCAAGGAAAGAGTTTTTGAGGTTTTTAGATATAGCAGAAGGTTCCCTGACCGAACTTGAAGCGTGTTTAGAGCTTGCATTAGATTTGGCATTTATCACTAAAGAAGAGTATCAACAAGTAGAAGACTTAAGAAAAGAAGTAGCAGTGATGATTAGATCATTTATTAAGTCAGTTCAAAAAACTTTGTAGCTCTCTGCTTTGTTGCTTTGTACCACTGTACCTCTGAAGCTTTCTTTAGGTGTTCTTGGAAGCGAGTAAGCCAGATTCTGTTCTTCGCCTCGCCGAAATCTCGACGAAGGCGGGTTACTGCAATCTATCTCTGTTGTGATGTTGTGTCACATCAGCCGCGTTTGACGCGGTGCCTTCAAACTTTGATGCTCTGTAAAGCGTTCAACGCATCGCTCGGAAGTTGCAGCGGGTAGGATTGCCTTGTCCTCCATAGCCCGTGAGGGCGACGGAGGAGCCGTTTCACCCCTCAACCATGATCTTCCGATTTTAGGTTAAGGATCGTCTCTGTGGCTCTCTCTTTGAGTCAATTCTCGCAGAGTGTTTTTAAGTTTCCTTATTGAACCACTAGCGCTTACGCGTTGGAACTTGCGTTCCATCCCCTGCTTTACCCCGATTAAATCGGGGCTTTACTGCTGTCTGGACTTTCCTCCCCGTCGGAGCGCTCCTTGAGCCGCAGTTCGAATGAACTAAGGCGAAAGGTAAGCGCATGACTGGGGTAGCAGTCTGCTTCCAAGAACCCTTTTATTATATCAATTTGAGCCCAAAAAACAAGTGTGAAAAATCATCCCCAGGTGTCAATAGGATTTCACCCCAAGAGTGGACAGCCTATATAAATATATTTCTTTCTATAAAGTAGAGCAAAGCCGCGTCAAACGTGGCAAAGCATTTGGTATTCGCAGGTTTTGCAAAACATTGAGCCGCTGCAAATAAAATCACTTCTTTCAATCTCTTCTATCTTTTCAAAAACTAGTTCTTTTGCTTTTTCAAGTTGTTCACGAGTTCTACTGATGGTTAGTTTTTTTTCTTCTTCTAAGTACTCTAGTGATAAAAGAACATCTTCTGGATTTCTATTAAAGAGAACATCATTTACCTGATTTGCCGCTAGGGCATACAGTGTAAGCTGAAGGTTGCTTTTAAGTTCGTTATCTGTTGGAATGTTGTTTCCTGTTTTGTAATCAATAATCTCAATTTTTTTATTATCAATGCGATCAATTCTGTCAATACGTCCACCAAGTTTGATACTGCGTTTCCTATTTACCAAGTCATTCACATAAAACTGAAAGGGGACTTCAACACCTATTGGCGTTTGTTTAATCGTACTTTGTTGAGATTTTACATAGCGTGAAAGTATAAATTTCGCTCGTTCATAAGCTTCTTGTTGATGTTGTTTACTCACATATCCTTCGTCAACCCATCTCTTTTTAAGGTGATCAATGATTAGTTCGGGAAATACTTTTTTCCCTTGTATAATTTCCAGATAGAAGTCTCGTAGCGCGGCATGGACGCTGGTTCCAAAGCTAAGAGGCGCAACTGGTTGGGCAGGAATCTTAAGAATATATCTAAGTTTATAGTGCAGCGGACACATTTCAAATGTTTGTAGCTGTGAAAAGGAAATATAGGTAAGCGGGGAATCAGCAAGATTTGGCGGTATCTTTTTAGGTTCTTTTTGCGTAAATCTTTCGGCCCAGTCCAAAAGGGATGGCTGAGAAACTATCTGTTGCGATTTTTGTTTATTGATCAGCTTTTCAACAAAATCTTGCCCAAGCGCCTCATAAATAAATGGTGAAAGCTTCTTTTCCCGCTTTCCTTCGCCGTAAAAATTGGCCGCAGAGAAAAACAGTCTATCACGAGCACGGGTCATGCCGACATAAAAAAGTCTCCGCTCTTCTTGAAGATGATAATCACCAACCGGAAGAATTTCTTTAATAAGTTGTTGCGGAATAGGAATTTGTTCGCGCCGTTCTCTTGTTGGGAAACGCTGATTTACCAAGTTTACTAAAAAAACCACAGGAAACTCCAAACCTTTACTGGAATGAATAGTAAGAATATTAACTGCATTGTTTTCCGACCAATCCATATTGGCTGCCAATGGACTTTCTCCCATTTGCATAGAAAGATCAATCCAGTCAACTACCGCAAAAACACTTGCATCCGCGTGTTCTGCTTCGAAGGATTTTAATTTATCAAAGAACTTTGCTATGTTTTGATATTTTTTTGTTTCCGCTTCGCTTTCTGGAGAGAGAAATTTATCAAGCATATGGGTATCTTGCAGAAAATAGTACAAAATTTGCCCTGCAGAATTTGTCGGAACAAGCTTGAGGTGTCGTTTGAACATATTCATAAAGGTTTTCAACTTTTCTACTGTTTTTTCCTGCAACAAAAGCTCTTGTTGTTCGAGTGTCTCAAAAAGTGTAAGGTTTTTCCTTCTTCCGTAGTTAAGGATAGCTGCAATATCTCGTGGATCAAAAGCAAAAATCGGCAGTGCGAGTACTCTATACAGAGAAGTAGAATCTTCAAAGTTATATAAAACTTTTAAGTAGGCAATAAGATCTTTAATTTCTTCTTGATGAAATAATCTTCCAGGCCCCAAAAATTGAAAAGGCAAATTTTGCCGCTGTAAAGAGCGGACAAAGGCTTGAGCGTGATCGTTGGCCCTAACAAGGATGGCAAAGTCTTTATAATCATATTTATTTTTGGTGATTAAATCCAAAATCTTATTTACTACCGCATCCGCTTCATTCTCAACCCGAGACGTCCACAAAAGTTCAATCGGCTGCCCTTTTACTTGTCGCATTGATGTAAGCTTTTTGCTCACTTTTTCTTTTTCTTCCAGTCGGTCGGGATTATTAAACTGAATTGTGGCATAAGCTCTGTCAAGAATTTCTTGGGTAGAACGGTAGTTTTTTACCAGAGTAATTACTTTACTTTTGGGAAACTGTTTCCTGAATTGGATAATATTAGAAATTGCTGCACCGCGCCAACGGTAAATTGCCTGATCATCATCACCGACCATGGTAATGTTTTTCCGTTCTCCAGCTAAAAGGATTGCCAACTGATTTTGTGCATAATTAGTATCTTGAAATTCGTCAACAAGGATATATTGAAATTGTTTCTGATAGTCTGCGAGAACATTTTTTCGTTCTCGAAACAGTTTTAGGGTATTGGTTATAAGACCAGAAAAATCCATGACCCCTTCTTTGGCTTTTAGTTCTTGATATGTTTGATACGCACCTGCCAGTTCAAGATTTTTCTTGAGTTCCACCTCATGGTCTCCATTTTGAGTTTGAACCCAGGTAGAATATTCGCTGGGCGAAATGTCTTCATCGGCCAATCTACTAAAATGCTGCAGTAAGCCTTCAAGAAATTTATTTGGGTTGCCAAGTGGACGAAAATATTTAAGATCCAATGCAAATATATTTTTACGCAAAAACATCACGGCCTCTGCTTCTGTCGTTAGTGTATATGAGGGAGTAAGCCCAATATGTACTGCCTCGTTTCTTAATATCCGGTCGCAGAAGGCATGAAATGTGCAGATCCACATTTGGGTATAGCCATAAGGCATGGCAATATCAACTCGTTCTTCCATTTCCTGCGCTGCTTTTTCGGTAAAGGTGAGTGCCAGAATAGAAGATGGATGCACTCGTTTTTTTAAGATAAGATATTTAATCCGTTCGGTAATAACGGTGGTTTTTCCAGTTCCCGCACCGGCAATTATCAAAAGAGGTCCTTGACTATGTCTTATGGCTGCAATTTGTTCTTCATTGAGTATTTTATCAGCTGCCATAAGTTTTGTAAGTGCAGGTATTGTAGCATGCCGAGAGCTATTTTTCTTCTATTATTTTTTGGAGAAGCTCAAGTGTGTTTTTCTGCGCATCTTTGCGGGACATATTTTGTGACCCTGCTGCCGCATCGAATGTTTTATTGGTAACCGATTTACCATTTGGGTCAACGCCAGCATGTCCTACACCCATATCGTCATCTGGCATGCCGCATCCACAGTTATAGCACATTTGTAATCACCCCCTCTCCTGTCTGCCGACAGGCAGGTCTTTTTTTACCCTAGCACATGCTTACTACCAACGCAAGAGGATGATTATCTTCGAAAATAGAAAAAAATCAGATTGCTAAGAAGAAGAGAAAAAATAAGAATATCGGGAATAGCACTAGTAAACATTAGTACTGGCGTAAACCAACCTAGCACAACATCTCCAAGAGCTAATATTGCAACGGTAGCACCAAATACTAGTTGTTTTCTCAAAAGACTTGGTGTTGTCATTGGCTCTGGCAACATAACAGCAGTAAAAAACAGTGTGGTTGGATCGAGAAGAAGTCCAGATACAACAGAGGGGATAATCTCAAACAATAAACGAACTATCGTATCTTGAAGTGGTTGCTGTTGAAAGATAAGATTAAAAAGGTTCATAAAAATAAAAGCAATAGTAAGGGTTGCCAGAAAAGATCCCTGTATAAAATATCTTTTCAGTCGATGTGCCGATATCAGAAGAGGAGAAAGAAGAATAAGAAAAGAAATTGTTAATAGTAAATTGTTAACTGTTAACTGTTGCCATGATGTTCCCCACCATGATACCTGCTCAGCAAACAAAATATGAGCAACAAATAGTCCAAACCCTGCCGGGTTAAAAATATGGCGATTTAAGGGTCGGATGAAGTGTTTTGAAATCATAGCGAAAAGACTTGCGATAATTACGATATAAAGTGGTAGTGTTGGTGAAGTAAGTAAGCCAATAATAACACCTGTTACTCCAGCTGCTCCCGGTGGAACGCCAGTAACCTTTTGTGCTTTTCGAAAGAAAAAGTCTAAAAGAATGCAAGAGAAAATGGCAAGACCGATTGTTAGTAAAGAACTGTATGAAGGAGAGTGAATAATAGCAGTAACAGCAATAAGAGTAAGCAGAAAAAACATCTGCATTTTAGGATTGTTGAGGTAACTGCGTATTGACATGATATATTACTACACTTAGTATATTACCTTACATATGTCAATAGTGCCAAAAGAATTTTTCTTGCCGCTTATTAGGAAAGAGCAAGCTGCAACAGATACTTATTCGTTTTTTTTCGATAGAACACAGATCGATTTTAATTTTATAGCAGGTAATTGGATTCGCCTTACTCTTGATTTTTCAGAGGGTGATCCTAGGGGGAGCTCTCGTATTTTTTCTATCGCATCATCTCCTCTTGCTAGAGATATTCTGATGATCACTACAAAAATATCAAAAAGCTTGTTTAAACAAACACTATATTCACTTAAAGCTGGAACAAAGGTAAAATTCTTCGGTCCTGCTGGAAGATTTTTATTCAACGAGGAGGAAACAAAGCCTTTTGTTTTTCTGGCCGGAGGAATTGGAGTTACACCATTTCATAGTATGATCACTTATGTCGCAGAGAAAAAGCTGTCTACGCCAATAACCCTTTTTGCTTCTTTTTCAACTGCGCAAGAGCTAATTTATTATCAAGAGTTAAAAGGATTAGAAAATCAATACATAAAAATTATCTACATTCTAACTCAGCTAGAACAATCCAAGGGTCAATGGAGCGGAGAAACAGGAAGAATTTCGGAAGAGATGATTAAAAAATATGTCAGCGATATTGCCCTTCCACTTTATTATATCGCCGGGCCACCAGCTATGGTATCTGCAATAGAGAAACTTGTAAGAAGAATGGATGTACCCACGGACCACATCCGCAAAGAAAATTTCGTTGGCTATTAGCCCTCATTACTCTACTACCGTAACGACCCCTGTTTGACTAGGATTTAGGTGGTCATGGTATTTAAACACTCCTGGCTTATCAAATGTAAGCTGCACAGATGACCCATCCTTAAATTCACCTAAGTTAATCGGTGGATACACCAAATGTGTTGGGTGTACCGCAGAGTTTACAGTTACCAATCCGCCGCTTTTATTAAGCCAGGTGACTATTGTATTTTGTTTAACAGTGACAGCTGCCGGAGAAAAACCTTCTTTTGTTACAGTAATGGTTATTGCTTCTCTTTTTTCTGCTTTTGACGCATCGCCAGATTGTGATGCTGCCGGCGATGTTGTTTGTTGATTAGAAACTTCTTGCGCTGATTGTTGGTTTTGTGTAGCTTGATTATTGATTTTTGCTTGATTACTAAATAAAAGTATTCCTCCAGCTACAACCAACAAGCCAATGATGACAATAATTATCTTATTATTCATTTCTTCACCCCCTTTGCGAGAAAAATTTTTCCAACATTTTTACGCTAGCACATATATTATTGTTACGCAATAGCTATTTGACAACTATTGTACACACCAGGTGTGTGGTAGGTAGACACGTAAGGAATCGTGTTAGAGTCATTGGCCGTTGGGGATGGTTTTTGAAGTTGGTTCTTCCAAACTTTTTGTGGTATTCAATTTATGGCCTAATTGTGTAAAGCCGGTTGAGACATTGTGAAACTGTGAGGAAGCGTTGGTCAGATGTTTGCCTAAAATTGCCATATTTTCGTCTACCTTTTCATAATCTAGTTGTAAAGCACGTAGTAAACGAAAGACTTCTTTTGATTGTTCTTCGATCTTCTTCCCTTCAAAAGAAAGTAAAATAGTTTGCAAATGCATGTAAAGCGTGGCTGGAGATACAATATATACTCTGGCGCGTCTGGCATAGTCTGTAAGTTCGGTAAGATTAATTACTTCATAATATACAGATTCACTGGGTACATACATCAGGGCAAAATCCATAGTGCCTTCGTCCGGCAAAATATATTTTTTGGCAATTGCGTCAATATGTTTTTTAACATCACGGACAAACTCTTTTTGCAAAGAGATATGTTCATCTTGCGACTTACTTTTCGACATTTTCTGAAAATTTTCCATGGGAAATTTTGCATCAATAGGTAAAATGCCGGCATCTGTTTTTATGGCAGCATCAACCCGTTCACCGGATTTAAACTGATACTGTAAGTGAAAACTTTGTTTTGGAAACATTTGGGAAATTAAATCTTTTAAAACATGCTCGCCAATATTGCCTCTAAGTTTTGGGCTTTTAAGAAATTCCTGAAGTTCTCTCATGCTTCTACCAATCTCGCTCATTTGTCCTACCTCTTTTCCGACATCGCGAATAACGGCGGCTGCCCTATCCAGCCGCTCATTAAGTTGTTTTGAATTTTCCTGCAGTGTTTTTACCATGTCAGTTGATGAGGAACGTAGCGCTTCGTTAAGGGTTTTATTCGTTATCTCAAGTGAGCTCTGCATTGTTTTTAACCACTCAAGTAAAGGAGTATTGTCTTTTGTTTTTTGCAGTTCTGAGAATTTACGATTAAATAAATAGATAAAAATAACGAAGCACCCAACAATAAGAGTAATAGCAATAAACAGGTCGGATTGCATATCTTTTATTGTATCACGAGTACGTAAGAAGAATTTTATGCGTGATCTAGATCACAAATTTGGGGTATTGACAAACGGTTTTTAAGTTGCGTATGCTGATATTGCTGTCCATGTTGCGACTAAGAAATTATTTTATATTTCTATTCTTAATATCATTCTACTTTTTATTAAGCGCTGCTTCTGTATCTGCCCAAACCCCCAGACGCTACTATGACTGGAGTTCTACCTTGGATCAAGGGAAACAACAGGTTTTAGGAATACAAGCTTTCGCTCAGGAAAATGCTGGATCAACTACTACATCAAAAGATTTACAAGAATTTAATAGATATTTTATTGGAGGAAATCTAACCCCCAGCAGCCCCTTTTACTTTATTAAACCATTCCAAGAAAACATGCAAATGACCTTTACTTTTGACCCAAAAACAAAAGAAAATATGCGACTTGGTATCACAGGGGAAAGAGTTGCAGAAATGCAAGAATTAATAAAGCAAAATCAGATTAATGCGCTTTCCGCAGCAGCTTCAGGCTATGAGCATGCGATGACTGATCTTGCGGGAAATGCAGAAAGCCTGCAAAAACAAAAGATAAACATAAGCGACATTCTTAAAAAAATAGAAGAAGAAACAGCCAAACATAATGTTGTTCTGGAAGAAGTTGCCGTACAAGTTCCTGATACCCAGAAGCAGTCAATAGAAAAAGCACTCGAGGCCAACTGGCAAGGAGTTGATACGGTGGCTGATCTTTCTAATCGTCCGGCTGTTCCACCGGACGTTGTTGACAGAATTCAAGCGCTTAAAGCCCAAGGACTTTTAACAGAAGAGGAATCATCAAAACTAATCAGCGCCAAAAATCGAACAGAAGCCCGTCAAGAGTTACGCAAATATGTAACAGAAGGTGTTCTTCCCGAAGCAGACTTTATGCGGATGAATGAAAATGTAAAGCAGTTATATCCAGATGATTTTTATAAAATTCATGAAGTAAAAAGATTTTACGAGATGAAAAGACTGGAAACAGAAAAACCGGATGACGCCACATTAACAAAAGTTCAAGAATTTGCTAAAACCTATAAACAAGGGGATATAGTTCCAGCAGATATTAGGCGATACTGGGTACCAGTAGTAAGACTAGAGGAAATTCAAAATACGCTGCGTCCTGATCTGATTGACTCCAATATTTTTAAGAATAGACAAGACGACTATAAAAAATTTACCGAGGTGGTGGAGCGGTTCAAACCAAAACCGGAAGACCTAGCGTACATCAATAACTATATACAGAATAATAATGCCGATGTTAATAGTCTTCCTCCTGAGTATCAGAGAATGTATAAATTGTCGCAACAGTATGGAGCTGCTTGCGGTGCGGGTCAACGATGGATACCTCAGTCTCAATCTGGAGGTTATTGCGCTCCAGAGGGCTCATCTAATCTAGGAGATCTACCAAAAACAGAGGACTTTGCAAAAGGGAAATCATGTAGCAGAGCAGTAACTGCTGCAAAGGGGCCAGGCGGAGTGTGTTCGGCATATCCTACAGATTGCGTGCCTCCAGGTTGGACTTCTGCTTCTACTTGTGTAGAAACTCCTCGATCTGAAACTACAGGCGGACAATTTGGTCAAGCAGTGACCAAAGGAGCAACTAGTTGTCCATCCAATGCGCATTTTGTCGCTGTTCCTTTCGATCCAAATGGCGGCTATTGTATTCCAAATTATACCTCCACACAAACAGCTATCACAGGTAACAATGCAACAGGAGCTACATTTACCGAGTCATCTTGTTCGTCAGGATATCATCGTAATTACCCAGGTGGTCCGTGTCTGCAAGATTATGGGTCAAACAGAACAGGCATAGCATCCTTGCCTCCCTTAACATCAACACCGGGAAACTACCCAAGTCCTACATATCCAACTAGGCAGTGCGGACCGGGATCTCGTTTTGTGTCCGATCCGTTTGGAGGAGGATACTGTGCTCCAGACAATTATCCAGGTCCTGGTTCATCAGGCGGAACAGGAGGAACCGCTTCTTGCACACAACCGGCGGGTGGATGTCCAAGCGGCTGGAGCTGGAATCAGAGTGCTTGTTCATGTTTGTCAACAAGTGGTAAAGCTGCCGATAGCGCAACCTGCAAACCTCCTTCTGGCGGCTGCCCGGGAGGATGGAATTGGAATCAAAATAATTGTTCCTGCGTTTCTAATTCATATCAACCATCTTCTTCTGGAACGTCTATTCCTTATTCCGGAAGCACCTCTCCTTCGGGATATGGTAGTTGTCCGTCAGGTATGTCATGGAATGGCAGTTATTGTACAGGAACATATACTGGTGGTACTAGCGGAGGAAGCAGTGGTGGGACATACACCGGTTCGGGTACTTCAGGAGGAACATACTCTGGCTCGGGTACCCAAACATCTGGCGGTAATTATCAACCTCCTTCTGGCGGATCATCAGGAACCTACCAAGCACCTCAACCGTACTATTCCCAACCACCTACTCAGACAACGACCACTACCTCACCACCGCCATCTGAAACATCATCATCAAGTCCTCCACCGTCATCAGAACCTTCATCAAGTTCTCCTCCTCCAACTGAGTCAACTTCAAGCTCACCACCTCCATCTACAACAACCACCAGTGGTTGCGGGGGCGGTAGCGGAATCCCGTGCTAATTAAAATGGAGTTCTGGATCTGCGGTAACTTTTTGCCAAGGGACTTCTTTGTAGCTAAAAAAAGCAGCTGCGGCGATCATGGCAGCATTATCGGTACATAAACTTTTTGCAGGAGCAAAAAGTTTAACTTTGGACTTTGGACTTAGAACTTTGAACTTCAACTGCTCACGCAGTTTTTCATTTGCTGCAACACCGCCACCAAGTAAAATTGATTTTACTTTAAACTCTTTTGCAGCTTTTAGGGTTTTTGCTACTAAGACGTCTATAATTGCCTGTTGAACAGAGGCGCAGAGGTCATAAATTGCTGTATTGTTAAATTGTTTTGTTGCTTTAACTTCACGAAGAACAGCAGTTTTTAATCCACTAAAACTAAAGTCGAAATCATCAGAATCAATTATTGGGCGTGGAAATATAAAACGATTAGGATTTCCTTTTTGAGCAAGTTTTTCAATCATTGGCCCTGCTGGGTAGGTAAGTCCAAGCAGGCGACCTATTTTATCAAATGCTTCTCCAGCTGCGTCATCACGCGTTCCGCCAAGCCACTCCCAGCTGCCATGTTCTTTAAACACTAATAAGTCAGTATGGCCCCCAGAGACTATTAATGCAACTACAGGAAAGGTAATATTGGCATCTGAATTTGAAATTTGAAATTTGAAATTTGAAATTTCGCTAATGAAATTAGCGTAGATATGGCCAAGTAGGTGGTTTACTGGAATTATGGGCTTATTCCATGTATATGCCAAAGTCTTTGCGGTTTCTACTCCCACCAAAAGAGAACCAATAAGTCCCGGGCCATACGTTACCGCAATTGCGTCAATATCCAAGGACCTAACGTTTGCTTTACGCAGTGCTTCTTTAATAACAGGTAGAATATATTGTATTTGCTGACGGGCTGCTATTTCGGGAATAATACCGCCGGTTTTTGCATGTAGTTCCAAAGAGGATGTTACTGTATTGGAAAAAAGAGTAACCAATTGAGAATTCTTTTTTGCTGAAATTAACGCTACCGCTGTTTCGTCACAGGAGGTTTCGATACCTAAAATTATCATTACTTCTCTATTTTTACTTCATCACCTTTCTTAAAGCCGTATTTCTGGGTAAGACCAGCATTGATTTCTAAAACAGCGTTAGCAGGCTCTTCTGGTTTATAAATTGTAAGGCTATCATCTTTGGATTTGGGAGGTTGAACACTACTGTGAATAGTAACAATGCGATTATCTCTAATAAAGATAATATCAATAGGAAATTTCATGTCTCTCATCCAAAAAGAATAATAGTCGGGTGCAGCAAAAGTAAATAACATGCCATAATCTTGCGGCATGTTATTTCTATTTGATAGACCAACCTCTTTGTCTTTATCGGAATCTGTGCTATACAGACGAAATGTTTGGTTGTCTATTTTTGCCGTAGCTGTTTTGGAAAACGGCAGTCGGTTGTTTTTTAAATAATTTTGCGAGAATGGAATTGCCGCAGCTACCAAGAGAAGAATAACAGCTAGAACAATAATCTTTTTCATAAGCTAAAATGCTTTGATAATATTTTCGCAAGGCGACTACTTGACGAATCTATGACTTGTTCTATTACATCTACTACCTTTGCAGATAGCATGGTTGCCTGTCTTTCCTTATGCTTTCGTTCTGGATCGCCTTTTGTTGTTGCAATTATAGCAGGTTTTAGTCCAATAACAAGATTGTCGTAGTCTTGATCAGAAAAATTGTTTGGAATGAGCACTACATAATCAACAAAGCGCAAAGACGAAAGTATTTTTGCTCTGTCTTTCTGTCTATTAATTGGTCGATCAATGCCTTTATTTTGCTTAACGGCTGCGTCATTTTCTAATAAAACAAAAAGAACATCTCCTTCTTTACTGGCTGCTTCAAGAAAAGCTACATGACCAATATGAAGAATGTCAAAACAACCACCCACCAAAACGATGGTTTTTCCTTCACGTTTTAGTTGTCTACTTAGCTTAATTGCTTGCTCTATACTTAGAATTTTCTTCACACAACTATAATTCAAAAGTCAAAAGGCAAAGGTCAAAATTACTCGCCTCGCGGCCAGCCTCGCCGAGTCTAGGCGGGCGAAGCGGGCAATGCAAAAGTAAAAAGTTTTCAAAATTTTGATTTCATTCTTTCGTTCCCCTAAGGTACACTGCCTGCCATGGTCTGTATGACGAAACAAATGTTTCTGAGATTATTACTTTTCCATTTTTTGTGACCTGGCGCGAAAACGATACTTTAGCGCCGGATGCCGCAAAATCAACTTGCTTAACAATTCCTTTTGCAAGAGTTAGATCATCTTGATAAAGTGGCTCGGGCGGGGCACTCTGTGCGGTAATAATTGGTTTGGTAATCGAAACTTCTCGACCATCTTTTGTTCCATAAAGTGCAAATGTTAAGCGTTCATAGTTTGGATCTAAATAGGTTTGTACAAGAATATGATTACCTGTATCATTTTTAAACTTTAAGTCTATATTTGGTACGTAAATTGTAGCATCAAAACCTGGCGGAGAATCTTGTTCGTAATATCCAACCCGATATGCATGTGCATTTCGCTCGACTATCGGTAATCCTGCATTAAGTAACGCACGAAAAAACGTAGTGGAAACTTGACAAACTCCGCCCCCATCTCCTAAAACAGTTCTTCCGTTTTGAATAATGTAGGCTTGTTTGTATCCGGTAAACGCGGAAATATCACCCAATGCTTTATTAAAGGAAAATACCTCGCCTGGTGCAATTAGTATACCGTTTAGTCTTGTTGCGGCAAGGGTAATATTGTAAATGCGTCCCGGAATTGATCCTTGAAAAAGCGATGTTCCTGTTCCGATTACTTCTTTAATGCCGTAGGTATTAACTTCTTCTGTGGTAACTTTTGGTTTAATAGTTTGAATTGGAATATGAAAAACAATAGTCTTAGGGCGATTTTCGGAAATAATTGTTAATGTCCGAGCAGTAATATTCCTTTTGAGTGAGTCTATATCTATATCCTTTCCTTCCAAGGAAAGACGGAAAGCGGAAACTCTCCCATCTCGAAAGGTAAAAAGGGCATCCACGGGGTCGACTCTTGTCTTCTCTGCTAGCGGTTGTATAGCATTGGTAAGTTTTTCTTCTGAGTAGCGAAAAGAAGAAGGAAGG
>CAYZZG010000001.1:109683-117259 GCA_964482825.1 uncultured Gammaproteobacteria bacterium
CACTTAAGTATGCTTGGAAAATTAAAGAGATATTAGAAAAAATATTATCTGAACGTCCAATACTAAATGCTTGTGATGCAAGTAGGTTAGTATCATAGCCAAAATCAATTTCTCCTGCAGATATTGTTACTGATTCTCCTTCAGATACGAAAGAAAGATCTGTTTTGGCGATTTTCTCATTCTTTTCTAAAAAGAATTTTTTAACATCGGTTTCTGTTTTTCCTCCAAATTGTTCTGCGTTTATGCTTATTCCTGGATAAATATAGTTTTTATACTTTCTTTCAAAGAAAATAAATGTAAAACTGACTAGTAAAAAAAGACCAAAAAATGCCCCAATACAAAACCAGAGTATGCTTTTGAGCAGATGATGTATGCGGGTAGTTTTTAACAAAAAAGGGATCTTCATTTGCCTATGGTTCGTATTTGGTATTATACTATAATGGCCATATGGATGAAAATACTATTTTTCAATCTCGGCAAACATCGTCTCCGCCTTCTCCTTTGTCTTCTGAAGGGGTGTCTCCATCCACTCCACAGGTAAAGCCAGTATCGGCGGCTATTCCTGGACAAGCATCACCTCCTATAGCAAAATCACCAGGGCAGTCTTTATCTACAGGAAGTATTGTACCACCTCCACCTGTTGAGGAATCTTCATCAATTATTCCTTTGCTTCTTCGAGCAGGCATAGGCTTTTTGACTGTAGTGGTAGTTGTTTTTCTTGTTATCCGTTTTGTTGTTCCGCTTTTTGGATCAAAATCAAATGAAAAAGTAACAGTATCTTACTGGGGTTTATGGGAGGATGCGTCTGTTATGCAATCTTTAATTACAGAGTTTCAGAAAGCAAATCCAAATATTACTGTTGTTTATTCTAAGGAAGATCCAAAACAATATCGTGAACGACTAGTAACCCGAATAAAAAACAGTACCGGTCCAGATATCTTCAGGTACCATAATACCTGGGTGCCACAATTGTCAACCATATTATTGCCTCTTCCAACAAGTGTGATTTCCGGTAGCGACTTTAAGCAACAATACTATTCTGCTGCGCAAAAGGATTTAATAAAAAATGGCGCAGTGTATGGAATACCATTGGGAATAGATACATTAGCATTATTTCTTAATAAAGAAGCATTGCAGGCTGCAGGTGTTACAGCCCCAACGACATGGGAGGACTTTGCAAGTAGCGCGAAAGCATTAGCAGTAAAAGATGAGACAGGTAAAATAAAAACAGCAGGCGCTGCGCTTGGAGCCTTTGATAATATTACTCATGCTCCTGATATTATTTCGCTTCTTCTTTTGCAAAATGGTGCGGATTTACAAAGCCTTAATACAACCGTTAGCAATGCGAGCGACGCGTTGCAATTTTATGTGTCTTTTACAAAAGACGAAGGTAAGGTTTGGGATGAAACGCTTGACCCATCTATACTTGCTTTTGCCAAAGGTAACCTTGCGATGTATTTTGGTTATTCGTGGGATATCTTTACAATTAAAGCTCTTAATAAAGACCTTGTTTTTGAAATAGTTCCTGTTCCTCATTTGCCAAATAGGGATATTACGGTAGCCAGCTATTGGGTAGAAGGAGTATCTCAAAAAACAAAACATCAAAAAGAATCGCTAAAGTTTATGCAATTTTTAGCCAAAAAAGAGACTGTTCAAAAATTGTTTACCGAACAATCAAAAACACGTCTTTTTGGAACGCCATATGCTAGGGTTGATTTAGCCTCTACTGTCAAGGATAATATTTATTTATCTCCTTTCTTAAGTCAAGCACAAGGAGCGATGTCATCATTTTTTGCCTCCGACACCTATGATAATGGATTAAACTCACAGATGAATGGGTATTTAGGAAATGCAGTCCGGGCAATACTGTCTAATACTTCTCCCGAAAGCGCAGTAGAAACGCTTTCTCAAGGCGTCTCCCAAGTCCTTAGCCAATACGGGCAATAAAGTAAGATATAATGCTGATGTGGTAGGCAGTATTAAAAATTCAATTCTTAAGACTTTAATTTATAGTGATATTTTTAATTTTCCTCTTACTGAAGATGAGATTTATAAGTTTCTCATTAGTCAAAAGCCAGTCCCTAAAGAAGTAATCGTTCAACAGCTAAATAAATTCAATAAAGAGATTGAACAAAAAGATGGATTTTGGTTTCTGAAAGGTCGATCTCATATTGTTCGCCTCCGAAAAAAAAGAGAGAAATATGCAAGAGAAAAAATAAAGAGAGCAAATAAAATTGCTGGTTTAATTTCGTTTATTCCCACAGTTCAATTCGTTGGAATAAGCGGAGGGCTTTCGATGAGTAATGTTGATTCAAATGATGATATTGATTTTTTTATTATTACAGTAAAGAATACACTGTGGAGTACACGTTTCTTTGCGTTAATCCTCTTAAGACTAATGAGATTGTTAAGGACAAAAAATAATAAAAATGTTGTTAATAAAGCATGTTTGAATATGTTTATCGACGAGTCAGCATTGGCGTTTACTCAAGAAAGACAGGATCTTTATACTGCTCATGAGATTGTTCAAATGATGCCGCTGTTTGAGAGAAAAAATACACACCAGCGGTTCATTGCTGCAAATGGATGGATTAAGGAGTATATGTATAATGCCATAGATATTAGAATACTAAGATATAAAGATACTAAGAGAGTATTACTTAATATCTTAATATCTCAATATCTTAATATCTCTGAACATTTAACAAAATGTATCCAGCTAGCATACATGAGAAAGCATCGGTCAAATGAAACTATTTTGGATAATTTACTTGCCTTTCATCCCCATGACTACCGAAAACTAATACTTAAAGAGTATAATAAACGTTTAAGACATGCAAAAATATAATCTGGTTGTTTGCGGAGCAACTTTTGATCACTTTCATGATGGCCATAAAGAGTTTATTAGGTTCGCTTTAGATCAAGGAAAAAAAGTACTTCTTGGGTTAACAAGTGATGCCTTTGGAAAAGAAAAAAGGCAAGAAACAGAGATTGAACCATATCAGTCAAGAAAAAGTTCAGTCATCAATTACCTTCGCGAGCAAAGAGCCGAAGAAAATGTCGAAATTCTTCCGATTGATACGATTTTTATTCCTCCTCAATGGGAAAGTCTTCCTATCCAAGCGATTATTGTCTCAAAAGATTCACTTGCTGGAGCAAAAATGATCAATCATAAAAGAAAAACAGAAGGAAAACAACCGCTTGAAATGGTTGAATGTCCAATAGTTATGACAGAAGATGGTATGCCAATTTCTTCGGTTAGGATTAGAAAAGGGGAGATTACTAGAGAAGGAAAACTTTTTATAAGTCCCTTATGGCAGTTCCCTTTGCGACTAACACTTTCTCTTCGAAAAAAATTAAAACAGCCTTTTGGCAATCTTATTACAGATGTAGACACATGGTTTAAACGTCGAAGTTTTGACCCCTCCAAAATTATTACTGTTGGTGATGTGGTAACTGCTTCGTTTAATAACTATAATATCGGGCAGAGAATTTCGGTTGTTGATTTTTTTGTTGCTAGAAAAAGAAAATTCTCGAATATAAAAGAGCATGGATTTAGTGGATCAGAAACAAAAATTTCGACAGATAATCCTGCGGGTACTTTGACATCATCAACCTTCAAAGCCTGTAAAGATATCTTTACTACCGTTTCTTCAGCGCGAATTGTTATGATTGTAGAAGGAGAAGAGGATCTAGTAGTTTTGCCGTTTGTTTTAACAGCGCCTCTGGGCTACCATATTTACTATGGACAGCCGGATAGAGGCATTGTAGAAGTGAAAATAACAGAACAGCGGAAAAAAGAAACCTATAGCATTATTAACCAGTTCAAATAGGTCAATTTTTGTACATAGTAAGTACTAGAGGTTATTGACAAAGGAAAATATTTGCTATACCATGCTTTTGTTTAATATAAGTAAGTCTTATTCCCTCAGTCTAATTGAAGAGGGAATTTGTTTTTAATACAGTAAAAACATATGCATAAAAAAATTTACCTGACAAAAGAAGGATTAGCAGAGCTTAGAAAAGAACATGATCAATTGCTTAACAAACGTCGTCCAGATGTGCTTGAGCGTGTTTCTGCCGCACGCAACATGGGAGACCTTTCCGAAAATGCCGAGTATGTGGCAGCCAGGGATGAACTTTCTTTTATCGACGGCAGAATAGCAGAGCTTGAAGAGTTGCTTCGTGAAGTAAGCGTTATTCACGGAGGAAATGGGAAGGGGTCTTCGCATAAAGCCGTTAAGCTTGGTTCTATGGTAACGCTTCATATTGCCGGTAAAAAAGAAGTATTCATGGTGGTTGGTGAATGGGAAGCAGATCCAGCAGAAAAGAAAATTTCTCATGAATCACCATTGGGAAAAGCGCTTATGGGCAAAAAGATTGGCGATGTTGCAGAGGTCGAAGCGCCAGCCGGAAGAATTGTTTACAAAATAGTTGACGTTAAGTAACTATAAGTACTATACTAAAAAAGTATGCAAATAAGACTGGTGGTAAAGAAGACCAAGAAGAACCCTTGTTGAGGGGTTTTCTTGGTGGAAAAACCTAAGAACTCCTCCCAGAGAGGAGTTTTTTATTTTATGCGTCATACTGGTTCAATTATAGTTAAATTTGGAGGAACATCGGTTAGCACAAGAGAAAGCATCGAGACAGTTGTTGCTATTGTTGATAGAGAAAATAAAACGTCTCCAGTTGTAGTTGTAGTTTCTGCATTAAGTGGCGTTACTGATTTACTGCTTTTAGTTCAGGAGCATCAGCAAACCCCGATAAATCATATTTTCAAACAAATAAGGGAAAAACACGAAAATCTTATTTATGCCCTTTGGAAGGATAGTGCGATACCAAAAAAAACCATTTCATTTATTGATGAAAATCTTAAGGAAGTAGAAAAGCTCACTAAAAGAAAAAGAAAAACAAAAGCATTAAGCGACCGCATTGTATCTTATGGCGAAATTATGTCTTCATATATTATTAGTAATGCGCTGGTTTTGCATGGGATTAATTCTCTTCCGATAAAGGCAACAGAATTTATTATTACCAATGATCGTTTCGGTTTGGCGGATTTTTTGGCTGCGGAAACAAGGAAAGAAACAAAAAAAATACTTTTACCGTTTCTAAAAAAGGGTGTGGTGCCGGTAGTTACTGGTTTTATTGGTAAAACAGCAAAAGGAGAAATTACTACGCTTGGGAGGGGTGGTTCGGATTACACTGCTGCCATTCTGGGGTCTTGTTTGGAAGCAAGTGAAGTACAAATTTGGACCGATGTTAACGGTATTATGACCGCTGATCCAAAAATAGTTAAAAACGCCAAAACAGTGGAATTTGTTTCCTACAATGAAGCTTCCGAACTAGCGGTATTGGGTGCAAAAGTGCTTCATCCAAAGGCCATTCTTCCAGCCATCGAAAAAAATATACCAGTAAAAATACTCAACACCCATAATCCTACTCATAAAGGGACTACTATTCTACAAAAGGTGCAAAAAAACCATATTATCACCTCTATAGCTTGTAAAAAAGGAATAAGGATAATAGATATTTATGCTCCAAAGATGTTTCATACGCATGGGTTTTTATACAGGATTTTTAAATTGTTTGCCCAGCATAAAATTTCTGTTGACTTTATTTCAACATCAGAAGTAAATATCTCCTTGACTATAGATGGAAACTACGATACAAAGAAACTGGTTAAAGATTTACAGCAATTAGCAGATGTAACAGTGAGAAACAATCGGGCAACTGTTTCTGTAATAGGAAGACCTGTGGGAACTATGCCAGTGGTGCCAGGAAAAATGTATACTCGACTTGAAGAGAAAAATATTAATGTAGAGATGATATCAACTGGACCATCAAAGGTTAATGAGACAATAGTGGTAAAAGAAGAAGATGCAGATGAGGTTGTTAGAATACTTCATCATGGATTACTGGAGAATTAAGCTATGAAAATTGCACTTATTGGTCATGGAAACATGGGAAAAGAGTTGGAAGATGTTATAGCGCCGACTTCTCACAAAATAGTTTCCATTAGTTACAGGACTCCTCAGGACCCACTAGATGTAACAGGTATAAAGGATGCAGATGTGGCAATTGATTTTACCTCGCCGGAAATTATTCTTAAAACCATAAAAACAGTATCGAAGCTTGGGGTAAACATGGTTGTTGGTACCACGGGCTGGTACGATCAGTTAAAAACGATGGAGAAGATCATCAAACAAGCGAAAATAGGCTTTATATATGGGCAAAACTTTTCAGTTGGAGCAAATATTTTTTTTCAGATCGTGGATTTTGCCAGTAAACTAATTGGTAAATTTGAAGATTACGATGTAGCCGGATTTGAGATTCATCACACCGGTAAAAAAGACAGCCCCAGCGGCACGGCCAAAAAACTAGCAAGTATAGTACTTAAAAACTTCCCTGCTAAAAAAATGTTTCAAACCGGCAGGCTTGATCGGCAAATTAAAAAAGAAGAATTTCATTTTGCCTCGCTTAGGACAAGCAGATTTCCAGGCTTTCACGAAATTATTTTTGATAGTTTGGCTGACGAAATTAGATTGTCTCACAATGCGCATAACAGACGAGGATTTGCCCAAGGCGCACTGCTTGCAGCAGAGTTTATAAAGGGAAAAAAAGGGTTTTATAGTTTTGATGAGTTGTTTAATAAGCCCGCCTAAGCTTACCGTTTTATCGCGTTTGACGCGACTCACGGAGCGCTTGGTCGGCGGGTAAAAAAATGAAAAAAATAACAGGAGCAATTACGGCGATTGTAACACCGTTTCAAAAAGATGGAGCAGTTGATGTAAAAACCCTAGAAGAATTGGTTGATTTTCAAGTAAACAGTGGTATTTACGGAATTGTGCCCTGTGGTTCAACAGGAGAAGCAGCCACCATGACCCTTGATGATTACGAATTAGTGGTCAAAACAGTGGTTAAGAGAGTTAGTAAACGAGTTCCGGTTATTGCCGGAGCAGGCAGCAACGATACAGTAAAAGCAATCACGTTATCAAAACTAGCTAAAAAAGCAGGAGCAGATGCGCTTTTACATGTAACGCCTTTTTATAACAAGCCAACGCCGGCCGGGCTGTTGGAGCATTATAAAGCCATCAGTAAAGCGGTTGATCTGCCGATTATTATTTATAATGTTCCAGGTAGAACAGGTTCTAATATTACAGCTCAAACCACACTGATGTTGGCCAAAAACATTCCATCAATTATTGGAATAAAAGAAGCATCCGGCAACATAAATCAAATGATGGAAATTATTAAAGGGGCATCAAAACACTTTTCTGTTTTGTCCGGAGACGATGCCATTACCCTTCCGCTTATGGCTGTTGGCGGTGTTGGAATTATCTCGGTGGCAGCCAATGAAATACCAAAACAGCTTAGCAATATGGTTAATGCTGCGCTTGAGGGTAATTTTGTAAAAGCGGCAAAAATTCATTATAAATTTTTGCCGCTTATGAATGTTAATTTTATTGAATCAAATCCAATTCCGGTAAAAACAGCACTTTCTATGATGGGTAAAATTGAAGAAGTTTTTCGTTTGCCGCTTGTTCCGATAAATCAAAAAAATAGAGAAGTGGTT
>CAYZZG010000002.1:0-6104 GCA_964482825.1 uncultured Gammaproteobacteria bacterium
ACCCTATACTTGATACTGATATTTTAGTAGGTACTCATGCTCTCCTTTCAGAAAAATTGAGCTTTGATCGATTGGGTCTGGTGGTGATTGATGAACAACAGCGGTTTGGTGTCGAGCAACGAGCAATTATTCGCAGCAAAGGGAAAAATCCTCATTTACTAACCATGACCGCAACCCCAATTCCGCGAACTGTGGCGCTAACGCTTTACGGCGATCTCGATCTTTCTTATTTGGACGAAATGCCCAAAGGCAGAAAAAAGATTAAAACATGGTTGGTGCCACCAGAAAAACGTCAAGACGCATATGAATGGATAAAAAAACAAATAAGAGAAACTAATTCTCAAGTTTTTGTTGTTTGTCCATTTATTGAAGAATCAGAAAGCATGCAAACTGTAAAAGCAGCCACAAAAGAGTTTGAGCGATTACAAAAAGAAGTTTTTACTAAGTTTCGTCTAGTACTTCTCCATGGCAAAATGAAAAGCAAAGAAAAAGATAAGGTGCTGCAAGAATTTAATAATGGAACATACGATATTCTGGTTGCCACACCGGTGGTTGAAGTTGGTATTGATATCTCAAATGCCACAATTATTATTATCGAAGCAGCAGAGAGATTTGGACTCTCCCAACTTCATCAATTAAGAGGAAGGGTTGGTAGGGGAGAAAAGCAATCATACTGTCTATTATTTACTGAGTCTAAGAATGAACAAACTACCAAAAGACTTAAAGCAATGGAAACCATGCATGTAGGAACCTCTCTTGCAGAATTTGATCTACAAATGCGCGGCCCTGGCGACCTCTACGGCACAAAACAACATGGTATTGCTATGTTAAAAATTGCTTCATTTTCTGATATTTTGTTGATTGAAAAAGCGAGAAAAGAAGCAGAGAAGATTTTTGAAAATCTCTCAAAATATCCTTTGCTGAAAGAGAAAATTAAAAACGATATCGTCGTATCAGTCACCCCTGACTAATGCTATCAAACCTTGCGCAGAGAAAAGAAATCTAATATAATATAAAATATTACCAATAATTACCAATTTCAAATGTAACATTGGTAGTTATTTGATATTTGAAATTTGTAGTATTGGAAATTACGACTGAAAGGAGTTTATGCCGCAAGAGCCAAAAAAGAGACATTCTAGGCAACGACAAGGAAAACGGCGCGCGAGCATTGTTATGCAAGTCCCAAAGGGTATTGTGTGCCCTAATTGCCAGGCAATAACTCTTCCACATACAGTATGTTCTGCCTGTGGTTATTACAAGGGGAAGCAAGTTATTGTTTTGCGCCAACCAAAGTCGACATGAAAACACCCCATGATCCACGCCACGCAAAACGAAGAACTTTGGTGGAAGAATTATTCCGCATGGATTTTCATTCACAGAAAGTAAATATACGAACAAAAGAGATTTTTTCTAATCGGCAAAAAATTGATACACTAATAGAGAAAGCAGCTGTCGAATTTCCAATTAATAAGATAAATAAAATTGATTTGGCTATATTACGGCTTGCTGTTTATGAATTACAGATTGAAAAAAAAGAACCGCCAAAAGTGGTTATCGATGAGGCCATAGAGCTTGCCAAAGAGTATGGCGGCGAGACAAGTCCATCTTTTATTAATGGAGTATTGGGAACTATTATTTCACATGAAGCTTCCAAAATTTAAAAATCAAAAATTGTTTGAACAGGCATTTACTCACAGCGCGTTTCTTAATGAAACAGAGGAGGTGATTGCGTCCAACGAACGTCTTGAGTTTTTAGGCGATAGCATTCTATCTTTTGTAGTTTCTGAGTATCTTTTTGTAAAATATCCCGACTTTGAAGAAGGAACCTTAACAAATCTTAGATCGCTATTAGTAAATACAAAAAGTCTGGCGATGCATGCGCGCTCTCTTGATTTTGGAAACTATTTACGTCTTTCTCGCGGTGAGATAGAGTCAAAAGGAAGGGAAAATCAAAGTTTACTAGCAGACAGCTTTGAAGCATTTATCGGAGCACTATTTATTGATGCAGGAATGGAAACCGTCTCTACGTTTATTAAAAATACTGTTTTAGCAAATGTTGACGAATTCGTACAAAAAAAAGCATTTAAGGACCCTAAGAGTCTTCTTCAGGAACATATTCAGGCAATCAAAAGAACATCTCCAATATATAAAGTACTCGAAGAAGTTGGTCCTCCACACGCAAAAATCTTTACTGTCGGCGTTTTTATGGAAGACAAATTACTTGGGAAAGGCGAAGGAAAATCCAAGCAAGAAGCCGAAGAAAGCGCTGCAATGCAAGGGCTTGCCCAGTTAAAACCTTAGATAATATCAGTTCTAAAGTCGAAAACCAAACCAATTTGAATTCATTTTTTTGTTGAAGCACCAGCGTTTTAACTGGGCTTGAGAAGCTGTCAAAATAATGATATAATAAATGTTATTATTATGGCAGTTGTTATTCGTCTTACCAGAATGGGGAAAAAGGGGGAGAGAAAATTCCGAGTTGTGGTAAAAGAGAAACGCAGTAAAAGAGATGGAAAAGCAATAGAAATCCTTGGATGGTATGAAAAAGGGCAACATGGTGAAAAAAAAGAAATTAACAAGGATCGCTACCAGTATTGGATAAAACAGGGAGCTTATCCAAGTCCAACTGTATCAAAGCTTGTTAAATAAGATTTATGAAGCAAATTTTATCCAATATTGTTTCGTCAATTGTGGAGTACCCCGATAAAGTAGCCATTAAGGAGTATGAAGAAAATGGCATGATTAATTTTACTGTTGATGTTGCCAAAGAGGACATGGGAAAAGTGATTGGAAAAGAAGGAAGGATTATTCGCGCAATAAGAAATGTAATGAAAATCCCTGCAATTAAACAAGGTAAAAAAATTACCATATCTCTTACCGAAACAGCACAGTGAAAATCTCCATCCTTACTCTCTTTCCAGAAATGTTTGTTAGCCCCCTAAATCATTCAATTCTTAAAATTGCTCAAGAAAAACAAAAAGTCGAAGTTAGCTATGTTAATATTCGAGATTTTGGAATTGGAAGACACAAAATAGTAGATGACACGCCGTACGGGGGAGGGGTAGGAATGGTAATGCGCGTTGATGTGGTCGATAAGGCATTACAAAGCGCACGATGTAAAACCAATTGCAACGAAAGAGTCATTCTTCTTGACCCGCAAGGAACAGTTTTTCATCAAGCAAAAGCAAAAAAGCTAACTTTTTTTGACCATTTAATTTTTATCTGCGGCAGATACGAAGGAATCGATGAGCGGATAAGAAAATTTACTGATGAAGAAATTTCAATTGGTGATTATGTAGTAACCGGTGGAGAACTTCCCGCTATGGTTATTATTGACAGTGTGGTCCGACTACTTCCTGGGGTATTGGGGAAAGATGCATCGAGTTTATCTGAGTCTTTCCAAAAATCAGCAGTTAATAATAAAAAAGTAATACTACTTGAATATCCTCAGTATACCAAACCTAATACATACCAAAACCAAAAGGTTCCAGACATTCTGCTTTCTGGTAATCACGAAAAAATTAAAATGTGGCGAGAGGAACAAGCAATAAAGTGCACACAAAACCGCCGGCCTGACTTATTGAAACGGTCCTAAGAGCTTACCGGCCGATGAAGTTGAAGATGGTGTTAATAATTGACTTCCTGCGGGCTGCCATGCTTCAAGTGTTTGTAAAAGCTCTCCATCAGCCTTTGATTGAGCAGGAATACGGGAATTATCATCAAAAGTAAAAGATGGAAGAGAACGATAATAAAAATTAACAACCATTGATGCTCCACTACTGTTTCCTGATAAACTTATCACTTCAGAAAGTGGTATCCGTTTTGCCAGTGTTGCAATAAACCGCCTAACACCTGCTGTGTCACCACGAATGGAAATCTCAACCTGCACCGAAGGACGAAGGCCTTCTGCAGAGGCGGAAGGTGATATATCGCCAATTCCGAAGGCAAAATCTCCCAAAGAAACATCACTATTGTCAGCAACCGATGAAATTGCATATAAAATATTAACAAAATCTTTTTCTGTTGGCAAAGCTTTAGCAACAAGCTGTGTTTGAGAACTAAGCTGATTATCATCAAGAAGACTAAGAAAAGCAACATTTTCTTTCAAAACAGCTATTTTCTGTCTATATTCTTCCTCCTGTGCCTTAATAGAAAACACATTTTGTATTTGTGGAATAATTAAAAAAAGAAAAAGAAGAAAGCAGGTTATTATTATAACTACCGAAACCAAATATCCTTTATTCTGATAATAAAGAATTCGCATTGTCCCGGGATCTATTCCTTTAGTAAGCATATCAAGGCTTACATCTTGACTTAGATTCATAGCAGATCAGCCTCCAGCGTAAGTGAATATGCACTGCTCTTAAGATCATACCCTAAACTGTTAAGAGTTAATTTCCTTAAGAATTTTTTATCTTTCACTAATTTACTTGTATTTTCAATAAAAGTATTAAGAGCTTCGAGGGAAGATGAAGAGGCAGAAACCACCAAAATTTTTTTTTCTACAGAAAATCCATTCAGAACGACTCTGCTTGGAAGTTGTTCTGTTACCACTGTATATAACTGATCCATTGGGTAGCGCTGGCGAGTTAGATCAGTAATACTTCTTAAACGATCATTAATAAGCAAATACTTTGCGGTTTTGCCATGTTGGGAAGAAAGTTTGCTTATCAATGATTGCTCTTCTTCTTTTAAGGATGGTATTGCTGATTGTGATTGAAGAAAAAAAAGGATTGCTGCTCCAAAAGCTACAGAAATCAACATAACAATAGAACCCATTCGAAGAAAAAACTCTATTTTTTTCTTTTTCTCGCCCTTCTTGTTTTTTCGGGGATAAAGATTTATATTCTTATTCATCGCTGCGCATAGCAAGACCCACGGCAATAGTATACCCTGGAGCTTCATCCAGAATAGCCTTAGGTACTTCCTGTGATGAAAGTATCTTCCAGGGGTTTGCCAGTACCGTTTCTATACCGCAATTTTGCGCAAAAAAAAGATCGATACCGGGAAGTTTTGCTGTGCCACCAGCCAAAATAATTTGGACGATGGGATCTTCTGATTTATACTTATCTATATAAAGGGAAATTGCTTTCTTAACCTCGTTAGCAATTGTGGTAAGAATTGGCGCCGTTGCCTGGCCTATTTTTCCCCCTAAGTTTTTTTCTGAAACGCCATATACTTTTTTATATTCTTCTGCCTGTAATTCAGTAAAACCAAAATCTGCCGCAATAGCACGATTAATTGCCGCACCTCCTGTGGGAATGGTATAGGTAAAAGTAATAATTCCCTGTTTCACTATTGCAAGGGCAGTGCTTATTGCTCCAATATTTACCACGATTGTATTTGGAAAATTATCACCCAAAATAACCGCGCGGACGCAGGAAAGAATTTCTGTCTCAACTGCTGCAATACTAAGATTAGCTAATTGCATAATTCTGTCATATTTACCAATTAGAGCTGTAGACGCGCCAACTAGAAGCACTTGCATTTTCCCTGCTGTATCTTTTCCCTCTGGCTTTTTAAGAATACGCCAGTCTAATGTCATGGTCTCCAGTGGAACTGGAATATACTGTTCTGCTTCCCAATAAATTGCGGAAGAAAGTTCTTTATCGGAAAGTACTGGCATGTCAAGTATCTTTGTATAAACCTGATTTTCTGGAAGTGCAATATTTACAGTACGTACGCCAATTTTTGCTTCAGAAACAAGCGTACGCAGGGCCTGAGCCATTTCTTCCTGATCCATAGGAGCCTCTGAGAGCATCCCTTTTGCAGGTGTTTGCTTAATAGAAGCGGCTTTGAGCAGAAATCCTTGCTTTTGCGGCGCAAGCCAAACTGCTTTTATTGTTGTTGCTCCAATATCAAGTCCAAATACTTGTGCTGCCATATTAGTTTGGTGAAAAAAGAGTGTGTGGAAAAAGTTCCACAGGCAATGCGCTAAATCCTTGATAAAAAATTATTTTTCGCTCTGTTGTTCCCGCTTTACCTACAGATTCAATCCTTTTTCCTTGCGAGGGCATAGAAACCGATCCTTGTGCGCCAATAATGGTATTTGCATAAAGCGGGATTACGCGAACAAGAAGACCATTTATTATCGATATTGT
>CAYZZG010000002.1:6114-19908 GCA_964482825.1 uncultured Gammaproteobacteria bacterium
CGTTGGCAAATGATTTACCTCCTATACTTCCTCCGCTTGAATAACTTGGACATCCCAAACCACCAGCTGGTGAACAAAAATTATTAATATCTGTACGAGGAGGAGTAGTGGTGGTACAAGAATCAACAGGATACCGTGTAAGTTTTGCGTCAGCATATCCTGTACCTGTAAGAAGAAGTATTTCTACGGCAGCTTTTGTATTTGTATTATCTAAGGCGCATACATCAGAAGACGAACCCCAGTAGACGGTAAGATTACCATCCCAGGGATCGGAAAAATCAACTAATCCATCACTATTATGGGGAAGTAACCAAATATCTATACTGTCATTTTTTTTAATAAGATTCCCCGCATTGGGCAAAAATTCTGTTCCGGAAATTGTCGCAATGTTAACGGTAAAGCTGGAGAAATTTTCCCCTGTAAAATTTCCGGGTATTACTTCGCAAGTACCATCAGCTCTAGGCGTACAACCAAGTTTAATTGCTTGTTCAACTCCTGCTTCTGCAGCAGAAAATGCACGCTGTGAACTTTCTTCTTCGGAGGTAGTACGTAAATTGGTTATACTGCGAGATACAACAGAAAGACCAACTGTAAGTGATACCACCATTATCAACACAACAATAAGAAGCGCTTGTCCACTTTGTGAATTGCGCATAATATCTATATTTAGCGTATCAACCATTGAGAGGTATGTCAACAAGAGGGTCTTATCTAACTAGATTGCGAAATGTTACAGAGGTATCAAAAGGAATCGGATTTGGCCCCACTGTTTTTTCTGGTAAGACTGTCGGATTAGCATTATAACTACCTAACTCAAAGTGGATTTGAATGGCCGGCACATTCGAAGAACTTGCTTGCGTACAGGTAAATGAACAAGTTGATGCATTAAACGATACAACACCAGTATCAATAAGGGGAGTATTGGCCAAACTAAGCGTGCACGCAGGACTGGCGCTGCTTGAAGCAATAAACGACGGTGTTGGTAAGACTTTGGAGCAACATGCAAACGTTGTTTGTCGATCATCAAATGATGTTATCTTTAGAAATTTATAAGATATCGGTGTGGGGGTAGGCGAAGGAGGAACAGGAGTAGACTGTAGACAGTTAACCGTATATGGACCATTTTCAGCCGTGCTCACCCCATCAAAACTTCTTGCTTCCCGAATCATTTTTGACATTAAAGACAGCGCATAGTTGCCATTTTGCCTAACAATGGTAATAGTATTTGTTTTATTTGTGCCGCGAAGAGAGGTAAAAAGTATGGTGCCGACAATAACACCAATGGCAATAAGTACCGCAATAACAGCAAGTAGTTCGATGAACGTAAAACCTCGCTCGCGAACAGTTAACAATTGACAATTGACAATTGACTTTTTTTTCTTATTGTTAACTGCCTGCCCTGCTCGCCTCGCTGAGTCGAAGCGGGAGCGAAGCCGAAGGGTTAATTGTAAACTGTTAATTGTTAATTTGTTAATTGTTATCATGGTGTAGTAACTACTTGAAAATCGGAAAAACACGATACCAATTTTGCATTATGACAATATAAATTTCCAGATGGGCATTTTCCGTCCGACCACGATACAGTAACGGTTATCTTTGCAGCATTTGTTACCCGAGAAGATTGAGTACAGTCAGGAGAATTTTTTTGAATCTGTACCTCCCGAATAAAATCATCAACATTTTTTTCGCATGCATTTACCTGAGGAGAACCTAACTCCCTAATGTTTTTAGCCAGGCAATAATGCAGTGTTGAAGTTGTCTCGTTATACGACGAAAATTTAGACCAATCAGAATCTCTTATCTGGCGCATAATTTCTATCCCTTGCTGCGCGTATTGTGCCGCAAGCACTTGATTTTTGCTAAACTGCGCGTTACTTAGTGCCGAGATAACCGCTGTAGTAATGGCATAAACAACCACCACCGCAGCGGTAAGCGCCACCAGTACTTCTAAAAGCGTTTGTCCTTTTTCTCCATTAATTGATCGTAATTCTTCCATCTCTGTAAATAGTAATAATTTTATCCGGCGTAAGCCCTGAAGGAGTAAAACCAATAGTAATGGTTCCAATACCGCTTACTCCGCCTTTAAGCGGATAAAAAAATATCGACTCTGTAGACTCAGCAAAAGTTGTATTAAAAGCAACAGCCGGAGGAAGTTTTTTTGACAAAATTCTTGTTGCTGTTCCCAAACAAATAATATCCATCTCATAATTACCAATTACATTATCTGCTACGCAAGGATTAAGTCCATCCAAACCGCACAGTACCACCTTATATCCCTCTAAAACTTTATTGTCGCATTCAGGAGATTTTTTTACTTGCGATGCTGCGCGCGAGCGGGCGATCTGTAAGGTAGTAAAAAGGTCGGACGCTGCCGCATTAAGAACTTGTGTTCTGCTATAGCTCACAAATGCAGCCACACCGACTGTGGAAAGAATTGCAATAATACTGACCGTAACTAATAATTCAATGAGTGTAAAACCCCGCTGGCGAACATTTAACATTTAACAATTGACAATTGACAACTTTGATTGTTTTCTTTCGTTAACTGTTAATTGTAAACTGTTAATTGTTAATTTGTTAATTGTCATTAGGGGTTGTTAAATGTCCGTCTCCACAATGTTGAACTACCAGTACAATTTTGTTTAACATTACTAACTGTATCTATTTCTGTGTCGTTACTATTTTCAAGGCAGGCAATAATACTGTAGGTTGTTCCTCCAGAAGTATAGGTATAACCAGTTGTGGTATTAAGGGGATCGCATGGAACCTTCGTCATATATGTTACTCCTCCCGAAGATAATGTGTTACCACAAGCAGGAAAATTTGCTGTTGACTGATAAGAACCAACATCCGCACGGTAAAGTTCGAGGGCAGACTGAATTTGCCGTACGTCCGATTTTCGCTGCGAGTCCCGTGCCCGCTGGCGGATGCCAATAAAGTTGCTCATGATAAACGAAGCCAAAACTCCAATAATTGCCAATACCACCAGCAACTCGATCAAAGTAAAGCCACGCTGGCGGACATTTGACATTTGACAATTGACAATTGACAACTTTGATTGTTTTCTTTCGTTAACTGTTAATTGTAAACTGTTAATTGTTAATTTGTTAATTGTTGTCATGGACTGGTATTGGCGCTAGATACTCCGTAGTTACATTTTCCCCCGCAAAGATTTGCTGCCGGAACAGTACTGCATTCACCATTTGCGTTAAGATTTTTGCATATTTGCGGATCCTTTGATCCTCTATCTAAACTAGCATAAAGATAATAGGTTTGTCCATTTGAAGATGTAGGAGAATAATATACATAGCGTTTGTTTCCTGCGGGATCTTTTGGTAATACATTTGTATATGGAGAAAATGGAACTCCCCATTCAATAGCAACTGGCGGATTAGACAAATCTAAAATTCTATAAGGACAAGGTTGTGAAGGAGAACCACAAGTATGGGAAGTTAGAGAGCTTGTGGGATATTTACCACTATTATCCTGATAAAATTGTTCTAAAATTTTTTGTATTTGCGAAAGATCAGATTTTCGCTGTGTATCTTTTGCCTTTTGTATTTGAGAAAAAGGATCAACAACGGCAAGTATCATTCCAAATAGAATAATAATTACAGCAAAAACCACAATAAGCTCAATCAGCGTAAACCCACGCTGGCGAACAGTTGACAGTTGACAGTTGACAGTTGACTCCTTTTTCTTATTGTTAATTGTTAATTGTGAATTGTTAATTGTTATCATGGAATCGTGTACCCATTAATAGTAGCACAGTTTACACTTCCCAAAGGAATACAGGCATAGTTACCGGCAGAGAAATTGTTCGGCCGACAGGTAGAGGCCAATTGGCAGGTGGACGGAGGAGAGGATAGCTTTGCGTAAAGAACTACCCATTGAGGACAATTATTGCCTGTAGATTCTATTTGGTATACATAGTCTACTTTTGTAATAGGATCCTTAGGAATACTTCTGAGATATGTTGTAGCAAGACTGTTAAGAGTTAAAGGGTAACAATTCTTGTCGCTAAAATAAGTGTCAAGAGCTGATTGAATTGCGTAAAGATCATGTTGACGTGTAGCATCTCTTGTTCTGTTTAGTTGCTTCGCAGGATCAAAAAGCATGATGAAAACTCCAAAAAGAGTAGCAATAACAGCCATTACTATAACAAGCTCTACAAGAGTAAACCCAACACCACTTTTTGCCAAATACTGTCTCCCCAAAACAAACCTATTATTGTTCCAATTACTAAAAAGGGACCAAAAGGAATGGTTCCGCCACGAAAACGTTTTTTTCTCCATATAACCAGTATGATTCCCGATAACGCCCCTGTCAAGAAAGCCATGTATACACCAACCAGAATACTCGGCCAACCAAGAACTAGGCCTTGCAGAAAGGCAAATTTTACATCTCCAAGCCCCATACCTTTACCATGGGTTGCTAAAAAAAGCAGTAAAAAGAAAAGAAAAGCACCCAATGCAGACAAAAGAGAATTAAGAATTATGAATCTAGAATTAAGAATTATGAATAAAATCGTTACGACAACAGCTGGATAGACAATTTTGTCAGGAATTATGCCATATTTTAGATCGGCAAAAAAAATTACTATTAGAGAGGAAACTATAAATAGGTAGTACCCTAACTGTATAATTGTTATAACGTTTATAACCGTTATATAATACGCGGTTACCCCAAATAATACTCCTGTAGTTAGCTCAACAACGGGCAGTAAGGAATCAATCGGTTTTTTGCAGTACCGGCATTGTCCATGAAGCAGAAAAAAAGAGATGAGAGGAACAAGATCTAAAAAAGAAAGTTCTTTTTTACAAAATTCACAGCGCGATCTTCCTTTTACTACCGATACATTTCTTGGCAATCTATCAATAAGTACATTAAGAAAACTTCCTACGCAAATACCAACAATAAAGAGAATGGATGCAAAAATAATCATATTTACGCTACCCAATAATTAAGCGAATGCATAATAAGAAAAAGTGATTGCAGCATAATCATTGAAAAAAGGAGCGGATACTGCAGGAAGGAATACTTTTTTTCATTTACAATTATCCCCAATAATATAAAAATTGGAAAAACAATAAGCAGATGTCGTGTATATGACATAAAAACTCCAATAAAAATAAAAAATAACCCGGTTATAATGGAGTGGAGGAAAAAAGTTTTATCTAGTCTTTTATACATAATGGGAAGGAGGAAGAGAAAAAGAAAAAAGAAAATCCTGTCGATAATTGAGTTATTAAATCCATGAAGCGTAAGAGACGAGTTGAATACAACAGTAAACAACCGTGATGGATGAAACATGTACGAAATAGAAGGCTGGGACACGGACAGTGTTGCTGCACGAAACTGCTCAAAGAGATCGCCTGTTGTCCAATACATAAAAAGCAAATGAATAGCAAAACCAATCAAAGGGCCAAACAGCAGAATGATTTTTTTTTGAATATTCTTTACAAAGTCAATAACTTGGCTTTTTATTATTAACCGCTTGTCTATAAAAAAGTAATAATAAAGAGAAGGAATAATAACAAAAAGTCCAATAAAGCGCTCCAGTGGAAGAAGAATGCCAATAAGGAAAACAGCAAGATAGTTTTTTTTGAATAAAAATAAAAAGTAGAGCATAATAAGTAAGAAAAAAACAGACTCCGTATAGATAAGTGAAAAGTAAAAACTTACCGGGAATGCCAGCAAAAATAAAAGGCTCTTGTAGGCAACCTTTTTTCCATATAGCTTATTCACAAACACATAAAAAAGATAAAAACCAATTAGTGACATGCTGTTTGAAATAAGAAAGCCGCTAACAAAACTACTTCCCGTAAGAGTTGTCGTAAGACGAATCAGAAAAGGGAAGAGCGGCGTGAATGAATTTGAAATATTTCCTGTTTTATATCCTTGCTCGCTTAGAAATAAATAATGATGACCATCCCATGTTTTGTATGCTGATATTAAACTAATAGGCTCATTTGGTGGATACACAAAATTGGCGAAATAATAGGTCTTTGCAAATGGTAAAAGATTATATGCTAGAAAAATAATAATGAAAATGGCTAATTTACTGGCAATAATGATTAAAAAAACATCTTTCTCTTTTTGTATCTTACTTATTAAGCGATTCATAGTCTTTTATGATTTTTTGAATTGCTGTTAAAAACTCTACACCAAAATTTTCCCGAAAGCTTTTGGCTATATTTTCTGCCTGTCTTTCATCTTTAAGACAAGTCTTAACTACATTATAGAGTAAAAAAAAACTTAATCTGTCTGATCGATCAACATTAATCGATTTACCAAAATACTCGGCAGCCTTTTTACAATCCTTTTTTTCCTCAAAGTAGTAACTTCCTATTACTTTATATGTCGTATTATAGTTTGGATCAATTGTGAGAGCCTTTTTATACCAGCTAAAAGCCTTCTCGTCATCTTGATACTCAGAAATGTAGAAACTTCCAGTAGCAAGCGCTGCATTTGCATAATTTCGCTTAATATCAGCGATGGTAAGGTTTCCCAGCTTTAAAGCATTTTCTTTTGTAACGAAAGGCACAAGAAGTTTATTTTGGATTGTTTCAACCTCTTTAGAGTACTCATCTTTTGTTGGTAGTACTTTATTAACATAGAGCTCTTTTAACAAACCTTTTGGCACCCAAACAAGTCTGTTTTTCTTTTTGTCTGTATATTGTAATTCTGCCATGGAAAAAACCGGCCGCTCTTTTGCAATTTCTACAATCGTTGCGAGAACTCCATCGCTTTCTCCTTCCTTAAATTCTTTGTGTTTTTTCAGAACTTTTTTATATTCGGTGTTAAAAAAGTTGCTTGTGCCAACATTATTCATATTAATAATAACTTCATCGCTCCGAACACTCCGCGCGTAGTGCATATACTGCGTGTTGAAAAGCTCCGTATCTCCGGAAAGAAAAACAACGCTATTTTGTGGGTTATGTGCAAGATAATCGTACCCTAAGTTGTCGCCAATCCAAATGCTTGAGAGGTTTGTTTTTTGGTTATTAAATCTAAAAAGAGAGAAGGGGATTATAAAAAACAACAATAAGCTGTATCCTGCTAATTTTTTAAGCTCTTTGTTTTGGACAAAACGTACTAAGGGATTAAGAAGTATATTTGCTCCAAAAGGGAGAAAAATTGCCAGAAAGAATGTCGATAAAATAAAAAATCTTTCGTATATCCCTAAAATAAAAGTACTCTTAATAGGAAATCCTGCATAGAAAATAAATAGCGGTCCGCTGATAAGATATGCCGTTATAAGCACAAAAAAGTAGAACCGTTTGTTTTTAACAAAATAATATGACCCCAAGAAAATTAATATACTCCCAGCAATAGTAAACCCGGTAAACACGGAAATAAAGTATCCTTTAAGTTCGATAAATCGTTGTTCAAGGCTTGGAGGAACAAAGCCACCTGCGGAAAACGAACCATAGTCTTGACGCAGTACCAAACGAATAAAGTTTTGTAGATTAGTGGCATTATCCCAGTTAATTGGCGGATTATGCGAGGCAGCAATTGGAACATAGAGGTAAGGAAGAAGGCCTACTAAAAGCAACAACGTCCCCCTTAATAACACCCCCAATACCCCCAACTTCCCTAACTTCCCCAATCTTCCTGATCCCCTCATCCCTTTAATAAACAGCAAAAACAGCGCCGGGAATATAAGTACAATAGTATGATGATGACTTAAGGATAAACCGAGTACAAAAGTTCCTAAATAAAAGTATATTTTTTTAGAGGTTATAGAAAAACAAAGCCATAAATAAAAAAGAAGAGCTGCGAAAAAGGTATTAAGCGCAAAAACCTCTGCAATTTCTGCATAGAGCCAAAACTGGTAAAAAAAGGCCAAAGTAAGACTTCCAAGTAAAGCAAGCAGATTTTTTCCACCAAATTTTTTGATGACAAGAAACAATATCACAATGGTTAGTGAGGAAAAAATGGCAGAAATAAGCCCCACTTTAAAGGCTGGTGTTGCTGCAATTGGAAGATAAAATGTTAGAATACCTAACATTGTAAAAAGGGGGTATCCTGGCGGATGCGCTACGCCTTTGACCGAGATTGCACTTACTAAATCACCAACATCACCACCGTAGACACTTAGTGAAATATAAAAAGTATAAATTATAGATATAAAAAAGAAAAGGACAGAAGGCAGAAATAATCCTTTTCTAAAAAAGGTCAGCACGAATCAAAGCGAGCACCAGTAGCAATTATTAGTTCCGCCACTCATTGATTTACAGCTTGTAGTTACTACCCCAGCCTCATTATATCTGGTATTTGCATTCTTCTGACCCGATTTTGATTGTGGTACATAGCAGGCAGTGGCGCCAATTGATCCCGAACCCGATGTTACCGGGTCTCCAATACCAGAAATTACAATATTTTTAGTAATATTTGTGGCGGTGGTAAATGATGCTTTTAACTCACCGTCTGTTATAAGATCTCTAAGACACTGTGTTCCAGCAGCACTATTAAGTGCAAGCGCTGAAATAGAATTTGTACCGGCACAACTGGTTAAATTATCACTTGTGCCCCATGGAAGTTTTTGATGAGTGGTGTAAAAACGAGTTGAGGCATTAACAAATTCAACCGCGGTATTTTGGGTAGAGGAATCCGTTGCCTTGCTTAATTGTTCAAAAGGATCAATGGTCGCAACCAGCGCTGAAGCTAAAATGCCTAAGATACCAATAACAACCAATAGCTCGATAAGGGTAAAACCCTTGCTAACTTTTAACAATTGACATTTTACAATTAACTTTTTATATAACTTATTTTTGTTAATTGTTAATATTAAGCTGTGAATTATTTTCATCTAAATCTAGTGAAGCACATAGTTTTTTGCTTGTCAAGACCCACTTTGAAATAATTGACTGTTAATTGTTAATAGTCAATAGTCAATTGTCAATTGTCAATTGTTAACTATTATCATTGTATTGAGTTGGTTAGGTTATAAATTGGCGTGATAATTGAGATAATAAGAAAAGCCACACCAACACCTAATACAATCATAATCATCGGTTCCATGGCGGTGGTTAGATTTTTTACCGCAGCTTCTACTTCGCGCTCAAAATATTCAGATACCTTTACCAGTGATTCGTCTAATTTGCCAGTTTCTTCTCCAATTTTCACCATTTGCATCAATATTACAGGGAATAACTTGGATTCCTGCATTGCATCACCAACAGTAACACCCTTTTCAACTCTGGCAGACAGGGCAATAATTGCGTTTCTGTAGAGTATATTTCCTGCAACATCGGCTGTTTGTTTTAGCGCCTCAACTACTAATGCACCGCTTCCAACCAAAAGTCCAAGAGTGCGGGTAAATTCCGTAAGAATTGTTTTTCGAATTAAAACACCAAAAACCGGTAATCGCAAAATAGCATCGTCAATAATAAGTCTTCCACTTGGGGTTGCATGCCAACGAGTAAAAATCCCCACAGAAAGTACCACTATTCCAATAACAAGCGGCCAAAATACTATGATAAAGTTCGATAAGCCAATAATAATCTGCGTTGGCAAAGGAAGAGGAATATTAAGATTTCCATACAAAAGGGTAAGCTGAGGCACCACAAATATCATCATAAGCGTTACCACCGCAATCATACCCGTTATAACTATTGCCGGATACATCAGAGCAGATTTAATGGTGCTTTTAAGTTTTTGCTGCTTTTCCAGGTTTTCTGCAAGACGATTAAGTACTTTGTCTAAAAGCCCTGATGTTTCGGCAGCTTTAATTAGTGAAGCATAAATGGGAGAAAATACTTTTGGATGCTTCTGCAGGGCCTTTGAGAAGGGCTGACCATCTTCTATATCTGCAATAATAACGTTAACCACATTGCTCATGGCGGGCTTTTGAATTTGATCTTTTAGAATTGTCATTGACTGCATCAGGGTAAGCCCCGATGCAAGCATAGATGACAGCTGACGGGTAAAAAATACCACATCACTGGCATTAGCCCGATAAAGAAAAGGTAAATACTTTTGTATTCCTTGTGCGTCTTGCGGCACAACGCGAATAGGAAGAAGTTCCCTGGAGCGAAGAAATCTAATTGCCTCTTTTATATCTTTACCATCTATAATGCCTTGTACTGGTTTTCCGTCTTTTGCAATAGCCTTATACACTAATTTCATATCTTATGGTGTTATCCGACGAGGCGTAGGAATTCATCCTGGTGCATTGCAAAAGTTTTTCCCGTTTCAATACTAATTGAACCGGTATGTACTAACGCCGCAAGGGAGGCTTCAAGAGTTATCATGCCGATATCTTGAGAGGTCTGAATAACCGAATCAATAAGATGTGTTTTTCCATCACGAATATTGCTTGCGATTGCCGGTGTCCCGATAAGAACTTCGACTGCCGGAATACGGCCTCCGCTAATTTGTGTGAGAAGCCGCTGGGAAATAATTCCCTTAAGCGTTGAGGAAAGCTGTGCGCGAATCTGAGGTTGTTGATGGGGAGGAAATGAGTCAACAATACGATCAACGCTTTGTGCAGCTGAATTGGTATGAAGAGTAGAAAAAACTAAATGGCCAGTCTCGGCAATAGTGATTGCCGCAGCCATGGTTTCGGGATCTCGCATCTCTCCGACTAAAACAACATCAGGGTCTTCCCTAAGCGCGCTGCGAAGTGCCATTGCCCAAGAATGTGTATCGATTGCCATCTCTCTTTGGGAGATAATACTTTTTCCCGGAGGATAAACGTATTCGATAGGATCTTCTATGGTAAGAATGTGCGAAGATCGATTTAAATTAACTTCATTAATAATTGCCGCCAGTGTTGATGATTTTCCATGCCCTGTTGGGCCGCAGACGAGCACTAGCCCCTGTTCGAGTACCGCAAATGTGTGAGCGATTTTGGGCAATTTTAAATCTTCTATTGTACGGATATTGGGAGGCAAAAAACGAAAAGCAGCAGAAAGGCTTGCTCTTTGGTAGTAAGCATTCACGCGGAATCTTCCTAAATTTCCATGCTCGCCACCTCCAAAACCAATTGAAAAATCCAGCTCTTTGTTGGAAATAAGCAATTCTTTTTGCTCTGGGGTAATTATAGAAAACACCATAGATTCAATTTGCTCGTGTGTGAGTGCTTGATAATTGGGAATATAGCTAAGACTTCCATCAACACGCAGCGAAGGAGGAATCCCAGCTAACAGATGTAGATCAGATGCGTTACTTTTTACCGTTAATCCAAGAAGAGTTTGCAAATCCATACTTCGAACAATTGACAAATTGACAGTTAACAATTAACACAATAGGCACTTCCTTATAGTTAATTTGTCAATTTGTTATTCTTGTTATTTTGTTACTTTGTTGTTTTCGTTAATTTGTTATTCTTGCGCTACCCTCAGTACTTCCTCGAGAGTTGTTACACCATCAAGCACCTTAAGATAACCATCCTGTTTCATAGTAATCATTCCCTCTAGCACTGCTTCCTTTTCTATCGTAGCACTATCCGGATGTTCTAGCACAAGACGCGCGATTTTCTCGCTGACGGAAAGTACTTCAAAAATTCCTACTCTCCCTGTATATCCCGAATCACCACACTCGTCGCATCCTTTTCCTTTATAAAGTTTTATCTCGTTTGCTTGAGGAAATAGGTTTCCCAAAATAACTTTTATTTCCGCAATAACTTCAACCGGAGGAGCGTAGCTTTCCTTACAATGAGTACAGATTTTTCGCACAATACGCTGACCGACTGCTGCGTTCATAGTTGAAGCAAGTAAAAATTTTTCAGCTCCTAAATCAATCAGACGGGGAAGTACTCCGGCAGCATTGGATGTATGAATGGTGGAAGGTCTGCAGTTTCTTCATCTCGAATTTCTCCCACCAGGATAATATTTGGATCCTGCCGCAAAAAGGCACGAAGACCCGAAGCAAATGTAAGACCAACGGCTGGGTTAATCTGTACTTGGTTAACCCCGGCCATTTGGTATTCAACCGGATCTTCAAGCGACATAATATTTACTTTAGGGGTGTTAAGACGGGCAAGTACCGCATACAGCGTTGTTGTTTTTCCACTTCCTGTTGGTCCACAGACAATAATAATACCGTGAGGACGCAAGATGTTTGTTTCTAGGTTTTTTAACGCTATCCCCCCAAGACCCAGTTCTCCAAGCGTTGGAATACCACCAGACTTTCGAAGCAATCTCATAACAATTTTTTCTCCATTTACCGTTGGTAAAACAGAGATACGAAGATCAACTTCGTTATTACTGATTTTAAAATTAAAACGCCCGTCTTGAGGGGTACGATGCTCGTCTATTTTCATTTCGGAAAGAATTTTTATGCGGGAAACAAGCGCCTCCTGAACAGCTTTGGGGAGACTTAAGCGATCGTAAAGAATACCATCTATGCGGTATCTTACCCGTACTCTATCTGCCTGCGGCTCAATGTGAACATCAGAAGACCTACTGTTAACTGCATATTCAAGAATTGTTGACACAATTTTTGCAATTGGCGCTTCTTTAATAAGCTGCGCAATCTGGCTACTGTCAACAGTACGTGTTTTATTAAAATCTTCTGTTTCTTTTACAGCGGCGCCAACTTCTGTTACCAGCTCTTGTCTGTATTGAGTTGCGATTGCGTTGGTGATATCCAAAGGCGCTGCCGCAAAAGATTTAATAATTTTTCCTGTTTTTTGCCGTACAAACTGGAGCGCTTCTAAATCGGCCGGATTAGCCATTGCCACAGACAGGGAATTTGTTTTTTCATCAAATAAGAATGGTACAAGATAAAAACGTTCGGCAACTGCGCGAGGGATAAGATTTAATGCCTGAGGGGAAAAAGGCGTTGTTGCTAGCGAAATAAATGGGACATTGAGTAATTTTGCTTTTGCCTCGGCAAAATTTTCATCAGGAACTATATGCATGGATTCTAAAACCTCATCGAGAGCCCTTCCTTCAGAAGCGCTTTTTACTTTTATTTCTTCGTATTGCAAAGGGGTGAGTATATGCTCCGCGAAAAGAATATCAACAATAGTCTGTGGCATCGTTTGGGCAGTTGGATTCATAGGCGCTATTTCAATAATAGAAAATTGTGCGCTATAATGTCAACAAGACAACAAATTAGTAACAGGTCACACTTCTGACACGATTTTGTCATCCTGAGCGTAGCGAAGGATCTTCCCATAGATAAGATTCTTCTGCTTTGACCTCGGAATGATAGCTTTATGTTAGAACTGTGAACAGTCTCACAAATTAACTATAAAGAAAAGCACCCATTATGTTAATTGTTAACTGTCAATTTGTTAACTGTTAAAACCATGCAAAGCATTATTATAGCCGCCATAAATAAAGCTGATCGACAAACACACACGGAGATGCTTCTCCGTAACCTCTCCATAAGCCCATTTGATATCACCATTATTGAAGAGACAGCACTTGGCATCGAAGATGTAAGAAAAATGAGAAAAATCGCTTTTTTAACGCCCTTAAAAGGAAAAAACAAGGCGATTGTTCTGCGTTACGCCGATAGTCTTACCATTGATGCTCAAAATGCACTTCTTAAAATCCTCGAAGAACCTCCAGAAGATACGCTCATTATTTTAGAGTCGGAAAAGAGTGATAATTTTTTACCAACAATCTGCTCCAGATGTAAAATTATTTTTCTTCATAGCGAAACCAAAAAACCAGTATCATACAAAAAGGGGATTTTGAAGGAACTGTTTTCTAAAACTGCAGGAGAAAAACTAAAATTTGCCCAAGATAACGGAAAAAGCAAAGAAGAAGCGTGTGATTTTCTCAAACAAGTAATAATTACTCTCCATCTAGAAACCACCAATCACTATAATGA
>CAYZZG010000002.1:19918-26035 GCA_964482825.1 uncultured Gammaproteobacteria bacterium
CGACTTCAAAAAACATACACCATTATAGAAACGACCAATGTTTCCCCCCGCTTTACCTTAGAAGAGCTTCTACTTTCTTTTTGATAAAAAATCTTCATTGTAAAATTACCGATACCATCGTAGACTATTACAGTATGGTATACGTTCTCTTCATTGCGGGCGAACTGGTGCTTCTTTACTTCCTTTCTCGCCGGCTAATGAAACTCCTTCATCTTAACGCGACAAAAGCAATCAGAAACCGAAATATTGCAATATACCTATTGGCAATAGTCTTTTTTCCCGGAACCCTTTTTCACGAGTTAACCCATTATATAAGCGCAATTTTTCTTAATGTTGGCGTTGGCGCCATGCGTCTGTTGCCCAAAATAGCCGGAAATGAAATCACCTTGGGAAGTGTACAAATTGAACACACAGATCCAATTCGACGCTTTTTAATTGGCATAGCGCCCTTTATTACTGGCATTTCAACAATAATAGTAATAATTCATTTTGGAAAGGATACACAATTTGTTTCATCTCCTATCAAAGAAATTATACTTGGCTTTTTTATTTTTGAAATCGCTAATTCAATGTTTGCCAGCGATAAAGACCTGGAAGGAAGTTTAGCTCTTTTACTAACAGCTGTAGTTATAATTGTAACTTTAGTAATAATCGCTATTCGCTTTTCTATATCAATTACTTTTCCCGAACAAATTATTACATTTTTTCAAACAATCGTTTTTTATTTATTTTTTCCGGTTAGCATTAACGCTTTTTTCGTTGGTATTTTTTTACTTTTTTCCAAAAAAAGACGTCTTTTCCACTAGAAATTATTGGAAAAACTTGTTATAATACTATTTACTTATTTATGGCATCTAAATCCAAAGCTTCTGAATACTCGGCAGATCATATCCAAGTCCTCGAAGGCCTAGAACCAGTACGCAAACGACCGGGAATGTACATTGGTTCGACCGATGTCATTGGACTTCATGAATCATTACGGGAAATTATAGATAACGCTGTTGATGAAGCGCTTGCCGGGTATGCAAAAAACGTCTGGGTAGTTATTAATAAAGACGGTAGCGCGACTGTTGTTGACGACGGGCGAGGTATTCCTACCGATATTATGCCGCAATATAAAAAATCTGCTCTGGAAATTGTAATGACCAAACTTCATGCCGGCGGAAAGTTTGGCGGATCAGCGTATAAAATCTCGGGTGGACTTCATGGAGTTGGATCATCCGTGGTAAATGCCCTTTCAGAATGGATGTGGGTTGAGGTTTGCAGAAAAAATAAAATTGAGCGCCAAGAATATACTCGAGGTGCAGTAAAAACACCGGTAAAAGAAGTAAAAACATCTGCCCTTGAACAACTTACAAAAGAAACAGGATGGGACTTTGATAGCAAAGGCGGAACTACTGTCACGTTTTTGCCCGATAGTCAAATCTTCTCAGATACCGAATTTGATTTTGAAGTTATTAAAAAAGCGCTTCGGGAAAGAGCATATCTTATTCCAAGCATTTACTTCCACCTAAAAGATAACAGAGGTGAAACACCAAAGGAAATTAACTATTATTTTGAAGGCGGTATTAAATCACTGGTTGAGAAAATTAACGAAAACAAAAATCCATTACATAAACCTATTTTTATTAATAAACATGATGGAGACGTCGAGGTAGAAGTTGCAGTGCAATTTAACGATACCTATACAGAAAATGTTGAGTCTTACGTTAATGTTATTAATACGGTCAACGGAGGAACACATTTAACCGGTTTTAGAATGGCATTAACCCGTGCCATTAATGATTATGGTAAAAAAATTGGCAGTTTTAAAAACGATGAGGACTCAATTACCGGCGATGATACAAGGGAAGGGCTTACGGCTGTTGTTTTTGTAAAAATGCCGCAGGACCGTATTCAATTTGAAGGTCAAACAAAAGGAAAATTGGGTAATTCCGAAATTCAACCGCTGGTAACACAAATTGTCAAAGAAGGACTGGCTACATATTTTGAGGAAAACCCCAGTGATGCTCGCAAAATTCTGGAGAAAGTTTACTTGGCAGCAAAAGCTCGTTTGGCAGCGAAAGCAGCCAAAGAAGCAATTCTTAGAAAAGGTGCTTTGGAGGGATCATCTTTACCCGGCAAACTGGCTGACTGCCAGGAAAAAGATCCAAGTATTTCAGAACTTTATCTGGTAGAAGGAGACTCCGCAGGAGGCAGTGCAAAGCAGGGAAGAGACCGCAAATTTCAGGCAATTCTTCCGCTTAAGGGAAAAATACTCAACACCGAACGCGCACGACTGGACAAGATGATTGAACATGATGAAGTAAAAAATCTGATTATTGCCCTTGGCATGGGAATCGGAGAAACAATAAAACTTGAAAAACTGCGTTACCACCGAGTTATTATTATGACCGATGCCGACGTTGATGGACAACATATCGAGACACTTATCCTTACTTTCTTTTATCGGCATTTGCCCGATATTATCAAGCAAGGCTATCTCTATATAGCACAACCACCGCTATATAAAATAACTGTGGGAAAGAATTCTGCATACGCGTATTCGGACGCGGAAAAAGATTCGCTCATAAAAAAAATGGCAAACGGAAAAACAGTCAGCATTCAACGTTACAAAGGTCTTGGAGAAATGAATCCGGAACAATTATGGGAGACAACTATGAACCCGACAAACAGAATATTAAAACAAGTAAATATTGATGATGCGGAAGAAGCAGATGCAACATTTACCATGCTAATGGGCGATGAAGTTCCACCACGAAAACACTTTATTCAAACAAACGCAAAGACAGCGAGTTTGGACATTTAATTAGCGTCTAGAAAATAGCGTCTAGCGTTTAGTTCTTTTTTTTTCGTAACTATACGCTAGTGGCTAGACGCTAAACGCTAAAAAGGGGGTGATAAAAGATGGATATTAAAAAAATATCAGTTGGGAAAAATCCGCCGGAAGAAATTAATGTTTTTATCGAAATCCCCGCCGGAGTAAGCGTTAAATACGAACTGGATAAAGATTCTGGATTTATTTTTGTGGACAGATTTTTATTCACCGAAATGAACTATCCGTTTAACTATGGCTTTGTTCCTAATACCTTAGCAGGGGACGGAGATCCAATTGATGTAATGGTGCTTTCCAGTAAACCGGTTGTCCCGGGCGTTGTGATCCCTTCCCGAGTGATTGGCATGCTGGAAATGGAAGATGAAGCTGGAGAAGATACCAAAGTAATTGCCGTACCCATGCCTAAAGTTGATAAGAAATACGCAGAGTATTCTGAGGTTTCCGACATTTCCGAAAAGACAAAAGAAGAAATTAAATATTTCTTTGAAAATTACAAAAAAACCGAGCCGGGCAAATGGGTAAAGATTAAAGATTGGAAAGGCAAAAAAGAAGCGCTGGAAGAAATAAAGAAAGCAATGAAATAACAATTGTTATATTGCTAAAGGCGAGTGGTATAAAATTTTCGCAGTTTCGCATAAAACGAGCTGACAGAAATTGATGCTTATTGAGATTATTGCAGAGAAAGAAAAAGAAACTAAATAGAAATAAGGTGTTGCGAGTTGAAAAAAGAAAATTTTGATACCCGAGCGGCATAAACTAAATATGGCTAATATTGGTAAATTATTACAAACCGGCATAGTACCGGAAATGAAGAAAGCTTATTTAGATTACGCGATGAGCGTTATTGTCTCGCGTGCACTTCCTGATGTACGCGATGGATTAAAACCGGTCCATAGACGTATCCTTTATGCAATGCACGAAATAAATTTGACGCATCAGGCAAAATACGCAAAGAGCGCAAAGATTGTTGGAGAGGTAATGGGAAAATATCATCCTCATGGCGATATTCCTATTTACGATGCGCTCGTCCGGCTTGCGCAGAATTTTTCCATGCGTTATCCGCTGATTGACGGCCAGGGAAATTTTGGATCCATGGATGGCGATCCACCGGCCCACATGAGGTACACCGAGGCGCGCATGGCAACTATTACCGCAGAAATGCTATTCGATCTGGATAAGGAAACTGTTGACTACGTAAGTAATTTTGACGCAACGCTGAAAGAACCTCTCTTTTTACCTGCCAAGCTACCCAATTTATTACTAATGGGATCAGAAGGCATTGCGGTAGGTATGGCTACAAAAATCCCTCCACATAACTTAGGCGAGATAATCGATGCCATAATCTACATGATAGATAAAGCAAAATTTGACAGGGAAACAAATTCCCTTACTACAGAAGTTACTGTTGATGAACTTTTAGAGTTTATCAAAGGTCCTGATTTTCCAACAGCCGGTGCAATTTACGATATTAATGAAATCAAAAATGTTTACAGCACCGGTAGAGGCCGTATTTTAATTCGAGGAAAAGCAGATATAGAAGACATTGGCCAGGGAAAATCAGCCATTATTATTACCGAATTACCGTACCAGGTAAATAAAGCGCTTCTTGTTGCCAGAATTGCCGAACTTGCGAGAGAGAAAAAAATTGAGGGTATTACCGATTTGCGGGATGAGTCAGACCGCCATGGCATTCGGGTGGTTGTTGAGCTAAAACGCGATGCTGTGCCTAAAAAAGTTCTAAACAATCTTTTTAAACACACCAGTCTTCAGACTACATTCCCGGCAAACATTGTGGCGCTGGTTGACGGTACACCGCAAACACTCAATCTTAAAACTATTCTCCATGAATACTTAAAACACAGACTTCTTGTGGTAAAGCGACGCTCTGAATTTGAATTAAAACAAGCTAAAGCCCGGCTTCATATCCTTGAAGGCCTTAAGATTGCGGTTGACCACATTGATGCGGTAATTAAAACAATCAGAGAATCAAAAGATCAAGAAGATGCAAAGCAGAATTTAATTGTAAAATTTAAGCTTTCTGAACTTCAAGCCACTGCCATTTTGGACATGCAGCTGCGCCGCCTCGCAGCGCTTGAACGGCAAAAAATTGAAGACGAGTATGAAATGGTAAAAGAAACCATTGCCTATCTTGAAGATTTACTGGCAACTCCTAAAAAAATGATGGCCGTCATAAAAGATGAACTTGGCAAGCTTAAGACAAAATATATAGATCCACGCCGCACCAAAGTATTTAAGAGTAAGGTTGGGGAGTTTTCCGAAGAAGATCTTATACCTAATGAACCAACCGTTATTACTCTTACCAACACCGGTTATATAAAACGACAGAGTCTTAATAGCTTCCGCGTCCAACAAAGAGGGGGTAAAGGAGTAAAAGGAATGACCACAAAAGAAGAAGACAGCATTGCTCACATTCGTTATGCTAAGACACACGATAATATTTTATTCTTCACAAATAAAGGAAAAACCTACCAGCTAAAGGCATATGAAATAGCAGAATCACAACGCACAAGCAAGGGTACTGCAATTGTGAATTTACTAAATATTGAAGCAGGAGAAAAAGTTGAATCTTTTGTAGTTTATGGAAAAGACCAGAAAGGATATGTATTCTTAACTACCAGGAAAGGAACGGTGAAAAAAACTTCCCTTACGGAGTTTGAAAATATTCGAAGAAGCGGTATTACGGCAATCAAGCTTGATCCAAAAGATGAGTTGGCATGGAGTAACTTTACCACAGGACAGGACGATGTGGTGATTGTTACGCGAAACGGAAAAGCAATACGGTTCTCCGAACAATCCGCCCGCCCATTAGGAAGAAATACTATGGGGGTAAGAGGCGTAAAACTTACAGGCGATGATGAAGTGATTGGTATGGATGTGGTGAGTAAAAATGACAACCCGGACCTTTTGATCATTATGGAAAAGGGGTTGGGCAAGAAAACGCCGGTTAATCAATTTCCAAAACAGACAAGAGGCGGACAGGGAGTAAAATTTGCGAACGTTACCGAAAAAACAGGAAAAGTTGTTGTTGCTCAAGTAATACCAAAAAATTGCAACCAAGCAATTATTACTTCAAAGCGAGGACAGGTAGTTAAACTGAGCGTTAATGACGTTCCAAAACTTTCCCGTGCAACGCAAGGAGTAATTCTTATGCGTTTCTCAAATACGTCAGACCATGTTACTTCTGCTACATGTGTTGAAGAAGAGATATAAAAGACCATGAAAATTGACGGAAAAGCGCTTGCTCAAGAAATTCTTGATGA
>CAYZZG010000002.1:26045-26571 GCA_964482825.1 uncultured Gammaproteobacteria bacterium
GAAAAAAGGGGTTGTGCCTCACTTAATTATTGTTCTGGTGGGTGACGATCCAGCATCAATAGCGTATGTCCGGCAAAAAGAATTAAAAGCAGAAAGCATTGGCGCAAAGACAACTACTATTCGTCTTCCCACCACAATAACTCAAAATAAACTAATTTCAACAATACAACAATATAACAATGACAACAATATTCACGGCATCATCGTCCAACAACCACTTCCCAGTCATATTGACAGTAGTTCAATGGTTCAAACCATTGAACCAAAAAAAGATGTTGACGGCTTCCATCCTAAAACAAAATTTCCCATGCCTCTTGCCGCAGCGGTGATGAAAATTCTAAACGAGATTTTTACAAGGTCGCACCTTGATCAAGGTGCGACCTTCTCACAATGGTTAACATCTCAAAACATTGTCGTTATCGGTAAGGGAGAAACAGGTGGCAGACCAGTCATTGAAGCGCTAAAACAACGGGGAGCAAATGTATTAGTTATTGATAGTAAAACACCAAATCCTAAAAGACTTACC
>CAYZZG010000002.1:26581-42311 GCA_964482825.1 uncultured Gammaproteobacteria bacterium
CTGTTATTATCTCAGCTGTGGGGAAGAAAAACATTGTTACCGCGGACATGATTTCTAATGGAGTCATAATTATTAGTGTCGGGCTTCACAAGGGAGAAGATGGAAAGCTCCACGGAGATTACAACGAGGATGAAATTAGTTCTCCAGCTTCTTTTTATACCCCAACACCAGGTGGCGTAGGGCCGGTAAATGTAGCAATGCTTTTGGAAAATCTTCTTACAGCCGCTGAGAAATAGATTATCCCTCTTGCGTTTTCCTTACAATAATTTAGTCTCCTTCTTATTGACCTCTACTAAGATAAATTTATTCTTTGAAGAAAGGAATACTTATGAAAAATCTGCCAAATTTCTTTAAGCTAATAAAAGAAAGTCTGTCTTTTATTATTCAATCTTTCGTAATTTTGTTTCGGGCACCAATATATTAAATAGACTTTTAATACTGCAAAATAATATATTTTTCCTACCGTGATACAATTAGAATAGGAAGATGCGTAAAGTTCTTGCATTTCTAATTAGTTGGCGGTTATTTTTGTTTTTTCCTCTTATACTGGCAGCGCTTCTTATTCCATTGCGCCATGGATTTGAATATACAACTTTCTGGACTTTTGTTAAACCTTCAAACCCATGGTATCATTACTTATTTTTTCCATGGGCAAGTTTTGATGGTATTCATTACCTTTCCATTTCCCGCTATGGCTATGATCTTAATGGAAGATTCTTTCCCTTACTACCAGTACTGATTTTTATAGTTTCCTATCCGTTCCGGCTAGTCTTTGCAGATGGGCCAGTATTTAAAATTCTGGAAATTGCCGCAGCGCTAATACTTATTCTGGTTATTCTGATAGTGGCAATCATCGTATTTTACAAACTAGTACGCATTGATTACCCAGAGAAAACTGCATTCTGGAGCACTGCGTATTTACTATTTTTTCCAGCTTCATTTTTTTACGCAGCTATTTACGCGGAGGGGCTTTTTTTACTTCTTAGCGCAGCAACGTTTTACTTTTTGCGCAAAAAAAAATGGGGAAGAGCAAGTATTTTAGCTTCTTTATTAAGCATAACGCGACCCGTTGGAATGTTAATAGTGCCCATTCTTCTTTTTGAATATCTAAGGCAAGGAAAACGTTCTCTAGTCCAAGCAGTACAGTTTCTTTTTGCTCCCCTTGGACTTGTTGCATACTCGGTATTTAATTATTTTAGATGGAATGATGCGTTGTACTTTTTGCATTCGCAAGGAACTGTCGGCAACGAGCGCACAGTTACCAGTATTGTATTTCCCCCTCAAACGATTTTTAGGTATGGAAAGATTCTTTTGACATTGTCACCTAAGCAATATGAATGGTGGATTTCTGTTTTAGAAGTAACAACATTTTTTGCGGTAAGTTTTCTTTTATATATAGCCTGGAAGAAAAGAGTACGACTGTCGTATGTATTATTCTCTCTTTTATGTTTTTTGGTGCCGGTTGTTTCTGGAACTTTTACCGGTCTTCCGCGTTACAGTATTGTTCTGTTTCCAATTTTTATTGCCCTATCACTTATAGAAAATAAGTTTATTCGCTATAGCTATTTTATTATTGGTGGACTATTACAGATTATTCTGTTGATGCTCTTCTCCCGCGGCTATTTTGTGGCGTAAACAAATTAAATTTCCGATGTGCAGCCTCGTTTCCACCTTAGAGGTGGAATAGCTAGGACACCTAAGGATATTTTCGTTATTGACAGCAGAATTCCTTTCTGTTAAAGTAAAGTCCCAGAACAAGAAAAACCTCTGGTTTTTTTATGGCTAATCAAGCTGGCCTTGAAAAAATAAACGGTAACTTCAAGGGGAAAGACATCCTCGATGCAAATCAATTTTCTAAAAAAGATATTGATATTGTCCTCAAAACCGCTGAAAGAATGAAAAAAATAGTTCTTGAAAAGGGAGGAACAGATATACTCAAAGGGAAAATAATGACCGCCATGTTTTTTGAGCCATCGAGTAGAACTTTTGGCTCATTTGTGGCGGCAATGCAACGACTAGGTGGGGGATTTATACCACTACAAGGAATGGGTAATACTTCGGCCGGTAAAGGAGAATCATTTGAAGATACTGTCCAAACATTTACTTCCTACAGTGATGTAATTGTTATTCGCCATCCAGAAGTAGGATCAGTGGCCAAAGCAGCAGAAGTAACTTCGCTTCCTGTTATCAATGCCGGTGATGGAATTGGAGAGCATCCAACTCAAGCACTATACGATCTGTTTACCATCAAAGATGAACTAGGAAGATTAGAAAATCTCCACCTAGCATTTTTTGGCGAACTTGCTCGATACCGGCCGGTCAATTCATTGGCAAAACTTCTTGCTGTTTATCCTAAGATTAAACTTAGTTTTATTTCTCCTCCCCAAGTTACCATGAACCCAAAGACTCGTGAATATTTAAGGGAGAGAAAAGTTCCTATTTTTGAGAGCGACAAGATTGAAGACATACTACCAGAAATTGATGTGCTTTATGTTACTAGGGTAAAGAAAGAGTTTATGTCCGAAGAACTGTATAAAAAAATTCAGGGAAAATATATTGTTGATATGAAATTAGTAAATAAAATGAAACGTAAAAGCGTAATTATGCATCCGCTCCCTCGAATAGGGGAAATAACTACAGAAGTTGATGCAGACCCACGAGCAGTCTACCTAAGGTCCCAAATGAGAAACGGCTTATACGTTCGCATGGCATTACTGGCGTTGGTTTTAGGGAAAATCAAGTAAATTCGAATATCGAATATCGAAATTCGAAACAATATCTAAATTAGAATTTTCAAAACGCTTTGTATTTTGGTCATTTAGATTTCTAACATTGTTTCGAGCTTCGAATTTCGGATTTCGAATTTTTTGTATGAATGGAAAACTAATTTTCAAGGATGGTTCTAAATTTGATGGAATAAGTTTTGGAGCAGCGTCAAACGCGGCTGGAGAGGCGGTTTTTGCTACCGGCATGGTTGGGTATCCGGAAAGCTTTACCGATCCATCCTATGCAGGTCAAATTCTTATTTCGACTTACCCATTAATAGGCAACTACGGCGTGCCAGATAAAATTTTTTGGGAAAGCGACCGCATGCAAATTGCCGGTCTTATTGTCTCAAATTATAATGATACGCCTTCTCATTTTCAAAGCCAACAAACACTGGCGTCGTGGCTTAAAAAATCGAACGTGCCGGCGCTAGAAGTAAAAGATACCCGAGTCCTTGCCCAAAAACTGCGAGACCAAGGCGCAATGCTGACGAAAATCATCGTAGATGACCCGCAGCGAAGCCCAACACCGTCTGGTGCAGGGCAGAGTCAAAGTGTTAACATTCCATTTTATGACCCAAACAAAGACAATCTTGTTGCTTACGTGTCAACAAAAAAAATTCAGGTTTACACCCCCGGGGTGGATTACGATTACACCCGCGGAAAAGGAAACAAAACAGTTATTCTTATTGATTGCGGAGCAAAAAAGAATATTGAGCGATGTCTTTTAAAAAGAGGAGTAAAAGTAATTACCGTTCCATGGGACTTTGATCCCTTCAAAACTGTCATCCTGAATTCATTTCAGGATCTTGATTCAAACGAGATCCCGAAACAAGTTCGGGATGACAAACTACGGTTTGATGCCATTGTCGTTTCCAATGGTCCAGGAGATCCGAAGATGGCAGATAAAACTATCCAAACAATCAAAAAATCCCTTGAACATAAAGTTCCGCTTTTGGGAATTTGCTTAGGAAACCAGCTGCTTGCTCTGGCAGGGGGAGGAAATACCTCAAAATTAAAGTTTGGTCATAGGAGTCAAAACCAACCATGTATTATGTCGGGGTCTTCCCGATGCTATATCACTACCCAAAATCACGGTTTTGTTGTCTCAACACTGCCGGATAAATTTAAATCCTGGTTTATTAACGCCAATGATAATACCAACGAAGGCATAATTCATGAATCCTTACCCATTATGTCTATCCAATTCCACCCCGAAAACCACCCGGGACCTATGGATACTGAATGGATTTTTGATTATTTCTTGGACAGAATTATGAAGTAGGAAGTACGAATTAAGAACATGGAATCACAAAAAATTACCACATTTAAAGATCTTCACGCATGGCAACAAGGGCATGTCCTTGTCTTAATGATTTATAAAATTACACAGAAATTCCCCAAAGAAGAACAGTTTGGATTAACTAATCAATTACGAAGAGCAGTTGTGTCTTTCACCTCAAATATCGCTGAAGGATTTAGTAGAAGTTCGTACAAAGAAAAATCTCAATTTTACTCTATGGCCTTAGGCTCTCTTACAGAAGTTCAAAGCCAATTAATAATAGCCAAAGATATTCACTACATAACAGAAAAAGAGTTCAATGAATTAGAAAATCAACTTATCACGGTAAGTAAAATCACAAATGGACTAATTAAGAAATCAAAAACCATAATTCGTAATTCATAATTCTTAATTCAATGTTAATGCAAAAAAAAGTTCTCATACTCGGTTCCGGAGCACTCAAAATTGGCCAGGCAGGCGAATTTGACTATTCGGGCTCACAGGCAATTAAAGCTCTCAAGGAGGAGAAGATTAAGACTGTTTTGGTTAATCCTAATATCGCCACCATTCAAACTTCAAAATTCTTGGCTGATACTGTTTATTTCTTACCGGTTGATGAATATTTTGTAGAGCAAGTTATTAGAAAAGAGAAACCCGATGGCATTTTACTTTCGTTTGGCGGACAAACAGCGCTTAATTGCGGTATTGCCTTACATAAAAAGGGCATACTCAAAAAGCAAAACGTCTCTATATTGGGAACACCAATTTCGGCTATCATACTTACCGAAGATCGAGATGCATTTGCCAAACATCTTCGAAAACTTGGTGCTGAAACACCGCAAAGTGAAATTGCCATAAATCAAAAACAAGCAGTGGTTATTGCTAAAAAAATTGGATTTCCCGTAATGGTTCGTTCCGGTTTTGCCTTGGGTGGAGAAGGATCGGGGATTGCCAAAAACATTAGAGAGCTTAAGACGATTACTACCAAAGCTTCTTCGTTTGTTGAGCAGATACTGATCGAACAGTATCTCCACCATTACAAAGAGGTGGAATACGAGGTAGTACGAGATGCCTATGATAACTGTATTACGGTTTGCAATATGGAAAATATGGACCCGCTGGGTATTCACACCGGCGAATCGGTGGTTGTGGCGCCAAGCCAAACTCTCACCAACTATGAATATCATACCCTTCGCAAGATTTCGATCGAAGTGGTCCGAAGTCTGGGAATAGTCGGGGAGTGCAACATCCAATTTGCAATAAACCCGAAACCGAAACATAATGTCATCCTGAACGAAGTGAAGTATCCCATGAAAAAAGGGGAAGATTCTTCGTCTCGCCAAAGGCGGACTCAGAATGACAATCCGTTAGACTACTATATCATCGAAGTCAATGCCCGTCTCTCAAGGAGTTCCGCTTTAGCGAGTAAAGCCACCGGCTATCCGCTGGCTTATGTTGCAGCTAAATTAGCGCTAGGTAAAAGTCTCACCGAAATAAAAAACAAAGTAACCCACGTAACCCAAGCGTGTTTTGAACCGGCACTTGATTATGTGGTAATTAAACTTCCTCGTTGGGACATTGAAAAGTTTAAGGGAGCAGAGGAGAGAATTGGCAGCAGCATGAAATCAGTCGGCGAAGTAATGGGCATTGGACGCACCTTTGAAGAGGCATACCAAAAAGCAATACGAATGCTTGATTTGGAACTTGAAGGCGCGACAACCGAAAAAGTGTTCTTGAATGGAATTACTCCAAAAAATCTTGCTCAACAGCTCAAGATTCCCACACCAAAACGCATATTTAGCATCGCAAAGGCGATCAAAAGTGGCATGTCTATAAAAAAAATATATCAGCTTACCGGCATTGATCCATGGTTTCTTTACAGAATCAAACATATTGTTGATGAGGAAAAAAAGCTGCAGAATACAAACAGTAAAATAATCACAAAAGAACAGCTATTAAAACTTAAACAGCTTGGTTTTTCCGACAAACGAATTGGTGAACTTATTGGCGTTACCGGTCTTGAGATTCGTTCTTTACGGAAAAAGTTGAACATTCTGCCCTCGGTATTTCAAATTGACACATTGGCCGGCGAATTTCCTGCCAAAACTAATTATTTATATATGACCTATAACGGTAATCACCACGATGTAAAACCAACAAAAAAAGAAGGAGTAATTGTCTTAGGGTCAGGCCCGTATCGAATTGGTTCTTCTGTTGAATTTGACTGGACCAGTGTTAGCACCGTCCTGACGCTCAAAGACCACAAAAAACAATCAATTATTATTAACTGTAATCCGGAAACAGTCTCAACAGACTATGATATTTCCGACAGGCTTTATTTTGAGGAATTAACTTTCGAACGCATTGCCGATATTTACGAATTTGAAAATCCTTTCGGTGTAATTATTTCAGTCGGAGGACAAACGCCAAACAATCGATCGCAATCACTCAAAAATTACGGCTTCCATATTCTAGGAACAGATCCAGTTGACATTGACAGGGCAGAGGATAGAAGTAAATTTTCTGCGCTTTTGGACAAACTTGGTATTGACCAGCCTGCCTGGAACAAATTTTCCACCACAGAGGACGCAATAAAGTTTTGTCAAAAAGTTGGCTATCCTGTACTTATCCGCCCATCATTTGTCTTATCAGGAACCAGCATGAATGTCTGCCACAACAGTGTGGAACTTACCGGATTTCTGAGTGACCTTGCTCTTGTTTCCAAAGAGTATCCTGTAACCGTTTCCAAATTTATCGAGGATGCCAAAGAAATAGAACTGGATGCCGTTTCGCAAAGTGGAGAGGTAAAAGCGCATATTATTTCTGAGCATATCGAACCGGCAGGTGTTCATTCCGGCGACGCAACGATTGTTCTGCCGGTACAAACTATAAATAAAGAAGTACAGCAACGCATAGAAGAAATTGGCCGCATGCTTGCTAAAGAATTGCATATTACCGGTCCATTTAATATTCAGTTTCTAGTTAAAGACAGTAATGTTTCGGTGATCGAAATAAATCTTCGATCATCTCGCACTTTTCCATTTATCTCCAAAGTCACCGGTGTTGACTTTATCAAACTTTCAGTCAACGCATTCTTTAATCAACAATCTAACAATGTAACAATCAAACAATTAGGTTTTGTCGCAACAAAAGTCTCCCAATTCTCTTTTTCCCGACTTACCGGTGCTGATCCTGTTTTACATGTCGAAATGTCATCAACCGGAGAAGTCGCCTGTTTTGGAGAAGATTTAGAAGAAGCATTTCTTAAAGCAGAGCTTTCTGTAGGGGGAAGAATTCCCATAAAAGGAATTTTTATCACTCTTGGTGGCGATGAAAACAAAAGAGCTTTTCTGCAAAATGTTATATTATTACAAAAGTTGAGCCTTCCGATTTACGCCACCGAAAAAACTGCCGCCTTCTTAAAAGCAAATGGCGTAGCGATAAAACATCTCTATAAAATTCATGAAAAACAATCACCAAACATTTTAGAATATTTCCAAAAAGGCAAGGTTGACTTGGCAATTAATATTGTTGACCAGCACGTTAAAAAAGAAATAAATGATGACTACATCATGCGCCGCTTCGCCATTGACCACAACATTCCGCTGTTTACTAATATAAAGAAAGCAGAACTTTTCACTCGCGCAATTACCACAAAAAAACCCTCCGATCTCCTCATTAAATCCTGGGATGAATACGTACAACAATAATGGTAATAATGAATAATCCTTACGTGTCTACCTAGTACACACCAGGTGTGTGGTAGCTTGACACATCGGTATTCTTGACAGGAATTGCTTTTCGCTGTAAGATAAAACTATCTTTCGGGGCAGAGGTGACCCGCTTCGACTCAAATCGAGGCGAGAATTCCTCGATCGGTGGTAAACCCTGAGCGCAGTCGAAGGGATACTCCACGAGCCAAGCTGGGCTTGGCATGAACCGGCGAAACTCCGGTAGCGACAGTATAGTCTGGATGAAAGGAAGAAATGTCATTCTGAGTCAGCCGTAGGCGAGACGAAGAATCTAGATCCTTCTCCGCCATCTGGCGGATCAGGATGACAAAAGGAATAGTACCCCGAAAGGGGTATTTTTTATGCCTATGTTTAGCGGAATTATTTCCCATATTGGAACATTTGAGAACAAAAAGGAAGAAACATTTGTTTTTTCTGCACCGAATTCTTTTATCAAACAGCTTGGGCAGGGAACAAGTGTGGCAGTAAATGGTGTTTGCCTAACAGTAGAAACTGTGGAAAAAAATAGAGCTTTTTCGGTAAATATTATGCCAGAAACGATAAAAAGAACCATGCTGGGAGTTCTCAAGAAAAATGAGCTAGTGAACCTTGAACTGCCGGTTACCCCGCAAACATTTTTATCAGGCCATATCGTCCAAGGTCATATCGACACTATCGGAAAAATAGAGAAGATAGAGCAAGATAAGCTAGGCCGATTACTCACAATTACCCTTCCTCAAAAGTTTTCCCGCTACATTGTGGAAAAAGGCTCAATCGCGGTAAACGGCGTTTCGCTAACCGTCATAAAAACAAAAGAAAACTGGTTTTCAGTCGGCATTATTCCATACACCTGGCAACACACCATGTTTCACACAATCACTGTTAATAAACCTGTAAATATAGAAGTAGATATTCTGGCAAAATATATCGAAAAACTGATACACAAAAAATATGAGTAAGGTGATAAAAATAGCATCTGCCAAACTTCCCACCATCTATGGCGAGTTTACTATCTCCGTCTACAAATCAGGCGATAACAGAGAACACTCAGCGCTGTCCATGGGAAAAATTGATAAAAAACCGATGCTGGTGAGAATCCATTCTCAGTGTCTGACCGGCGACACCTTTTCCTCGCTTAAATGCGACTGCGGAGAGCAACTTTCGCAAAGTCTAACTAAAATCGGCCAGGAAAAACGGGGCGTACTGCTGTATCTTAATCAAGAAGGCAGAAATATCGGCTTATCCAATAAAATAAAAGCCTACGCCCTGCAAGACAAGGGTCTTGATACAGTAGAAGCAAATCATGCCTTGGGTTTTCCCTCTGATGCCCGAGACTACCGTATTGTCTCAGAAATCTTACGCAAGCTAAGTATTACCAAAGTAGCAATTCTTACCAATAATCCCGACAAAGTAAAACAGCTTGAACATTATGGTATACACGTTGTCAAACGTATTTCTGTTGAGACACTACCGAATAACATCAATCACCGCTACCTTGTTACCAAAAAACACAAACTGCATCATTATTTGAATATCAAACCGCATGAAAAATAAATTTACAAGAGAGGACAATATTTTTATTAAAGAAACGCTTAGACTGGCAAAAAAGGGTCTTGGCAAAACGCATCCCAATCCAATGGTTGGAGCAGCGATTGTAAAAAATGGAAATGTTATTGCCAAAGGCTATCATCGACAGGTAGGTTTTCCTCATGCAGAAATAGAAGCATTTAAAAAGATTACAGAAAATTTAACAGGCGCAACACTGTATGTTAATCTTGAGCCGTGTTCACATTACGGCAAAACGCCACCCTGTGTAGATGCAATTATTCGCTTAGGAATTAAACGAGTTGTCTTTTCAACCTTTGATCCTAATCCAAAGGTATCAGGAAAAGGAGCAGCCAAATTAAAAAAGGCAAACATTGATTTCGTGGTGGGAGTTCTCGAAAAGGAGGCACGAGTCTTAAATGAAGCATTTTTTACTTTCCATGAAAAGAAGCGCCCATTTATAGTTTTAAAGTTTGCCGCCAGTCTTGATGGAAAAATCGCCACCAAAACATACGATTCCTTATGGATTACCAGCCAAAAAGCCAGAAAGTTTTCAAGGAAGCTAAGAGATAATTTTCAGGCAATTCTGGTTGGAGTAAATACTGTTATCAATGACAATCCTCATTTGGGAGGAAATCAAACACAACCTTTGCGAATTATTCTTGATAGTAGTCTAAGGATCCCTTTAAACAGTAAAGTGCTAAGAGATAATAATGTATTAATTGCCACCACAGAAAATGCAACTAAACAAAAAAAGAGTCTACTAGAAAAAAGAGGTATTCAGGTTATTTTGTTTAGAGGAAATAAGGTACCCCTGCAAAAACTTATGCAAGAACTGGCAAAGCGAGAAATAATAAGTGTATTTGTGGAAGGCGGGGGGCAAACACTTGGCAGTTTTGTAGATGAAAAACTGGTTGACAAAGTTTACGCCTTTCATGCGCCGATTCTAATTGGCGGAAAACAAGCAATTAGCATTGCGGGAGAAGGCATTGGCAAACTTAAAGAAGCGATAAGTTTAAAAAACGTTCAACGGAAAACATTTGATGATACGGTAGTAACAGTTGGATACGTATGAAAGAAATAGATAAATTACATATCGCCATTGTCGGGAGTACCTTTCATAAAGAAATAACAGAACAGCTGGAAAAGCATTGCATTGCCACGCTTACAAAAAATGGGGTACCATTTAAAAGCATCACTGTAGTTCATGTGCCGGGTTCTCTGGAAATCCCGCTGGCTGCCAAAAAGCTGGCCAAAAAAGGAGTATTTGACGCAATTATTGTCTTGGGAATAATTCACAAAGGTGAAACCTATCATTTTGAACTGGTAGCTAGGGAATGTGCCCGCGGATGCATGGATGTGTCACTTACTTACGAAATTCCGGTGATTTTTGAAGTACTTGCCGTATACGATATTAAAGATGCGCTAAAACGGGCTACAGGGAAGGAAATAAATAGAGGCATTGAAGCTGCGCTAACAGCTTTGTCTATAATTAAAACACTTGATGCGCTTGATGCAATCTAATAAATCCTTACGTGTCTACTTTGTACACTTGTACACACCAGGTGTGTGGTAGCTTGACACATCGGGAGATTTTATCTTTTACCGCAGCGATTGCGATACCATCCAAATTAGCGCCAGCACAGCCAGCGGTACGCCCAATAACCACCCAATCAAATATGCCATGCTTCTCCTTTCTAAGAAAGAATAAAGTTTATTCATAAAATGAATATCAAAGTATGGTAAGAACTGTTGCAGAAAAAATAAAATTTTGTTATTATGAAACTCTTTTATGCTGCCCGAAAAACTAGCTTTTGTTGACATCGAAACAACCGGCACCAGTCTTACCCATGACCGTATTATCGAGATAGGAATTCTTCGGGTACGGAATAATCGAGTTATCAACACCTACGAATCGCTAGTTAATCCACAGACTTCTTTACCTCCTTTTATAGAACTAATGACCGGCATCTCAAACAGCATGCTTGAAGATGCACCAACCTTCTCACGGATAAAACACGATATTCTCCAACTTTTGGAAGATTCCATATTTGTAGCCCACAACGTCCGATTTGATTACGGCTTTCTAAGACATGAGTTTCATAGAAACGGCCACTCCTTTTCTCAAAAACATTTGTGCACCGTACGGCTTTCGAAATTACTGTACCCCCGTTTTAAACGCCATAATTTAGACAGCCTTATTAAACGATTTGGATTTTTATGCATGCGAAGACACCGAGCGCTTGACGATGCAAAAGTATTGTGGGATTTTTTCCAACATGTACAAAAGGAGATAAAACCTCAAAAATTTACCAAGGCTTTTACTGCTCTAATGAAGCGCTCAAGTCTGCCAACCAACATTTCCATTGACCAAATAGACAGTTTACCAGAACTTCCGGGAGTTTATATTTTTTATGGAGAAAAGGGGATGCCTTTGTATGTTGGAAAAAGCATTAATATCCGCGAACGCGTCATGTCGCATTTCTCAAACGACTATCTATCAACAAAACAAATGAATATGTGCCAGCAAATCCAAAGTATAGAAACGCGTACTACCTGCGGAGAACTAGGAGCGCTCCTTTTGGAGGCAACCCTAATTAAGGAACTCCAGCCGTTATATAACCGAAAACTTCGCCACAGCAGAAAACTTACCGTCGCAAAACGAGTTGACAAACCTGGTTTGGAAGGCTATTTTAACGTGGAGCTTTCAACCGTGGATGAGATTAATCCCTACGAAATAGATACTGTTTTAGGTGTTTATAAGTCAATAAAACAGGCAAAGAATATATTTGCAGGATTAGTGAAGGAATATAATCTTTGCGAGAAATTACTGGGACTTCAAGCAACGGGAGTCCCGTGCTTTTCATACCACTTAAACTACTGCAAGGGAGCATGCATTAAAGAAGAACCTTCAACTTCTTACAACACAAGATTCCTTATGGCGTTTACTAAAACTAAACTCCAGACCTGGCCGTATAATGGACCAATTCTTATTGAAGAGAAGGGGACTCTGCAAGATAAAAAGGATACGTTTGTGATTGATCAGTGGTGTGTTGTTGGAAAAGTGGTTGCTGATGAAGAAGGAGCATTAAATATTCAAAAATACGAGATTAATTTTGATGTGGACACCTACCATATCCTTCAAACTTACCTCCGCACCCAAAAAGGTAATCTCTCGATTACACCCCAGGGGTGGGTTTAGATTACACCCGCGGTTTCTACTACTTCTACTACAAATAAATTGTTTAAATTGTTGATAAAACCGCACATTCTGCTACAATAGAAACACTTTATGGCTCGATCGAAAGAAAATTCCTACCAAACAATTACCACCGATGTTTTAGTTATTGGCGCCGGCGGAGCAGGGCTAAGGGCTGCTATCGAAGCAAAAGTTCAAGGAGCGGATGTCTTAATTATTACCAAAGAATACATGGGCGGCGCACACACCAGTATGGCCATGGGGGGCTTAAATGCCGCGGTAAAACTGCCCGCAACACCACAACAACATTATCAAGATACTATTAACGGCGGCTGGGGAATAAATAATCACAAATTAGTAAAGATTTTTGCCGAAGAAATGCCAGAGCGTATTTATGATCTAGAGCGTTATGGTGTAAAGTTTGACAAACTACCTGATGGAACTTTTTATACATGGGCTGGAGGAAAACAGTCTGCCCCGCTTAATGTCTGCGCGGGAGACTATACCGGACGGGAAATGATCAATGGCCTTATAAAAGAAGTAAAACACCTTAAAATTCCGTATCTTGATGATTATTTTGTCACAAAACTTTTTACCAAAAATAAGCAGGTGATTGGCGCATTTCTGATGGATATAAAAAGAGGTGGATACAAGGTAGTTAACGCAAAAGCAACGATTATTGCAACCGGCGGCGGGGGAATGATGTATATGATAAACACCAATGCCCCAAGTAACACCGGCGAAGGGTATGCATGGGCGCTTAATGTCGGCTCGCAACTGGTTGATATGGAGATGGTGCAATTTCACCCAACCGGCATTGCCGCGCCCAAAGAAAAAAGAGGAAGATTAATAACCGAAAAAGTCCGCGGCCACGGCGGTATGCTGATCAATACAAAAGGTGAACGGTTTATGCAGCGCTACCAACCAAAACGAATGGAGCTGGCAGGACGAGACGAAGTTGCCCGAGCAATTTATCAAGAGGTTGAGGAGGGGAGAGGCACAAAAAACGGCGGCGTGTATCTTGATGTACGGCACTGGAAAAAAGGCGATGTAGAAAAGCTTATTCCAGATGTGTTTGCCGAGCATAATGAAGTTGGTATTGATATCCGAAAGCAAATGATGGAAGTTTATCCCAGCATGCACCACATGATGGGAGGAATTAATATTAATGAATGGGGAGAAACTAATGTTAAAGGTTTATTTGCTGTTGGAGAAGTAACACGTAATATCCATGGAGCTAATCGTCTTGGCGGCAACTCTATTGCAGAAGGACAGGTTTTTGGCAGAAGAGCAGGAATTCGGGCTGCAAAAACAGCAAAAAAAGAAAAACTTACTACTATTAGTTCCAAAATGATTAATGATGAACTTAAAAGACTCACTAGCTACATAAAGCGCCAAAAGGGAAAAGATGTTCAAAAATTAACCCATCAATTACAAGCACTCATGTGGCATAATGTTGGTCTTATCCGAGATGAAAAGAAACTTAAGAAAGCCGAGAAAGAACTAAAACGGCTACAAAAAGAAACAAAACAACTTGTTGCCAAAAATAAAAAAGAACTGCAAGCATGTCTTGAGCTAGAACTCATGATAGAAGTTGCAGAAACCATTATTATTGCGGCAATCCTTCGAAAAGAAAGCAGGGGAGGTCATTATCGAACCGATTACCCGGAAATGAATCCCAAATGGGAGAAAAATATTATGGTAATAAAAAAGAACGGTAAACTTGTGACGCGTACTATTCCCGTGGTTAAATAAACTATGCCTCTTTCTATTAACGGTTCACTTGTTCTGCCAAACAAAATAATTAAAGGAACAATTACTGTTGAAAACGGAAAAATCACTGACATTTATTCTTCGAGCGAATCCGGCGAAGACGGAGAGTCGAGAAGTTCAAATGACAACAGTTCTCGCTCTGCTCAAACAATAGAATACGATAAGAAAGGACTGTATATTCTTCCCGGTCTTATTGAAATCCATGGACATATGAGAGAACCGGGGCTCACACAAAAAGAGGACATCCCTCATGGCACAAAAGCAGCACTTGCCGGAGGCTTTACCACCATTATTGATATGCCTAATACCAATCCTCCAACCACAACGATTGAACGCCTTCATGAAAAGATGGAAAAGATTTATCCTAATCGATCCTATGCTGACTACGCCTTTTTTATGGGCGCTTCCAGTAACTCTATTGATGAACTTGAAAAAGTAGACCACAAAGAAATTGTTGGTATCAAAGTCTTTATGGCAGGGCATGAACCCACACCAACCACTATTCCAGACGATGAAACACTGGAAAAGATTATGGCAATCGCGGCAAAAAAAAATTTATTGGTAGCTGTCCATGCAGAAGATCAAGAGTTGATCAATAAGTACAACTCACTTTTTAAAAAAACAGGCAGAACTGATGCGGCATTGTGGTCGGAAATACGTCCAAAAGATGTGGTGATTAAAGCAGTACAGCGAGTACTCACCCTTGCCAAAAAATACAACACCAAAGTATATCTTCTTCATCTTTCCACAAAAGAGGAGTTTGCGCTTGTCAAGGCAGCAAAAGACACTGGTGTTGAAGCTTTTGGCGAATTGGTTGGCTATCAACTTTTCTTTACAATCGATGACTACAAAACATACGGTAATAAAATAAAGGTTGCTCCGGCGCTTCGTACAAAGGAAGAGCAAAACAAGGTGTGGGGGCTTTTGCGAAAAGGCAAAGTTGATGTTTTCTGCTGCGAACACACCCCACATGAATGGGAACTAAAAAATCAACCGGATATGTGGAAAGCACCTGCCGGCATGCCCGGACTGCAAGAAACTCTACCAATGTTAATCACCAAGTGGACAGAACGGTTTGGTAATGAGAACGTTGAAGAATGTTTGATGACAGTTGCAAAAGTAGCCTCTAAAAACCCAGCGCAAATTTTGGGACTTAAAACAAAGGGAGAAATTGCAGTTGACAAAGATGCTGATCTCACCATTATTGACGTTAAAACTCCATGGACAGTAAAAAAAGAAGATTTATTTAGTAAATGTGGTTGGTCTGCTTATGAAGGAAAAACGCTTATTGGAAGACCCATTGCCACTTATCTTAGAGGAAATCTGGTTTATGAAAACGGTTCTATTATTTCCAAACCTTTGGGACAACAAATCATCGCTTTTTGATAATTTAGCAGTCATTGATGTTTAGCGCTAAAACGACGGGAAGGGTTGA
>CAYZZG010000003.1:0-5280 GCA_964482825.1 uncultured Gammaproteobacteria bacterium
TACGCCACCAATCTTTTCGTTCGTCTTTTAACTTTTCTTTCTATTTTGCCAACCTACATGCGACTACTTTTCTTCCCCGATATTCTTTACATAGATAGAACCGCTGATGTAGTAACAAGCATTATTAATATAAACGTCATTGTTAGTATTGTTGCTATTGCTACATTGTTATTGTTCTGCGTTAAACTTCGAACAAAACATCCGATATTTCTGTTCTGTTTTCTATGGTTTTTTATTACAATGATTCCTGTCTCCGGCATTATTCCCATTAATGGCATTATCTACGAACATTTCCTCTACCTTCCATCCGTCGGAATTTTCCTTGCACTCTCTTATCTACTGTATCTTGCTTTTGAACGAATAAAATCTCCTATTTTTTTGAGCTCCTTATTGCTTATCACTTTTCTCTTATCGCTTGTATTTACCATTCGAACAATTTCAAGAAATTCTGAGTGGCGAGACCCTATTACCTTTTACACTCAAACAATCAAACATAATCCAGTAAGTGCCAGACTCCATAACAATCTTGCCATGGCGCTGGCTGATGAAGGAAGAAATACAGAGGCAATCAAAGAATATAAAGCAGCAATCCAGCTTACCGATGTCTATCCACAAACACACTATAATCTGGCCAATTCATACCTTACGCTGAACATATTAGATGAAGCGGAAAAAGAATATCATGCATCGCTCAAAATCGACCCAACCTTTTACCGTTCATACGTCAGTTTGACAAACCTTTACAAAACAACAAATCAAAAAGAAAAGCTAGAAAAACTAATCCAACAACTCGAAACCCTCTCCCAAAAAAATCCTCAGTTGCAACCTTTTATTCAAGAGCTAAAGCTTCTTCAGTAAAATATGACGCTTGCGCAGAAACTTTTTAAGAAAATTGAAGAAACTCATCCGCTTTATCTGCTTACTATTCTATTTTGTATAACAATACTTGTTTATGGAAATATTTTGTTTAACGATTTTGTTGGGGATGATACCGATCAAATACTCAATAATGCTATTATACAACGCATTGAGAATATTCCCTCCCTTTTTTTGGGAAGTACATTTACATCGGGTGGGGGAGGACTAAGTGGGTTTTATTACAAACCACTGATGTCTGTTTCGTTTGCTATCAACTTTGCCTTATGGGGAAAACACGCTTTTGGTTTTCATCTTTTTAGTTTATTCATGCATATGATAAATGGTTTTCTCATCTTTTTTCTCTTTAAAAAACTGTTTAATCTCTTTCATACCAATGCCTTCCCAAAAACTATCGCATTTTTCCTTTCTTTTATCTTTCTTGTTCATCCCGTAAATACCGAAAGCGTTGCGTATATTGCAAGCACACAGGAATTACTGTATGTTTCTTTTCTTATTGTAGCTCTTCTTCTTACATATCTGTTCTGTCAACGCTCTAGACTATCTATAAAATTACTTTTACTCATAAACTTTTCCTTTCTACTTTCTCTTCTATCCAAAGAATCTGGCATTGTTACATTACCGCTGGTTTTTACTTTGGGCTACATCTTTTCTAACCGATCTAGACTGCTAGTACTTATCCCATCAATGCCTGCCATGTTCTTTGCTTATCTTATCTGGCGATATGGGATTATTGGTATGCCGCTTTCTCCTGATAAAACGTTTACATTTACGCCTATCGTTAAAGCTCCATTTTATGAAAGATTGCTAACGATGCCGTTTGAGCTTTTTTCTTATTTTCGTCTTACCTTTTTTCCAAAAGATCTTCTCATCTCACATCAAACTGTTGTTCGTAGTGTTAACGAATCCCTATTTTACTTTACACTTCCTGTTATTATTACCGTTATTCTCTCTTTAATTGTTATCTTCTTAAAAACACGCGCAAAGCTTTTTCTTTTTTTCCTCTTGTGGATGGTTTTTTCATTTTCTATTCTTCTTAATATTTTTCCACTTGACGCAACCATTGCAGAGCGATGGCTATATGGACCATTGATAGGGATTTTGGGCTGTATTGGCGTATTACTGGCGATGCGTAGTTATCATGATAAAAAAATCATATTTTATGTTGCTATTGCCTTTATTATCATTATCCCAACTTTTATGTTCCGGACGATAACCAGAACCTCTGATTGGAGAAGCAATGCATCACTTTTTTCAAAAGATATCCAGTACTCCGCTGATTCTTATGAGATTGCTACTGGCTATGGTCTTGTTCTTCTTCAGCAAAGAAAAACCAAAGAAGCAAAAAAGTATTTTGAAGAATCGATACAACTTGCTCCTGACTGGCCATCTCCATATAACAATCTTGGCGTTATCTATGAACAGGAAAGAAATATTAGAGAAGCTAAACGTTTGTATAGTATGGCGATCAACAAGGGGGGTGACTGGCGACCGTATGAAAATTTAGCACAATTATTGTTGCAAGCAGAAAAACCAATTACAGTTATTAAATTCGTAAAAGAAGTACTTCCGGTTTTTCCAAATAATGAAATACTCAACAAAGTAGCTGCTCTGGCATACTATAAAGCAAAATCATATTCGTTGGCTGCTTCATATGCTCAACGTACCTACCGCATAAATCCATCTAAAGAAAACTATGCGCTATTGGAAATGATTAATAAGAGAAAGTAATTCTCTCGATGTGTCTACCTATTCCACACCCGGCGTGAGTAATTAATAGTAAAACTAAATACTATAAAGTCTGAGGTTATTTTTTTGGTCGTATTTTTTAAGAGGAAGTTGAACTTCGTAACGATAACTAATAATCCTCGTTCCTTTTTTTAATTCTTTTTTAAATTTTGGCAGAAGCATGTTAAGTGTTTTTGGAACAAGATAAACGAATATTACATTTGCCTGCGAAAAATCCACATCAAAAAAATTCTTCCTCAAAACTTTTACATTTGCCGAAAGTCTGTTGCTACGTAGCAGCATACTTGAGATAAAATACCGTAGCGGATCTATTTCTATACCAACTGCCTTTGCGCCGAATTCTTTGGCTGCGGTAATAATCAGTGTGCCATCACCGCAGCCTAAATCGTAAACAACGTCTCCTTTTTTTATATTGGCAAGTTTGCATGCTGCCCAAGAAACCTTTTTATTTGTTCGCCACCACGGCGCCCAGGGACTATTCGGCGGCCACACCCAGGAAAGAATTATTAAAAGAAAAACTATAATAACAAGTAATACAATATTAATTACCATACTAATCACGCGCAGCTAGACATAAAAATTTTTGCATGTTCACAAAAAGCGAGCTAACAGTAGAAAGGTTCTTTATTTAACTTTCTTCACAGACCCCGTTACTACCGAATTAGTACAAAGTTGTTGTGAGCTGAACAAGAAAATTTTTATGTCGAGCTGACTACAAACACCACCTTCCCCATTATATCTCTTCTCTCAATCCACCCAACCTCTAAACTATCACTTTTATTGTCTCCCTCTATAAAATATTTATTGCCATTTCTCTTTTTAACTCGCTTGATCATCGTTTTTCCTTCTTTTCGGAAAACGACGATATCATTTATCTTTGGTAAAGAAAAAAAATAAGGGACTGAACTGACAAATACTATTGAATGTTCGTTTAAAGTCGGCTCCATGCTGTGGCCAAAAACTTTGAAGCGTCCAAGAAGAAGCATTATTTATAAATTACAATCTCTCCAACTGTGGGATATATTGTTTTTACCCTAACCGGTTTTACGCCTTTTGTTTTATAGAAAATTTCGGCAAATTCCTGGACAGCAGAAAGTAGCTCTTGCGCTATTTGCATATCAACTGTTTGCCGCGCTTTTGAAGCCAGTTTCATAATCTTAAAAATCAACTCATGCAACTTTGGATAATCTTTGAGGTGTTCTTCCTTAAAATAATCTCCCCAGATAATACGCACTTCATGCTTTACTAGCTCTGCGTGCTCTTCTTTTATACTTGTAAGTCGTGAGATATTATGAACAAACTTTCGCCTATGTTCAACTGCATCTGAATCTAATTGTGTTTCATTGATCAAACTTGTCATTCTTATAACCGTATGTGCTGCCAGTTGTGCCTGGTGTGGATCATAAATACCGCAGGGAATATCACAATGAGCGTAAGCCCTAGTAAGAGGAAAAATTTTATTAACAAACGCTGATAAAGATATTTTCATAAAATACAATATATAATTTTACTATAAAAATAGTGTAAGAATCAGTTAATCTTATCAAACTGCTGACGTACTGCTTCCCAAGAAAAAAGAGTACTATCTTGAAACTTTACATTTACCTCTGAAAAAGGAATCCTTCCTTCCTCTGAAGGATCATAATGTTGGCTAGGATAGGATATAAGATAGCATGGCTTATCTCCCACAGTGCAAAATCCATGCAAAACATTTACTGGTATAAGCAGAAGATATTGATTGTCATCGCCATTTTTTTCTCCCATCGCAAAAAGATTTAACCTTCCATTCGTTGGTGATTCTTTCCTCCAGTCATAAAGAGCTACAACAGCATTACCTTTTAGGATAACAAATCTATCTGTTTGTTTTGTTGGGTGATTATGCCATTTGTCTTCGTCCCTGGCAAAACCTGGTTGGGTTATCGAAAAATAACTTTGTCCGAATTGCAAAGCCGGCCTTACAAAAACATCTGACCATGTTTCTTTGAGCGTTTCCATGAGTAATCCTCGAGGGTCTCGATGTACTTCCAATTTATGCAATACCACATCTTTGATAAGATTTTCTTGATTTTTTAAAGAAAGAAATGGGTCCATATTTTCTTAATATTACATGTTTAGAAACGTTTTCACAAGAGTTGAAACACGCCGAATTTTTTCTTTTTCTAATTCCGGATAGCAAGGAAGCGAAAGAATTGTTTTTGCAAGTTTTTCCGAGACAGGAAAATCTCCTTTTTATATCCTAAAGAAGAAAAAGAAGGAACAAGATGAATAGGAACGGGGTAATGAATAAGCGTATCTACTCCGTTTTTTTCTAAAAATTTCTTAAGCAGTTCACGTTTTAGCGTCTGAATAACAAAAAGGTGATATACATGATATTCTCCATTCTCCTTGGGTATAGCAAGCGATATTCCCTCTAAATGTTTTCTATAGAGAGCAGCAATTGCTCTTCTTTTTTTATTTCCCTCATCAAGAGTTTTAAGTTTTACCCGTAAAATTGCAGCTTGTATCTCGTCAAGTCTGCTATGCGTAATTAAACGGGTACTGTGATATCGTTTTACTTCCCCATAGACCCGCAGCTCCCGTACTGTTTTTGCTAATTTTTTATTCGACGTTACCACCATCCCTCCATCACCTATTCCACCAAGATTTTTTGTAGGA
>CAYZZG010000003.1:5311-9810 GCA_964482825.1 uncultured Gammaproteobacteria bacterium
GCTCCATGAGCTTGAGCCGTATCTTCGATGACAAATAGTTTGTGTTTCTTGGCAATATGCATAATTTCATCCATATTTGCCATATGTCCATAGAGGTGAACGGGGATAACTGCTTTTGTTTTTGGTGTAATAGCTTTTTCAAGAAGCGATGTATCAATACAATATGAATTTTTCTCAACATCTACCAACGCAATCCGTGCTCCACTTGCAGTAACACCAAACGCAGTTGGATAACTATTAGCCGGCATTATTACTTCATCGCCTTTTCCAATTCCTAAAGCCTTAAGAGATAATGTAAGTGCATCTGTCCCGGAAGCAACTCCGATACCAGATAAAGTACCGATGTAGTCTGAAAACTCTTTTTCAAAAAGAGATACTTCCTCACCAAGAATATATGTCCCACTTTTTAAGCACCTTTCTATTATCCGATCTATTTCTTTCTTTTTTTCTGCGTATTCTTTTGCAAGATCAAGAAATGGGATTTTCTGCGCCCTTGTCATCTGTGTGAGACATTATAATACCAAGCTCTCCCTACGTCGAGTAGGCTTTTTATTACTCTTTTTGGAGTAAAAAATTGCGAAGAGCCAAACTGCCTTGGATAGTGATGCACTCCTACTTCTTTAAACCGTGCTTTTTTTCTCTCAAGCGCTTTTATAAATCCGGCATCAAACCCACCGCTTGTTACCAATATTGAAAGCCCATCAAGGAGGCTTGCTCGAAACAAGCGAAAATCACAATCAACATCTTTTACCTGCAAATTAAGAAGTTTTTTTACTGCAACATTATAAAAAGCACCGATTAGTTTTCTATCTATAGAATCTGATCTACCTTGCTTAAAACCAGTAATAATATCTGTATGATCATCCATTCTTTCAACTAGTAAAGGCAATTCGTTTACATCGTATTGCCCATCACTATCGGTATAAAAAATGAATTCTTTCGATGCTTTAGTAAATCCGTCAATAAGTGTTGCTCCATAGCCTTGATTACGATTATGATAGATGGTGTTTATTCTCTTTTCGGTCTTTTTAAATTTTTCCAGCACCTGTTGTGTATTGTCTTTACTGCCGTCATTGACTATAATAATCTCAAAATCCGAGGTTAACTTGGGAAGTAAACTCAACAGCTCTGGCAGTATTTTTGACAGCGATAAGGCATCATTATATGCAGGTAAAACTACAGAAAGACTTGATAGTTTTTTCATAACATGTTTTTTTTACTACCAGTGCTTTTTATTGCCTGGAAGTTTTTCATTTTTCTTAGCGCTCTTTTTGCCCCTTTATTTCTTCCGCTTCATACAGAATCTATTGCCCGTTCTTTGGCAATCGGTTATCATTATCTTATCTGGATATGGGTAAATTTTGATGGTATTCATTATCTATCTATTGCCCGAACAGGTTATCACTATCCAAACTATGCCTTTTTCCCACTCTTTCCAATACTTACCGAACTGATTAACGATTACTTTCGCCTTCCGCGTATTTTAGCAGGGCTTTGGATCTCAAATGTATCATTCTTTCTTGGCCTTATAGTACTCTACAAGATAACGCTTCTTGATTTTAACAAAAAAATTGCCTTAAGGACACTTCTTTTTGTTTTGGTAATCCCCACTTCCTTTTACTACGGTGCTTTTTATGCTGATTCATTATACCTTTTTCTCTCTCTGCTTAGTTTCTACAGCGCTAGGAAATCGTGGTGGCTTTTTGCCGGTATTTCTGGCTATTTAGCCGGCCTTGACAGGCTTATTGGCGCAACTCTTTTTCCGGTACTTTTGCTTGAATGGTACCTGCAAAATAAAGATAGAGGATTCGATCCTAAGGCACTTTTCAAGTGCTTTTTCCTGCAAAAAGCTTTCTTTATTTTTCTTATTCCTTTGGGAATTATTACCTATGGACTCTATCTTCAAATAAATTTTGGCGATTTCTTCCTTTTTCAAAAAGCAATGAAGGACTGGGGACAATCGCAGTTTGTCTTGCCACCGCAAGTATTTTTCCGCTACATAAAAATTTTTTTGACTGCCAAAGACAGTTATGTGTATTTTATTGCCCTGCTTGAGTTTGTCTCGATAATACTGTATTGCTATTTGATGCTTCGCTCATTAAAAATACTTAGAAGCTCGTATGTTTTGCTGATGTTTTTTGTTGTGCTTGTCCCGACACTTACCGGCACTTGGCAGAGTATGCCGCGGTATATTTTACATATGTTTCCAGCATTTATTACGCTGGCCATTCTTACTGCTTCATCAAAAAAATATTTTTACCTCACGCTGATTTTCTTTATCATATTACAAGCGATTTTAATTGCCTTTTTTACCCGCGGATATTTTGTGGCGTAGGAGTTAAAAGCCTAGCTTTTCCTTTATAAGTAGAATCGTTATTCTTTCAGGTTTTACTTCTTGATTGACAACAAATACATTAAACCCGTTTACCTTAAGGGCTTTAACTGTTTTTTCCAAAGATGCATCATTTGCAAGGTGATCCCATTTTTTCATGCCGAGGAAATTATAGCAGAAAAACGCACTCCCATACGACTTAGCTTCTGAAGTTGCTCTTTCCATTTTTTCATCAAAATCTCTGTTTTTATCTCACTAAGCGATTTTTGATGATCCTTTTTGCGCAAACGAAATATACTAAACACATTCATAGGCTCAATTTAATTGCTGTAAACGGTATAGCATATAAAACCCAAACATACTCCCCGTAATAAGTAATATTTCCATAGTAACCTTATGCTACACACGTAATGTATCGAGGAAATAAAATATAGGTAAGAATAGGGAAAGACTTGATTGTAAGAAGAAAAATGTGTAAAGTAGACTTTCGATGACCATACAAAATGACCTGTTCTTACTAGTGGTAGAACAAAAAATAGATCATACAGCTATCACCATGCGGTTGTTGGTACCCAGCGTAAACACTGTTGATCTACCAAATACCTCCAGCATTCTAAAAATTGAGCTTCCCAGCATCCTTAGCTCAACTTGTTTCAATGACAAAGGACTTTCATTTTCTAAAGAAGTACAGCAAACTGAAATTGGACATTTGTTTGAGCATATACTTCTTGAATACCTATGTGAGAAGAAATTATCTCTGGGACTAACAAATATTGTCTATAATGGAGTGACAGAATGGGATTGGCTCAAAGATGAACGGGGTATATTCTATATTACTATAGACATTGGTCTAGAGGAAAAGCATATCCTTGAAGAAGCTTTGCAAAAAAGCACCTCACTAATTTCTAAGATCTTAAACACGGCTACTTCTTACTCCCTAGTTGAATCTTCCCTTCTTTTACCAAAGGTGCAATAGTATCTCCAGGTTTTATTCTGCCGTCAAGAATTTGCATGGCGATTTTTAGCTCGAACAATAAATTCTTTGTCAAATCATAAACGGTTACACTATTTTGAGACTTTTCTGACATACTTCTCTAAGATTTTTTACGTTCTACTTACAGCCTTTGATCATAATTATATTTTCATAGATTATGGGCAAAGCAATTTTCTTTGATATAGATACTCTTTTTGCTTCTTCCAATACAAGTTGTGGGCTTCTCCGTTTTGCCCCTTTCACCTTAGAAGCACTCATTTTTCTTCATGTAAAGGGATACAAAATCATAATAACTAGCAATCAACCAAGCATTGCAATAAATCTATATCACAAAGGAAATATGCACAACATAAAAATATATTTAGAAAAATCTCCTGTTGAGCGTAATCTTCTTGTACGCGGCTACTACTGCCCACATCATATTGATATTTCTGCCTCATGGGTCTTAGGGAGTACGCTTGACTATGTAGAGGCAGGAAACATCATGGGGAGTAAAACCATTATTATTGATAATGGAAAGGAAACGCAGTGGAATATCAATCACACTCGAATTCCAGAATATATGGTGAAAAATATAGGAGAGGCTGCTCAGATTATTGGAAAAGAGACAGATCGCCAGAACATGCAATATAATAAACCTCTCTGGTATTCATAATAGTTTTCTTCCTAGTATTTCTTGTATAATGACTGACATGAACTATGTGATTACATCGTTACAAAAGCAAACTCTTGATACTTATATCTTGCGGGCAAAACCAGTAAGCGGAAGCATTCTTTCTTTTATAGCGGGACAATTTTGTGGCATACGGCAAGAAAACGAAGATTCAAAAACAAAAGCGCATTTTTTCTCTATTGCATCCTCTCCCACAAACAAGAAGTATATTGAATTTTGTTTTAAAATCTATGGCAATTGGACAAAAAGACTTTCCCAAACACCAGTTAATAGCACTCTCGCTCTTTCAGGACCATATGGAAAGTTTACATGGGAAAAGACTTTTCAAACCGCAATATTTTTAGCAGGAGGAGTTGGTATAACGCCGTTTATGTCCATGTTGCGTTTTATCAAGGAGACAAATCAAACCCCATCTATTACACTCCTTTATGGAAACGGAACAGAGCAACATATTCTTTACAAAAATGGCCGATAAGCAAGAAGTCGAACTCAAAGTTTCA
>CAYZZG010000003.1:9872-21468 GCA_964482825.1 uncultured Gammaproteobacteria bacterium
CTTTCTGATGTTACAGAACAAGACTTATGGAAAGGATATAGGGGACTTTTTACAAAGGAAATTATTGACAAAGAAGTAAACTTTTCTCTTAAACCAATTTTCTTTATCTGCGGACCGCCTATCTTCGTGCAGCTTTCGCAAAAGCTATTAACCGAACTTTCTATACATCCGCAAAATATTAAACACGAGCTATTTTCTGTATGACTTACGAAACTGCCACATTTGCCGGGGGATGCTTCTGGTGTTTTGAGGCAATTTTTAAACGGTTAAAAGGAGTGGGAAAAGTAGTATCCGGCTATAGCGGCGGCGCTACTAAAAATCCGACATACGAACAGCTTCATAATCTGAAAACCGGTCATGCCGAAGCAGTTCAGCTTACGTTTGATCCGTCTGTTATCTCTTAACAAAAACTGCTTGATATATTCTGGCATTTACATGATCCAACAACACTTAACAGACAAGGTAACGATGTTGGATCAGAATATCGCTCAATAATCTTTTATCATAGTGGAGATCAAAGAAAGACGGCTGTACAATCAAAAGCAAAAGCTCAATTTCTTTATAGAAATCCTATTGTCACAACCATTGAACCATTTACCGCATTTTATCCGGCAGAACCTCATCACCAAAACTTTTACGACCGCAACACAGATGCGCCCTACTGTCGATATGTTATTGATCCAAAGCTACAAAAACTTTTAAAGGAGTACGGCAAAAACTTGAAAGAGAAATACCAGTAGGTTTTAGCGCTTTTTTGCTTTTCGGAGAAATCCAAGAGCATAAATAGCGTATAGCGCAGGTGAACTAAGAAGAATGCTTGCTATTACCTCATAATATTGCTGTGGCGGATTAATTTCTAAAAATGCCAGAAAAGGAGTAAGTATCGGAATTGCATTTGAGTAATACAAAACTCCTCCAGTCCATACTGCTATTATTGCCCAAAATACAATACGCCAATGGGATAATTTAAACAGGTTTTTTCGGAAAACATACGCATAAAGGCCTGTATTGAGTATCACAAGTTCTATAAGACCCTCGTAGCCGGCAATATTAAATGTGGAAAGCACCGGAAGAACGGAAAATACACTAAGCGCAGAAAGAAAGAGAAATATCCAAAAATATATCTTCCATCCCATGGTTTAATTAAGCAGGTTTTTACCGTAAATGTCAAGAAAAGAGGCCTTATTGGATTCCCTGTGAGCGTCTTCTGCGCTCCTCAACCTCATCCAGAATCCGCTTTCTCATTCTTATACTTTGCGGTGTTACCTCTACAAGCTCATCATCAGATATGTACTCCAATGCATCTTCCAGTCTCATGGTATGGGGAGTTTTAAAATTCTCTGTAACTCCCTCGCCTTTTGATCTGTTGTTGGTAAGCTGTTTTGTCTTACATACATTAACCCACAAATCATCACCTCTTGCATGCTGCCCAATAACTTGGCCTTTATATACTAAAACTGCAGGACCAATAAAAAGTATTCCTCTGTCTTGTGCATTTGTTAAACCGTATACATTGGTTGTTCCGGTTTCGTACACCACAAGTGATCCTTGCTCCCGCTCATGTGTATATCCATTATTTTTATCGTAATGAGAAAAAGATGCGTTAAGAATACCAAGACCACGCGTATCGGTAACAAATTCACTTCTATATCCAAAAAGTCCACGTGTGGTAATAAGGAAATCCATAAATACAATACCGTTCTCTGTAATCATATCTTTTAACTCTCCACGACGGCTTCCCATTTTCTGCATGACAACACCGCTAAATTCTTTCGGTACTTCAATATAGACATTTTCATAGGGAGTAAGGATTCCTTCTTCTGTTTTTTTATCAATTACTTGTGGACGTGCTACCTGAAATTCATACCCTTCACGCCGCATTCGTTCAATCAAAATTGCTAAATGCAACTCACCTCTGCCTGAAACTGTCCACCCGCCTGCCGGCGAGGCAGGCGTTCCATCAGGATTATCCTTAACCCGAAGAGCCATATCTGTCTCCAACTCTTTATAGAGTCTGTCTCTAATTTGACGTGATGTCTTAAACTCACCCTCTCTCCCAGCAAAAGGAGAATTATTGACCATAAATGACATTTTTATTGTTGGTTCTTCTATAGCAAGCAAAGGCAGGGGAATTGGCACTATTGAATCTGCAATTGTTTCACCAATATTAATATCGGGAATACCAGAAATGGCTACAATATCTCCCGCAGGTACTTCATCAACATCAACTCTTTCAAGTCCCTCAAAAGTCATAAGAGAGGTAATCCGATATTTCTTCTGGATTCCTTCACGATTAATATGAATAATATCTTGATTCTGCTTTGCAGAACCGTTATATACTCGCCCAATTGCGATTCTGCCTTTGTGTGGATCGCTGGCAAGAGTAGTTACTAACATTTGTAGCGGTTTATCAATACTTCCTAAAGGAGGAGGAATATGGGTAAGAATCGCTTCAAAAACAGGAGAGATATCGAACATTTGCTCAATATTTCCTGTTGTTCCCGCTTTTCCATTTTTTGCAGATGCATAGACAATAGGAAAATCTGCTGTGGCATCGTCTGCCCCAAGTTCTAAAAACAAATCAAGTGTTTTGTCTAACACGTGGTGAATTCGCGCGTCAGCCTTATCAATTTTATTTACCACCACAATAATTTTGTGTTTCATTTCAAGTGCTTTTTTAAGAACAAAACGGGTTTGCGGCATTGGTCCTTCTTTTGCATCAACCAAAAGCAAGCAGCCATCTGCCATGGTAAGCACCCGCTCCACTTCTCCACCAAAATCAGCATGCCCGGGAGTATCAATAATATTAATTTTTGTCGCTTGCCATGATCCTGCCTGCGGTGAGCTTGTCGAACCCGTCGAATGGGTCGAAGGGTTCCATACAACAGAGGCATTTTTAGAAAAGATGGTAATACCACGTTCCTGCTCAAGTTCATTGGTATCCATGATAAGAAAATCTGCAGTGTTTTTTTGCAGCTTTGTATTTGATTGCTTTAGTAATGCGTCAACCAAAGTTGTTTTTCCATGGTCAACGTGTGCAACAATGGCGATGTTTCGAATGCTGTTCATAAAAAAACCGCTCCTCGCGGTTAAAGTATTATAGCAGATTATAGTGCAAAAACATAGCTTACCCAATCAACAAATTAAAGTAGATCATTCCTGCCTAAACAACCTCAGACTCCCACTTCTAATCCGCAATAGAAGCATGTCATTTTACTTACTTAACTCTGCTTTATATCCTGTTTTATCTATTGTTGCGATTATTTTATCTATAGTAATCTTTTCTGTATCAAACTCAACGATACTTTCCTGTTTTGCGTAGTTGGTTTTAGCACTTTCTACCCCTTCTATATCTTCAAGATCAAAGTCTACATTCATTGCACAACTTGTACAATGCATTCCTTCAATCTTAAACTTTTCTTTTACTATTTTACTCATAAAACTTCAATCACCCCGCTATACATTCCCATAGAACATGAGAATAAAATTCTTCCTGAAGTTTGCGGAGTGAATGTTACTGTTTGCGTCTCATTTGCGGCTAAATTCCTTCGTATTCCAAGGGACGGAATCCGAAACGCGGACGCACAGCTATATGCATCAACACCAATAAGCTTTAAGTTTACCGGTAAGCCTTTTTTCACTCGTATGTAATTAGGAGAATAACCATTTGCCGTAACAACAATTTCAGGATTTTGCGTTACTCCTAAATCACTATCTGCTGATGATGTATTTTTAATACCTAACATAAGGGGAATATTTTCTCTAAATGCCTGAAAACTAAGAGGTGAATCCAAAGCAACCAATGCTCCGTTTACCGATGTAATACCCAAGTAGAAAACCGCCACAGCAGCAAGCTTGAGGAATTTAGTTTTATACGCATCTCCTAAAATTGAAGTTACAAACCCAATTCCAAAAAATAAAGGTATTGTTCCTAGGATGAATGCAGTCATTATTAACGCGCCATTTAGCGCATTGGCAGTGCTTATTGCCAAAGCTTCCATTGCCAATGTTGTACCGCAAGGAATAAATATGGTCATTGCGCCCAAAAGCGCTGGAGCGAAAATATCTTTTGATTTAGACTGATTTCTTACCATTCTTGTTAAAAATCGAGGAGGTTGGATGATAGCGTATCGAAAAACAGGGTGAACGTTGAGTAAATTAAAAGCAACCGCTATCATGTAGATTCCCGCCAATAACTGCATAAATATTTTGACATTGTCGGTAATATTGATTGCTCCGCCAAAAGCACCCAAAATAAATCCAAGTATTGTATAAGCAAGCAGTTTTGCGATCAAAAACACCCCTGTCGCAAACAAAGCATGTTGCTTAGTATTAACGGTTGTTTCTCCTTCTCTTGCAGTAATTACCGAAGTGAGCAGTCCTCCCTGCACTACCAAACAAGTCAGCCCTCCAACTGTTAAACCTGTCAAAAAAATTACCCAAAGATTCATATATTTTTACCTCCCATCCATGTCCACCCTTGGGATGTACCATACGGTACGTCCCCTTGGGGTGGAATCGTAGCCACACCTGCGGAGGCGAAACCTTTAGCTATTAATTTTACTCTCAATATTCGAAAAGATATTAAGATATTGTGATATTAGGATATTAAGTGATTTTTCTTAGTATCTTAATATCTTAGTATCCTAGTATCTGAAACGCCACCTAACTCTCGTATTAAATCTTCACCCTTTTCAGTAATAGTGAGTTCGACACCACTGATACCGAGCTCATGGCCATGGCAAAGGAGGCAAAAATTGGATTCATTAATATACCAAAGAATGGATAAAGAATTCCCATAGCCACAGGGATCAGAATTACATTATAACCAAATGCCCAAAATAAATTCAACCGAATAGTGCGCATAGTTTTTTTGGAAAGCATTATTGCCGAAGCAACCGAACGTAAATCTTTATTAACCAGTGTAATATCTGCTGCTTCAATTGCCACATCTGTACCACTCCCCATGGCAATTCCCACATCCGAAGCAGCCAGTGCCGGCGCATCATTAATCCCATCACCGACAAACGCGACCACGTTACGTTTGGAATTAGGAATAATGAAGTATGAATTATGGTCTTTTTTCTTCCCTAATTCTTTATTCCTTATTCCTGATTCACTAATTTGAAGTTTTCTGACTATCTCCTCCTTCTCCTGCGGTAATACCTCGGCATACACCTTTTCAATCCCGACTTGTTTGGCAATCGCCTGTGCTGTTCTTTGATTATCACCAGTAATCATCACTGTCTCAATATGCATTTTTTTTAAGGCGTCTATGCCTGCTTTTGCAGACTCCTTTACCGTATCAGCCACCGCAATCAGCCCCGCCAAAACCATTCTCTCCTTGTCATGCTGAACTTTTTCTTTTTTGTCATGCTGAACTTGTTTCAGCATCTTAGATCCTGAAATAAATTCAGGATGACCCAAAGAGATAGCTAGCATCATCACCGTCTTCCCTTCCATTTCTAATTTCCCAATGTCATCCTGAACTTGTTTCAGGATCTCAACCTTTTCTTTCTCCATCAATCTTCTATTCCCGAATATAATTTTTACTTTTTGATTTTTGATATTTACTATCCCTTCTACCCCGTGTCCGGCGACTGCCTTGAACTTTTCGACCTTACTTAAGCTGAGTTTTCCTTCTTCTGCTTTTTTCACAATCGCCTCGGCCAGTGAATGCTCCGATCCTTTTTCAAGCGACGCTGCCAGCTTGAGAAGGTTATTGGTTATTAGTGATTGGTTATTGGTCTTCTTACCATCAACTAATAACCGTGAACCATTAATTGGAATGACGTCGGTCACTTCAGGTTTTCCTTTCGTCAGCGTTCCTGTTTTATCAAAAATAACAGCCTTTATTTTATGCGCTGTTTCCAAACTCTTAGCATCTTTAATTAAAATACCATGCTCAGCTCCTTTACCTGTGCCCACCATAATTGCTGTTGGTGTAGCCAGCCCCATGGCACAAGGACAGGCAATAATCAAAACCGCAATGCTACTTAGCATGGCAAATAAAAATGCAGGTTGCGGGCCAATTACATACCATACTACAAAGGTTGCTATAGCCAGCATAATCACAATTGGAACAAAATATGAAGAAATAATATCCACCAATCGCTGAATCGGCGCTTTACTACCCTGTGCCTGCTCAACTAATTTGATAATTTGAGCCAGCATAGTTTCTTGCCCAACTTTGGTTGCTTTATACAAAAACGTTCCTGATTTATTTATCGTTGCCCCAATCACCGTATCGCCTTTTACTTTATCTACCGGAATGCTCTCTCCTGTTACCATTGACTCGTCGATCGAGGATTCACCATCGGTAATCACCCCATCAACCGGTATCTTTTCTCCCGGTCTGACGCGAATAATATCCCCACCCTGCACTTCTTCAATCGGAATGTCTAGTTCTGTATATTCTTTCCCTTTTTCAAAATCGTTAACTGTTAATTGTGAATTATTAACTGTTCGCAGCACCCTCGCAGTCTTGGCCTGCAGTCCTATCAGCTTTTTAATTGCTTCCGAGGTTCCCGCTTTTGCTTTGGCTTCAAAATAACGACCTAAGAGAATAAGACCAATAATAATGGTGGAGACATCGAAATACGGCTCTGGCACAACTCCAGCTCGTTCGATTATTGCCGGAGCTAATGTCGCCACAAAGGAGTAGCTATACGCCGCGCTTGTTCCTATTGCAATCAGCGTATCCATGTTTGCTGTCCGATGCCGCAAAGCCGGAATAGTTGCCTGATAAAAGGTAAGTCCAATCCAAAACTGTACCGGTGTCGCAAGAAGAAGCTGCACAAAAAAGTTTCGCAAAATAGCTGGTGCTGTTTCCATTAGACCGGGAAAACTGCCCCAAAGAATCAAAATACCAAGAAAAAGCGCAAGAACAACTTTATTACGTAGTTGTTTCCATTCTTTTTCCTTTTCCTCCTTTTCCAAATCTTCACCCTTTCCGCTTCCTCCTTCTTCTCTTAGCATTGCTTGGTATCCAACGTTTGCCACAGCAGAGGACAGATGTTCATCTTTTACTTTTGAAGAATCATAAGAAACCGTTGCTTTTTCAGTCGCTAGATTAACTGTTGCATCCGTTACTCCGTCCACTTTTTTCAGTGCCCGTTCCAAAACCCGAACACAACTGGCGCAATGCATACCACGAATAGAAAAGCTACGCTTTTCTAGGTTATTAGTTATTGGTTTTTTGTTATTAGTAATGTTATTCATGAAGTGATTTCTGTAATGCTGTTAGCATTTTTGCCAATTTTAAACAATTTTCATAAGCCTTTTGAAATTTTTCTTCATTAATATATTTTCTATTCTTTGCAATGGTCAAGATTGCAATACATTCGAAACATGAACCTTTAGCCATATTCAGAAAATGAATAAAATCTTTTTTACCTCGACTACTTCCCTCCGCAATATTTAATACAATTGATGTAGCTGCGCGTCTTAGCTGATTAATAAGGCCAAACATTTCGTCTCTTGGCCAAGCCCTAGTAGCATCATATAGCATATCTACGAATAATAAAGCTTCTTGATATACTCGTAATTCTTCAAACTTAAACATTTTCTAATAACTAATCACTAATAACCAATAACTAAAATCTTATCGTACGATAAGTTTTCCATGAAACATATTCATTCCACAAGAAAACGGAAATTCTCCTATTTTTGTTGGCGTGACTTCAACAATTACTTCTTTATTGAGCGGTAATTGCTTACGAATCTTAAAGTCAGAAAGCACCACTTCCTCCAAGCAACTATTTGGATCTGTTCGTAAGAAAGTAATTTTGGTTTTCTGGCCTTTTTTCAGTTGAATGGTTGACGGTTCATATCCTCCGCTTACTTTGATTTTCACATTATCGCCCACAATCACCACCTCCTCTTTTTTCATCAGAAAGAACCAGTACGTAAAGGCTATGCCGGCAATACCAACAATTGTGACAATAATCTTGTCTATACTCATAGGTGTTAATCTTAACTTTTAATTTTTCATTCTTGCCCTGAGCATTGCCGAAGGGTTTAATTTTTAATTTGAGTTATACTCCCCAGGTAAATACTCTATCTATATTATCAATATTTTTGATCGTCAGTGTTACCGATGTTACTTCTTTTGCTGAAGAAGGAAAGGTAAGTTTGCCGCTTAAATGATGGCCGCCTCTTCCTCCGATCCATGAGAGCGCTTGGTATATATCTCCTTTATTATCCGTTAATGACGATTGTCCCACAAGATCATAATCAAGATTTACGGAGTGTGTATCCAGTACAATATCAAACACCACCGCTTCTCCTCCTTTAAGACTGACTGGTGTTGCTTTAACAACTACCTCGCCTTGTTCATCGGATTTAGCAGTATATGCTTTTGCCTCTTTTGTTGGGCTAACTATTTGTGTTTGCTCTTTTATCTGATCTTTAATCGGATTTTTTTTCAACAGAGTCACCACAAACAATCCCAACAGCCCAGAGAAAAGTAATGTTAGCATTATTCCAGTTTTTTTCATCTCTTAAATTTATTGTTCGAGCCGCGTTTGACGCGGCCGAGAACTATCATCGTTTGAACTTCTCGACTCGAGTTTACCCTGAGTGTTAATCGAAGGGCTCGAAGAATACACTATTACTGATTTAAACAGTTATATTTATTTTCCTTACTTCTCTTATCATGATTGTAATTCCAGCAATATTTGATAAAATCCCAAGCGCCAAAAACCATTGTTGATACTTAGAAAGAACTGTAGCTACTAAAGACAAACCAATAATTGGCAGTATATCGGTTATGGTGGGCGCAACAAGCAATTATGGCTGTAGTGGACGCAGCCGCGCTTGACGCGGTCGCGGTAGTACCTCCACCTGCTTTACCCATCTTGCTGCAGATCTTAACATAGCTAAACAAACCAACCTGTATACCAAACCCTACTACCAAAGCAGCCACCCAGTATCGCAATTTGCTAAGTTCGCTAACCGTATAACTCCACGAACCTGAACCCAAACCCATCACCAAAAAATACAAAGATAAAAGACCTATACCTGCTAAAAAACCAAATAATATTGGACGTACTATCATACTTAACTTGATTCAGTACTATAGTAATATCAAAAATTAAATAGTAAATAGTAAAAATACAGAGTAAATATAAAATATATTTGATCTTTTATTTGTATTTTTGATTTTTAATATTTGATATTTACTATTTTGTTAGATCCAAACTCCTATTTCGCCCATTTGTTATAAAGAGTGACAACTCCGTAGGTCGTAATCCAGGTAAGACCTGTGGCAGTTATCAATCCCCACAGCACCAAACCAATGTTTGGACTTACGGTTGTTCTAACTGCTTCAAGATTAATATTATGCGTCCAGGACTGGGCAATACCAAAAAGCAAATCCGGCGCAATGTATGACAAAGCTGCGCAAGCCACCACCCAGATAGCCATTACTACAGACGCCGCATTGGCAAACGCTTTTGCATTAAGCATGATTATTTTCACCCCCTTTGTTAGAAATTCTTAATGATCTCGCCAACGGCGAGGGAGTTTTAGAATTTCTTACATCCGCCGACCAAGCGCTCTTTGCGCCGCGCTACGAATAGTAGGTAAGGCGCAAAGTAAGCTTAGGCGGATTCATCCTTATGATCCTTATGATCACAATGATCTCTATGATTATGCTCACTGTGTTTGACGTGATGTCCCCGCATCATAAAAAACATCATAATTGGACAGATCAACAACAACAAAAACGGCAACAACTGTTCCATATATTCACCCCCTATCGACCCATCATCTGCATCATGCCAGTTCCCCGCTCCATCATGCTGTTTCCTTTGTCTTCCATCATCGAACCATCCTCTTCTAACTCTTTACCCTGCTGCATCATGTCGGAATCTCTATATGTTTGACCTTTTTGCTGCATCATGTTACCAGTACTCATCATCATCTTACCCATTTTCATCATGGTTGTCCCGTTATCTTTCATAACAGAAGCAGTCTCATTCATATATCCTCTGGCAAAAGGCTGATTGCTTTGGCCAATAAGGTAACCGATTACGCCGCCGATAACCAGCGCACCGATAATCCATGCTGTTATATTATTTTTATTTTTCAACTATTTCACCTCCTGTTAGAAATTCTTAATGAGCTTTATGCGAATTCTAGAATTTCTTACATCCGCCGACCAAGCGCTCTTTGCGCCGCGCTACGAATAGTAGGTAAGGCGCAAAGTAAGCTTAGGCGGACTACAATTTCTTTGAAATCCAATATATTAAGTATGCCACAAAGCCTAGAAAAATAATATTATAAACAATATTATTCCCCACTATCATATTGACAGAATTTCCGGCATTTTGAATTATTTTGGTAAATCCATCCATATTGCTGGCCGAAAGCCTGCCGGTAAACGTTAACACCAAAGTTGCCACTCCTGTTATTAAAAAAACAATTGAGGCAATCAGATTGCTTAGGATAATCGGATAGGTTCTTCCGAAAATATCGATTGAAGCGATTGGCTTTTTAAGAATAACCACCTTGTCCACTCTGCCTGATAAAAACAGAGAAATAATCAGAAGAGGCGTCACCATGCCCAGCACATACAACCCACCGATTAATAAAGCGCCAAAAAAACTTGGAGACAGAAAGGTTAACGTTAAAATGCCAATTAGTACCGGCGCGCAGCAGGCAGAGGTAATACCGGAAAATATTCCCAAGGTAAAAATTGATAGCACATCGGTTTTCTGAGGATTTTTTGAAGGCAAACTAGGCATGGGCAACTTTACTCCCAAAAAAGTAGTGGCTGCCACCAAAAGCATAACTATTCCTCCTACCATATAAATGGTATCGTGATAACGAAAAAGCGCTTGGGAAAGAAAGGCAATGCCTAAAACTGCCGGCAAAAGTGTGATAAAAATACCAGCGCCAAAAACCAGCGTCATACCTAATACTTTTTCCTTTTCTTTAAAGACATTGCCTAAGTAGGCTGGTAGTAAAAAAGTGATGCAGCAGGGCGCAAACAAGGCCACCATCCCCGCCACAAAAGCTGCAATCAGTGATGTCTGGAAAATAACCTGCTCCATAATTAATAAATTCGAAGCACGAAATACAAAATTCGAAACAAATTCAAAGGTTCAAATTACCAAAATTCAAAATATTTCGGATTTCGATATTCGAATTTCGGATTTTTCCGCCTTCGGCGGATTAGGCTCCGCATCCTCCTCCTTGACCTTGAATACCTGGAACATTTTGTACAGATTGTGCTACTCTCTGCGCGCCGGTGGCCGAAGAATAATTGGCGGAAAGTAGAACTTTTAGATCTACATCTTTCCACTTAATCCCCTGTTTTTCAAAATAGACTGCCATTTCCACATACTGCTCTGGAAACCAATAGGAATTAAACGCCATTAAATCCTTGTAGATTAGTTTTTCTGATAGCCCATTTTCTACTGCCAGTTGGATGTACCCAAGCGCTGCCATGCCGTGATTGCAGTCGGGAAAGGCCGTACTATTATTGCAGCATGGTCTATATACATTGGCTGCAATCTTTTTCACCAACTCCTGTTGCTTATCAGTAAGTTGGATAATTTCTGCTGAGGCGTAAAGTTCCATCGGCGGTTTT
>CAYZZG010000003.1:21547-36287 GCA_964482825.1 uncultured Gammaproteobacteria bacterium
CCGCCGGTTGAAGCCATATTACCCGTATCCATTCCTTCTTGTCTCATTGGCGGTCCTTCTAAAACCGCACTTTTGTTTACCAAACCAAGCGCCCACAAGGTATTGACCATAAATCGACTATTCTTTTCATTGATCAACATAGAATCGTTGGATAAACCATTAAGATACTTCATGTGATCTTTCCCATCTGCGTCTGAAACAAACAATGCTTTATATTTTTCTTTATCAATTGCTCCGGCCTCCACCAACTGCTTGCCTAAATCTTTCCATTTCATTAAAGTCATATGGCCTTTTTGCGGCAGCACTTCTTGTTTTAATATTTGCACTAATTCATCAGGACTTTTGGTTGTCTGCGATAGTTTTGTTATGGTACTATTCAATTCCCTTTTCATCAAATAATACTGAGCAAGATTGGCAAGAAGAGAAATATTGAGCGTTATCAAAATCACCATCCATAAAGGGGCGGATTTGGAAAGGATTTTTAAGAGATTTTTTCTTTTTTTCATTTCACCACATTACCCGTCAAAGTAAATTCCAGAGTTGAATTAGCAGGATCGTTGGTTTGCATCGAAATGATCCGCGTCATCGGCCCTAGCGCAGATGGGCCATGAAAGGTGGGATCAAAAATTACGGTTAATTTTGCCTCTTTTCCTGCCAGTACTTCTCCTACCCATGAAGACGTTGTGTGCATACCAAAATACGGGCTAGTTGTTGAACCAATTGTCAGTTGAGCTTTGGTACATGCACAGGATGTTTTTACGTTTGTGAGCTGTAATGGATCTGTACCAGTATTTCTAATGGTAAAAGTTTTGGTGGCATTTCCTTCGCTATAGGCAATTTTACCCCAGTCGTAGGTTTTTTGATCAATAGATACTTTCACATTTTTACCAGAACTTACTTGAGCTGGAGCAGTACTGTTTAAAAAGAAGACACCACCACCTATAACAAGAAGCGTTACCAGTGCAAAACCTAAAAAAAGTTTTTTTTCGTTCATTATTTATTTACTCTTTTAAATAAAGTAATCAACTCTGTAACCGCTTTTTGTTCTTCATTTTTAAACTGGTGAGATACATGGGTTTTTAGGTGACGTTCAAACAGTACCGAGTCTAAGCTCTTCAAAGAGTTTTGAATAGCCAAGCTTTGATTAAGAAGGTCTATACAATATTCATCTTCTTCTATCATTTTTTGAAGACCTTCTAATTGACCCTTAATAATGTTAATACGTTTTTGCGCTTCCTCTTTTACGTCTTCGTAATGAGATTTCATGAATCTATGATATACCCTAGGGGGGTATATGTCAAGGAGTAAAAATATACTTTTTACTTTACTTTGTGTATATAATGTAAAAACCAACATGAGATTATTGCTGAGGAGATTATTAGGACATTGGTTGCAAGTATTGGCCTTATCCTTGCTGTTCCAATAACAACATTTTTAGCCGCATATTTTTTGCCAACAAATAAGGGTAACTTCTGAATTAATTCTTATTATTGTTTTATAACTGTGCTGGCGGAAATAACTAAAAATATGCCAATTGCATTTAAAATAAATGATAATAGTAGAAACTTATACGTTTTCATTTTTACTATTCCCATAAGACTTACTCCAATCTCATCGGGAAAAGGAGAAGCAATAATAATTGCGCCTATTACCGGCAATGTCCAGCTAAAATATTTTGTATGAAGAAGTGCTGTTATCTGTTTTCCCCCAAAATGATTATATATAGGCGTAATTTCCTTGGCTAGACTGTCTTTAACAAGACGAAAGATGGTAAAATCTCCCACGACTGCCCCAAGACCAGCGATAATCCCTATTTCCACCGCCGATAATGTCTCTGCCAATATAAGGAGTATTACTGCTCCTGTTGCCACGGTAAATGTTGAGACAAATAAAACTCCTGCAATAAAAGCTCCAACATAGCCTAAATTTCCTAAGTGGAGCAAAAAATAATGAAACGGTTCATACCCGGAAAGAAGCAGGGCAATAATTATTGATATACAAAGAAGAATAAGGTTTTTGTACTTGTGCATACATTAAGTATACCAAAAGTTACAATCTGTTATAATAACGCTATCTCCATGAAACAAGTATTTACAGCAATTTTCATTATTATTTTTGCAATAGTAACCGTTGGACTTTCTTTCACTTTTTTTCAAGTACAAGAAGAGGAAAGAAGGCTTACAAATGATATAGAACGAAGATCGGTACTCCTTGCTGAAAGCCTTCAGGAAACTATAGAGCCGTATGTTATTGCAAAAAATGCAATTTCTCTTCAGAATCTAGTAAAAAGATTTGCTAATAGAGAAAGACTTATGGGAATTATTGCGTACGACAATAAAGATAATACCCTTGCAGCATCGTCCAACTTATCACCACAACTGCCTGCATTAAGATCTATAGTTACTTCCTCTATGGATGAGAATACAATAAGTACTGATTTTGTCCATGACACGACCAACAAAAGACTCTATGTGTTATCAAAACCACTTCACAATGAAGATAGTGTTATTGGAGCCCTAGTTATTGTCCATAATGCATCATATATAGATAGTGCGCTACAAGATATTTGGCGAAATAGCTTGCTTAGATTAACAGCCTATTCGCTACTTATAACAATTGCCCTTCTTATCCTTACTCAATGGATAATCTACAAACCGATTACTGGTTTGGTTAATACCATTCGTTCTCTTAGAAAAAGCAGCGATGGAGAAATCGCTCAAACCCAATTCTCAAAGCATTATCTTTTTCAACCACTAATTAATGAAGTTTCAAGTATTCACAAAAGCCTTATCGAAGCCCAAAGTACTGCAAGCTATGAGGCACGACTACGTCTTGAAAAATTGGACTCTCCATGGACGGCTGAGAGATTAAAGGAGTTTACCAAAAGCATCATAAAAGGAAAAGAATTCTTTGTAGTTTCTAATAGAGAACCATACATTCATATAAAAAAGGGTAATGAGATTTCATACATACAGCCGGCAAGCGGCATGGTTACCGCAATAGATCCTCTGATGAAGGCGTGCGGAGGAGTATGGATCGCACATGGTTCGGGTTCGGGAGATAGAGAAGTAGTTAACTTAGAAGATAAGGTAGTCGTCCCTCCGGACGAACCAAAATATACTCTAAAAAGAATTTGGCTTACGGAAGAAGAGGAAAAAGGATACTATTACGGCTTTTCTAATGATGGTTTGTGGCCTTTGTGTCATGGCGCCTTTGTAGAGCCGGTATTTAGAAAAGAAGACTGGGAAGAATATCAAAAAGTGAATGGAAAATTTGCAAAGGCATTACTTAAAGAAATTAAAGATGTTCATAAGCCTCTTATTTTTATTCAAGATTACTTATTTACCCTTTTGCCTAAATATATCAAAGAAGCCCGTCCGGATGCAACAATTGCAATATTTTGGCATATTCCTTGGCCTAGTCCAGAATCATTCCGCATATGTCCGTGGCGAAAAGAAATACTCTCCGGCATGCTTGGAGCGGATTTGATAGCATTTCATACACAACTCCACTGTAATAATTTTATCGATACGATAGGCAAAGAACTTGAAGCACTTATAGATCTTGAACAATTTGCGATACAAAAAAACGGACATGTGTCTTTTGTGAAACCTTTTCCAATCGGCGTCGCATTTCCAGAGGACAAAAATGACCGTTTACCCCTAAACAAAGAGGAAAGAAAAAAGCTTTTAGAAGACCTAAAGACATATCCCACCGAATATATTGGGGTTGGCATAGACAGAATGGATTACACAAAAGGAATCCCGGAGCGATTTAAGGCAATTGAGCGGTTTTTAGAAAAAAACCCTCGCTATAAAGAAAAGTTTACCTTTATTCAAATTGCTCCATCTAGCCGAGCAACTATTCCAAGTTATCAGCATTATTCTCAAACAGTCTATAAAGAGCTAGAACGTATCAACAACGCTTTTCGCACCAAACACTGGAAACCTATTGTTTTTATTAACAAACATCAAGGAAGAAAAGAAATTAACAAAATATATCGCCTTGGCAATATTTGTTTGGTAACGTCGCTTGATGATGGGATGAATCTTGTTGCAAAAGAGTATGTTGCCGCACGAAGCGACGAAAAAGGAGTGCTAATTTTAAGCCAATTTACCGGCGCATCGCGTGAGCTTAAAGAAGCACTCATTATCAATCCATACGACATCGAGAAAACAGCGGAATCAATTAAGATTGGACTTGAAATGCCTCAATCCGAACAAACAAAACGCATGAGAAAGCTGCGCGAAAGTATTAAGAATAACAATATTTATCGTTGGTCTGCAGAAATTATTAAAACAATAGTGAGCCTTAGTTTGTAAAATATGAGCCTTGCTTTTATCTGTTCAAATGCTATCCCAATAGGACATCATACGAAAAAAGGGACAGAAATTTTTATCTACGACCTTATTGCTCAGCTTAAAAAGCAATCTGCTGACATCTCAATGACCGCATTTTCCTCCTCAGATTCCCAGCTTCCTATCCCTATTGAATCTCTTGATCTTCCCGCATCAAGCAATGATCAATCTATACCGCTAGAAAAACATATCGTATTCGAATTAGCATTAATAGCAAAAGCAGCATCTATGCAAAACAAATTTGATCTGTTTCATGTCAATATTGGGGATGGAGATATCGTATTGCCATTTGCAAGGTTTATTCAAAAACCAATTATCATTACCATTCATCACGTCTATGATAAATCATATGCAAAAAAGTATTTTTCCCTCTTTAAAAACCTACAGCATGTTTATTTTGTTTCTCCCAGCAATGCTCAAAGAAATTTACTTCCTAATCTTCAATACGCCCAAACAATTTACCATGGGATAGACGAGAATAAATTTACATTTGATGAAAAAGGGGGAGATAACATGTTATGGATTGGTAGAGGAGTACCAGAAAAAGGTTTAGATATGGCTTTTGAAATTACACGTAAAACCCAAAGAAAAACAACATTCTGCATTATTCAAAAAAAAGAGCAGGAAGCGTGGCTTAAAAACACTCTACAAGCAACTTCTAAAATCAGAGATCTTATACAAATAGCGTTTGATGTTGAAAGAGAAATGCTTGTTGAAAAATACAGAAAAAGTAAATTGTTTTTATCCTCCACCCGCCTCGAGGAAGTTTTTGGGCTAGTACTAATAGAAGCCATGGGTTGTGGCACTCCTGTTGTTGCTTTTGCAAAGGGTGCGGTGCCCGAAATAATAAAAGATGGGGAAAACGGTTTTCTGGTTAACCCGTCGGAAAATGACAAACGAGGAGATTTTGTTGTTAAAAAAACAGGTATTGAAGGCCTTATTGATGCCATTAAACGGCTATATTCTCTTCCCCAACAAGATTATCATGCGATGCGAAGGGCTTGTAGAAAACGTGTAGAGGAGAAATTTACTCTGGCTCGAATGGCAAAAGAATATAGTAATGTATATAAATACTTTCATTCACACTTACACCCTACACCCCGGGGGTGATTCTTCCTTCACAAAACAAAGCCTAGTCAACAAGTGTTAAGGCAGTACCCTTTTTATTATTTCTTCCTGTTCTGCCAATCCTGTGTACGTAATCTTCGTAACTCTGGGGTAAATCATAATTTATGACATGCGTTACATCATCAATATCTATTCCACGAGCAACAATATCGGTTGCTAAAAGAATGGTCGCTTGATTATGTTTAAAAAGCGCTAACGCGCGCTGGCGTTGATTTTGGTTTTTGTTTCCATGCAACGCGACCACATTAAGACCCCTTTGTAAAAGTTGTTTTGACAGCTTTTCAATTCCCCATTTGGTTCGTCCAAAAATAATTACTTTTTCAAAATCTTGCTTTCCTAACAATTCTTGCAGCACATCAATTTTTGCCCGGCCGTAGGTCTTTACAATATCTTGTTCTATATTTGCTGCTGTTTCTTGTGCTTTTACTGAAATCATTACCGGATTAAAAGCCAATGTATCAATAATTTGTTTTATGGCAGAAGACATTGTTGCAGAGAAAAATAATGATTGTCTGTTTTTGGGCAGGTGAGAAAGAATAAACTTCACGTCTGTAATAAATCCCATATCCAGCATCCGGTCAACTTCGTCCAGTACGATATTGTTGAACAAGGCAATTGATAGTTTTCCCTGGTTTTTTAAATCTTTTAATCTTCCTGGTGTGCCAATTACAATGTTTGGATTTTTTCTAAGTTCTTGTATTTGCTGACTTCTACCAACTCCTCCAATACAAATAGTAGAAAAAATATGCATATTCTTGGCAAATATTTTTACTTCATCATGGATTTGCACAGCCAGCTCCCGTGTCGGCACCACAACTAAAACTTTTTGGGCTCGATTATAGATAATTTTATTAATAAGAGGAATTAAAAACGCGGCAGTTTTACCAGTGCCGGTATTGGCAATGCCCACGACATCTCTTCCTTGCAAGACATGAGGAATAATTTCATCCTGAATAGGAGTAGGAGTGGTGTATCCTTTTTCTGCGATATTACGCTTCAACTGTTCGCTAATAAGAAAGTCGGAAAACTGATGCGTGATTGGTTTTGCTTGCCCAACAACCTCCGGCATTGCTTTTCTAACCAACAGTAACGGATCCACAGTTTTAACTCGTCTCTGACGAGAAAAGTGATGTCTTTGATGAAATGATGATCTTGGTTTAAATCTACCCATATAAAAGGATATACCTGCCTAAATAAGAATCAAAGATGTGAATATGAAGAAAAGATACAAAAAATGAGGTTGAGGTACCTTTATCTCTAACTATTCAAACGTTGTCAAAGTTAAGCAGATATACGCTTTTATATCTGCAGTAACTAACTATAACACAAGCGAAGAAAAAAGTCAACTAACTATAGGCTGTTTTTCTACTCTATCAATCATGAATTTCACTGATTCAACCATATTTACTGGTATAAGTTTAATATCTGGGTGTCGTTGTTGAAAAACCCTAAAAATCTCATCGGCAAAAGCTTGACCTACAGTTGTAAATAATGAAGATTTAGTTGTAAAGTGAGTTTCTCAAAAACAGCCTCATTAAAACTTATTTTCCGAGTTTGGCTCGAGCGTTGGGACGATTATAATCTTCCCTCGACCTTACGGTCGGGGATTTAAGTATGGAGTCATTAAATACCCCTTGAAATTCGTTATTACAGTGCAGATTTCGATCTAAGGCCGGGATATTTTTAACCGCTACTGGATTCGAACCAGCAAAATCAGGTTCAAAAATCGCCTGAAAAGCGGTCAAGAGTCAATTTATAACAAAATTTCAATACGGAATTGAATTTAAATAGCTCTGAAGGCCACAAGGTTGTTCTAAATCAGAAGATATATTCAATCCTATCCTCTCAATCTAAAATTACTTCTTTCTCTCCTTTTATATATTTATCAGTCAAAACCCTGCTTGGATAGAAGCGGTTTTTGAAACATTTATTTCTTAAACAATCCTGTATAAATAAGCTGGATACTAATAAACAGAATAGCCACAAGAACGACCTTTTTGAATGATTTTTGGGGCACTTTCTCTACTATCTTTTTACCAAGGAATGAGCCAACAACTGCGATAGGAAAAAGGGCAAGTAAATACCAACTATTTGAGCTTTGTAGAAACCCTTCTTTCAAATAGGCTGGGATACGAGTAACATCAACAATTATTGCTATAAAAGCAGATGTTGCGATGTATTTTTCCTTTGATAGGTTAAATGATGTTAGAAACGCTCCCCTCAAAGCGCCCCCTGTCCCAATAAGTCCAGCTAAAAAGCCTGATAAACTCCCACCTAGAAGTGTATTGAAAAAACTTTCTTTAATCTTGATATTATCTCTCCATAAAAACGCTATTGAGTAAGCAAGAAGAAATAATCCTAAAATACTTTTCAATAAATCTTGGGGAACATACTGTACAAGGAATGCCCCAGAGATGCTAAAAATTACACTGGGGACACCAAACTTTATAATTGTATTTTTGTCTAAACCACCTTTGAAAAAGCCTACCCTACTAAGATTTCCAAAGAGATGAAAAAAGGCAACAAGTACTAAGGCTGTTGTAAAATCAAAATAGAATAGAGCTAATGGCAAAAGGATAGTTGATGAACCAAAACCAGCAATAGTTCCTACGACTTCAGAAAAAAGTGCTGTAAGAAAGAAAAGGATAGGCATTCTTTTAGTTTAACAATAAACCACTTAGAAAAGTAGGAGTTAATATTAGATTGTTATAACAGGCTAAAATTAACAATGCTCCCCTTGATTGACATGTTCAAAACTAGACAAATAGTTTTATCGATGGAGGATTTCCCCATGCTATAATCTTTATGTGGCTTGGGTAACAATAAAATTACCTACAATAAAAATTAGAAAAGCAAAAAAGCTCAAACAGCGATTTTCTTTAACAATATTTGCGCCCGTCAATCTCCTGTTAAGTAAAGGCTTCTTTACTCCGGCTGTTATTCTTCTTTGTTGTGGTATTGACTATTTAGCCAAATTTTACTCAGGGGAATTAGATTATAGTAATAATAAGAAGAAATACATAACTTTTTTAAGCAAATACTTTCCTAAATATAGATCACCTGAAGAATTTTATAGCCTAATAAGATCAGGTCTTCTGCACAGCTATTATTTAGATGATCGTTATGTTTTTGGTAAAGATCCAATGGGCTTACACCTTACAGCAGTCATCATCAAAGGAAAAAAAACCACGATAGTGAATCCTTGGAGATTAAAAGGAGATGTAAAAAATGCGTTATCTCATTATTTGAAAGATATTGAAAAGAATGAAGAACTGTACGTCAAATATTTAAAAGTATATGAAATAATAAAATTAAAAAATCCAGCGATTAAACATAGAGTCAAGTTTCGCTTCCCTGATTGACATGCTTAGAACCCAACAAATAATTTTTCCTTCATATAATTATGCTTTTCTATGACCTATTGTTTTAAATCAAGAAATAAAATATAGCCTCAATTTGGCCTCAAACTAATATTTGACAATTAGCAATCTTGGTGTTATATTGATAATTAAGAGTTTCGTGTTGTTTTACGCCCTAGTAACATGCCTTTAAGACGGGCTGGGGGCTAGGGTATAAAACCACACGAGACCCCAACAAGCCTCAAGGTGAGGCAGTCTTAACTACCAACATCAATTGGTTTTTATTTTTAACCGCTCGCCTTGCAAGTTTGTAAGTCGAGCTTTTTTGTTTTATAGCACATTGATTTATTAACAGATACCCGTGGAAGGAGAACCTCTTTTCTCTGACATAGAGCCACTTCTGAGGACTTGGTGGCATTTTATGTCACTAAATTTTAAAGAAAGGAGGGAAATTCCAATGGGGATGTTATTGCACAGAAAGGGAAGATTTTTGGTCATTGACCAAAAAGGAAAGCCCGCCTACTTTATGAAAGTGGAAAAAAACGGAGAAATCCGTAAAATTCCATTCAAAAAGAGGCGGGTCGTAAACTAAATTCTAGTGCTATCCGAGAGAAGGTCTCAATCTTCTCCTCGGGTATTTGTTAATAAATTTTCAAAAGAAAAATAAATTCGAAGAGGCAGATAAGACAATTTAGCAATCATCCTATCTTCTAGTTTGCTAATTTTTTACCCCATTGTCAATAGGGTAGACATTGTATCACTAATCAATAAAAAATCAACTTTAGCCTCGTCTTCAAGCTTTGGTTGGTACTGCTTGGCTTCGAGCTTAGCCAAGCGTACCATATCTGAGGCTAAAAATCAAGTAATAACTGACTGTTAGATTTAATGCTGAAGTTGCTTATCGTTTTTAGTAGATCCGTAAACTACCCTAAACAATTCAATCAAGTTCTCTGCTTTTTCTCTTGCGTCTTCTTGAGAAAGCTCTACCCCAAATTCTTTTTTATGTATTTCCTGAAATTCCTTGATGGCTTCTTCCGGTAACATATTTTTCAATTACTATTTAGCTCTTTGAGTTTTTGTTTGTCTACTTTGCAAATTACGTTTTCATATCCATCTTCGTCTTTGTCTATTCTGAAATCAACCATCAATTTTATTTTTACTAATTCGTCAACCACGACTTTTGCATGATCATAATCAGTCATAAGCCTTCGCTGAAATAAAGCTGTACTTACTCGTCGTAATCATATCTTTTGCAGACATAAATCGCTTCGCTGATTAGTCTGTCTAGAAGTTCTTTTGAAACCTTTTTCACAATACCAATATAACACTGACAAGAAAAGGTGTAAAATATTGGTAATGAAAATAACTTTTGTAATAACAGGTGTTTATCCCGTACACACTCTTAAAGAAATTCAAGGGGCTTATCCGGAGGCATTTGATCAAGAAACTTTTAACTACATAAAAGTTATTGAAAACAATAAGGAGTTTGAGGCAGAGATGGATGGAAATTAAAAAATTAAGAACTAAAACTCAGCCACAAAACATCGTTATGTGCTGATAAATCGGCCTGTTAGTAAAAACTTTTCGAAGTTGAGCGAGTTCATCTTCATGCCATCTTGGCCGAACATAATATTACTTTCATTATTAAATTTAACACTACCTTTTTCAATAACTACCGGACCTTCAGTTATTATCACGCCAGTTGAAACATCAATATGTTTGCCTGAATCTGTCTGAATGGTTATTTTCCCTGTCTCTTTGTTAGAACTCAAGCCATTATTTCCATAAAGCAGATTTGCTATTTCGATGGCAATAATATGAGGCGGGCTTGCTTTGATTTGTAGCAGTATTGAATCTTTGCCATCTTTAATTACGAGGCGTTTTCCGACTGATTCAATATCCCAGGCATCTATGCTTCCAATCCACTCGTTATCATGAATTTTAAATAAAACATTTCCTTTATTATCACAAAATACACTGGATAATTTAGGGGGTTCGTTATCTTCTTTCTTCAGACTTAGAACAGTTCGTCCACCAATTTGCAATAAATCGCCCGAATCATTCCTGGTGTAGTAAATTCTACCGATACTGACTCCGAAGGGTTCCCCTATATCAAAAAAGTCATTGGAGAATCCTGTTTGCAAACAATGTGGGTTAGAACGTGCTGTTTTCACTTTATCCTTCGACCAAATACCTTTGGTTATTTTAAGATGACAGCTTCCACACAGCAGAGCCATTCTTTCTGGATTATGTTCCTTTGCCTCACTAAATTCGGGGTCAATATGTTCATAGGTATAAATCGTCATTCCACAAATTACGCATCCAAAACCACATCCTTGCCTTATCGATAGTTTTGTCTCCTTATCTATATGTCTGGATAGCCCATACTTATTTGTATTATTACTCATATTGTTTTGAGGCTAAATCACTTCGGCATATTATACAATTAAGTCCCTACTACCAGAATTTATGCGATGTAGAATCAAAGTGTTGATCTAAACCGTCTGCCACTACTAACAAATTTTTAGCTAACTCTCCTGATTTATCCCTATAAATCATCTTTCTATATAAATCTATAGACTCCAATAAATCTTTGTAAAGTATCACAATTGATACTGGCAACATGAACCTATCTTTTTCCCACTCGATAATCTCAAGATGTCTGAACTTAACAGACTTATTTTCATAATAATCCCATTGCTCCCTATCTCCTTTGTAAAGAAGCCATTCGATTGTTTTGTTAGATTCTATTCTCGAAACCATCTTCTTAGGACTGTATATATGTACGGTTCCATGTCTATACATATCATAGAATAAATCACCGTGTTTTCCGTATAGCTCGTCAATCTGTGACAATACTCTTTTTATAAACATTTTTGCTTTTTGAGGTGTTGCAAAATCATCTTTGTCGCCATTCTTCTTTTTCTTGCCACTCCAGCCTATATATAATAATCCTAGGAAATCTACATAACAAAGAACCATTCTTGGTACGCCAAAATAACCACCCTCTGGTATACCTGGTTTAATAATTGGAGAGATATCGGTATTTATTGATGTTGCAAGATCATTGATTATTCTCTCAATCCTGCGAGCTTCCTCTTTAGTCATATTAATTACCTGCCTCCTTTATGAATATTTCTACATACTCTTTCTTATAACGTCTATCACCTCTACTACTCACTATTATTGCCTTTAACTTTCCTGTTCTATCCCAACGCCGGAGGATTTCCGTATTTACACCAAACATTTCCACTGCTCTAATTATTAGACTTGTTTAATTCTATTAACAACTTTTTGTTTCCTTTAATTAAAGCGAGTTTCTTTTTATTACTCCATCCCTTAAGTTGATATTCTCTTTTTTTGCTCTTTCTTTAGCCGTAACGTGCTGATTCTTTTTCCTTCGATTTTCTCAACTAAAAAAATAGTATTGCCGATTTGTACTTCATCACCTTGCTCTGGTTGTCGTCCAAGCAGTCCAAAAACCAATCCGCCAATTGTCGTATAGCCTTGTCCTTTCATTGAGAGATTAAATTTGCTTTGGACATTTTCGATAGAAGTTAACCCATCAACAAGATAACTTCCGTCTGGCTGTTTCTGTATATCACGTAGCGGCTGTTCAAACTCATCTTGGATTTCTCCTACGAGACTTTCCAGAATATCTTCAAGTGTTACCATTCCTGCAGTTCCCCCATATTCATCACTGACAATTGCAATATGCACCCTTTTTCTTCGCATATCCAAAAGCACCTCATCAATTCTTTTTGTTTCAGGAACTCCCATAATTTCTCTGATAAGTTTTGTTTCTGATAACCGTTTTGCCTCTTTTGATTTCAAAATTTCTTTATAGACATCCTTTATATGGACAAAACCAATAATAGTATCTACAGAGTGTTCAAAAACAGGAAAGCGGCTATGGGGATGGCGTTCAATGCGTTTTACTATCTCTCTTAAGGATGAAGAAACATTAAATGCAACAATATCTGTTCGTGGCACCATAATCTGTTTTACTGGTATATCACCAAGCCGAAACACGCTATATACCATTTCAGCTTCTTTTTGGGGAATAGCTCCACCTTCTGCGCTTTGAGCAAGAAGCATTCTAATTTCTTCTTCTGAATGGACAAGTTGGTGACCAGACGGAGCGGTAAAGCCTAAAAATTTAAGCACCAGACTTCCTGCTCCGTTTAGCACCCATATAAATGGACTAAAAACCTTAGTAAAAAGAGTAAGCGGGGCAATAATAAACAAGGACGTTATTTCTGCTCTTTGAAGAGCGATTGTTTTTGGAGCAAGTTCCCCCAACACTATATGAAGAAAAGTAATAATGGTAAATGCAATAACTACAGAAATGCTATGTGCAGAAATTGTGGCAGCCTCTTTAGAAAGGAAAGAAAAATAAGGCTCTAGAAAATGGGCGATTGTTGGTTCTCCAATCCATCCAAGAGCCAAGCTTGCAAGAGTAATACCTAGTTGTGTCGCCGATATAAAACTATCAAGATCAATAAGAGCTTTTTGCACCAGTTTTGCGGCAGTGTTTCCTTTTTTTACTAATTCATTAATACGGGTTTTTCTTACCGCAACCAGAGCAAATTCCGAGGCAACAAAATACCCATTGAGAAGTACGAGAAGAATTACCAATCCTAATTGAAGGATGATTTCCATGTGACGAGATTATATCAGAATTGTTCGATCTTCCTAGGAAGTTATTAAAAATTTGAGACTAAAAATGAGTTGCTCCCCAATGTTAGCACACTTCAAACGCGTTTTTAATAATGCTGGTCTAAATCTATAGTTTCAAGCTCTTTTAACAATTTTGTTGTGCCTTGCTTTTTAGCCCACTTTTCCAAATATTTCTTGTCAAGGTTTTCTTTTTGTATCTGATAAACAAATGCTGCGTCAACAAAATGTTTCTCTATTTTTGATTCTGTATACCACAGTAATTTTTTTAAAATTGTATCTTCGGCTGAGGCAATGTACATATTTTGATCAAGAATTTTTTCTCTTTTTTTTCGTGCGTAACGAGTTCTATTAAATTCATCATCATCTAAAAGCCAAAAATCAAGTTTCCACACGCTGGGTAAATGGAGAATATTGAAGAAGCTTTTTGTTACAATCGCGTCTTCAATTTGGTGGGATTGAACAAGAAATTCAGAGGGAAGTTGCTTAAAAATGTTTACCATTCTATTCTTTTTTGATTTGTTTATTTCTACAACGAAATCTATATCATGAGAAGCCCTGGGTCTTCCATAAAAGATTGCGCTCCACGCACCAGTAATCATATAGGGAATTTTATTTTTCTCTAAAAATGAAGTAATCTGTTTAAGAAGTAATCCTTGATCTGTTTCCATGTAAGATTTTCATGGCAGTAATACCATCTTGTTTTATTTTTCTTACCGTTTGAGAAAGGGTAAGGCCGAGCCGAATTTTTTTATCGCCCGACATTTTAGCATTTTTCTCAAGCAAAAAAGGTAAAACTTTCTTCATAGGCTCCACGGCTAGGTGTACTTCGCTATCCAAAGTTTTAATGACGGACAGCTTCGAACACTTCTAGCCAGACATATTTCGTTAACGCTTCATTACTAATCGTTTATTAACAAATGCTTTGCCCGAACCAGACTTTAAATAAAGTTCAAAATCTTTTGCTAGCTTTTCTGTTTCAAAGGCTGCATAAAAAACGAGCGTAAAAGGTTTATAGGGTTTGCTTGCAAAAGATAAACCTTTGTTATGTTCTTCAACCCGTTTTCTTAAATCTGATGCATACCCTGTGTAAAACAAGTTAGATTTTGAACTTTTCAGAATGTATGTATAAAACATAAACCATCTGAAGCCTTGGCGAAAGATGGCTCCGCGGCTAGGATTCGAACCTAGAACCTTGAAATTAACAGTTTCCTGCTC
>CAYZZG010000004.1:0-30603 GCA_964482825.1 uncultured Gammaproteobacteria bacterium
CATCTGTATAGATTCGCATAAGTTTTATTTTTTAAATAACTTTACTAAAAGAAGTAACAAAACAATCGCTTCTCCAATAACTGTAATAACCGCCGAAGCAATATATGAGAAAGAGGGAATAAATACTATATTAAGAGTCACGGTAATAATTGCCGAAAGCAAATAAACCAATAGTAAATATCTTTGTTGCTTTCTCGCAATCAAAAGCCACTGCAACACATTAGTAACAAAAAAGAAGGGGAGCGATAACAATAATATGCGAAAAGGTAAAACAGCTGCCAGATATTCTTGGCGTATTAGACTAAGGAAAGGAGCAGCTATCCAGCAAGCTACCATAAAGGGCAGCGACAATAACACAAAACTAAATACGTACCTTTTTGCTTTGTCAAAGCTATTCTTAAAATTTTCCTGGTCTGACAACATATTTGGATACAATGCATTTGACAAAAATAAAGGCAGTGCTATTAGAAAATCAAAAAACCTGTAGGCTAGTCCATAAATTCCTACTTCTATTGTTGGCCTAAGAAACGAAAGCAGCATAATATCTATACGGAAATATACGAGGTTAAGAATCAGCATAAGTCCAAGCGGCCAGCTTTCTTGTAAAAATGATTTTATGGTGTCTTTGTGCATCTCTATAGGAATTAGCTTTTCTTTAGTCAGGCTAAGCGCACAGATGCCGCTTACAAAGCTACCAAAAAGAAGAGGAACAAGCATAGCCACAAAAGAAACAGTAAAACCAATAAATAAAAACGTCATAATAAGTGTAACCAGACTTCCAAAAAGACTTGCTATCATCAGCGACTGATAGCGTAGTTGTTTTTGGAATATCGCGCTTGCCGACAATAGTAATGCCTGGGAAAGAAAGGAAAATGAAAAAATAACTATACCCAAACGGACTTCCCCAGAAAACCCTAACGTTTTTTCTTGATAGGGAAGTGCCCATACCACTATACTTAGTAAGAGTATAAGCGCAAATCCGGCCGCAACCCTACCATACAAAAGGTCACGAAAATGCGTTTTATTACCAGAAGAGTGTTGTAAAAATATTGCATTAAACCCAAAATCAAGCAACAAGTAAAAAAGCGCAACAAACGTTGTTACCTTCGTAAAGTCACCATACCCCGCAGCTCCCAAATTGCGCGCAATAAGAATAGCAACAAGAAACGTTATTCCCGAAGTACCTATGCGTGAAACAACTTGGTACAACGTATTTTTGACAATCCTTTGGGTAAACATATTAGTTATTATACGCTACGAAGTGACCTGACCGCCAAGGCAAAAACTATAACGAGAAGCATTCTTCCCTGCTGCAGAGTCCAAAAAAAATGGTCAAAAAGACCAAGCATAAATACAACAAAAAGCATTATCAACAGGATATTTCTTTGGGGTACGGGGCTAAAAAATAGTTTTTGCAGCAGTCTACCTACCCAAAAAGCAATAATTGTAAATCCTACTGTGCCTACTTCTGTCAAAAGCAGAAGATAAAGATTATGGACTGGCTGCAAAAAAGCATATAGAGAGGTTGATGTCGTTTGTTGTAAAATAACATTTGGTAGATAGTTACTTAGCCCTACGCCAAAAAAAGGATATTTTATAAAAAGTAAACTTGCGTTTTTCACTCCTTCTATACGATCTACCAAGGATTCGTCATAAAGATTAAGCGAGGTAAAACGCCCATAAAGAAAAGGGGCAAATCCCGCAAGACAAATTAGCACAAATAAACCAACAAAGAGAATAAGCGTAGGGTAATGCTTTCTAAACACAGAAAGGAGAAACATGCCAGTCAAGATAAACAAAATAAGGATTGCAACACGACTTAGGGAAAGGAATACAATAATAGCTCCAACAGCAATTGAAACTGCAAACAATATTTGAATTAACTTTTTTTTTACAAAAAAGAACGACCCATAAACAATAAGTAGTCCTAAAAGCATGTATCCCGAAAGAACATTTGGATGGGAAAGTGTGCCATAAGGACGCAAAATAAGATGTCCGTTAATTGACGCGTTGGCAATACCTGGAGTTGCCGCGGTAAATGTCCGCTCGCCAAAAAAATATAATAACCCCCCAATACTTGCCTGTGAAGAAAACTGAGCAAATGCCAGTATTCCCTCAAATAGCATCCCAATAGCAAATGCATATCCAGCAATATGCCATACTGTCTTTTTGGGTAACCAAACAATGCTAATTCCAAGAAAGATAAATTCTAAAAGCTTAATAAACCCATAAAGACCAAGGAGGGGTTCTTTAGAGAATGCAATACCGCTTAAAAGAGTAATTATACCTATGCCTATTTCTATGTAATATTTTTTAATTTTTTGCGCTAGTTGCTTCTTCACCATTTTGCTAGGAAAGAGAAGGAAAAGAAGAATAAGAAAAACAATAAATACGTCTGTAAAAAATAAGGTGGGGGAGAGGTAGTCGCTGCGTATTCCCAACAAAAATGAGAATGGCGGCCAGAAATGCTTGCCAAGTTGAGTGGGGAGAAAGAGCAGAATCAAAAACAAAAGGAGCTTTTTAAAATCAAAATGTTTCATTGTTTCGCTCTCCTTCGACTTTGTTCCGCATTGCAGAACTTCGCTTGGGATCGCTTTATTGTTACATTGTTATCAACAATGAAGCAATCGAACAATGTGGCAATGATTATTGTCGTGTTTTTACAACAAGAGCTCTGTCCCTGCCTTCTCCAACAGACTCTGACATTACTTCTTTATCGTCTTGAAAAAACATATGGACAATTCTTCTCTCCCATGCTTTTAGATTAGGAATCGTTACTTCTTGATTTTGTGATAAGGCTTTCTCTTTTGCAGCAATTGCTACGCTTTCAAGCCAATCAGTTCTATTTTTCCTATAATCGCCAACCTCTAGGGTAACCCTAAGAAAACGACCAAGCCTTTTTGAGATAATAAGAGAAAGTACCAACTGCAGCGCCTCGAGAATCTCGCCATGATATCCAATTACAATACCCGTGTCTTCTGTTTCCAGCAAGATGTCTATCGTCTCATCTCGCTGCTCAAGGGTAAAACTTGCTTCTATACCCAAGCTGTCAAGAAGTTCTTCTACCGCTTTGTTAACTAGTTTTTTTTCTTTGGCATCCATTGCGCTAAACCTCCTAGTCCTTGCACTTTATATTGCTGTAGTATACCAAAAACCGTAAAGACATTCCAATAGAGCGAAAGAGCAAACTGAAACTGAAAAGAAAAATACCCTATCATTACAGGCAATATATATAAAGACTGTTTCTGGAATGCTGAGGCAAAATCTGTTTCTGTCCCTTCTTTTTTGGGCAACGGTTGTTTGGGCATCATCATTTTTGCCTGTATAAGCTGCAAACCACCGGTAAGAACAGGCACCAAAAGAATAAGTGGCCCAACGTTAGAAAGCAACTGTGAAGGAGTAAGTCCAAGAGGAAGACCAAAAAATTGCATGTCCCAGGGAGAATGGATTTGCAACCACGGATAGTAAGCAATTCTATTGATTTCGGCAACTATTTGCTGCGGCTTAAGACTAATAATGTGCGCAAACACCGTATAAAGCCCCCATATTATGGGCAACTGCAGAAGGCTTGGCAAACACCCCGCAACGGGATTTACACCATGTTGTTTATAAAGCCTCATTGTTTCCTCCTGCTGTCTTTTTGCATCTTTTTTATGTTTTTCTTTAATACTTGAAATATGAGGGGCAAGCTCTTGCATTTTTTTTGATGTTTTCAACTGTGAAACAGTGAGAGGATAGAGAACAAAACGAATAACCACCGTAAGAAAGATTATAGAAAAGCCTAGCGCATAAGGAATATGCAAAAGGGTAATCAGCTTATAAATAACAAGCAGTATGTTTGTTATTGGCCATACCAGCAACTGATTAAATACGTCGCCCATATTGATACCTCCTTTGTGTATTGTCCTGCATTAGCGGATTGCAGTAAAGAATTCTTCTCACGCCCAGAAGCACACCCTTTATAATGCCATGTCTTTCAATTGACTGTTTTGTATATTCCGAGCATGAAGGACTATAACGACACATAGCCTGTATTCCTAAAAAATTTTTAAGCAAACTGGAAAGAAAGATCTGGTAAAAATAAATAGCAAAAAGCATGACGCCTCTCATAGCAACAATTTCTCCTTATATAAAAGTTCTTTTGTGCTTTGGCATACAGCCGACTTTTCTGCAAAAAAGTTTTTTCGGACAATAAAAAGCATGTCGTAACCCTTTTTAAGAGACCTGTCTATCTCTTGAACACAGGCATGGATAATGCGTTTAATACTATTTCTTACTACGGCTCTTTTATCTATTTTTTTTGATACAATAACAGCATATCTATTGTAAGCAAGTCCATTCTCGCCGATTCGCAAAATAAATAATGGAGAGTAAAGGGAGCGAGAAAATGTTTTTTTTACTGCGGCAGTTAACCGGTTTTTTCTTTTAAACATGCTTTGGGAATTATTAGAGCGCTACTTTTCGGCGACCCTTATTTCTTCTTCGCTTAAGTACTTTTTTTCCACTGTGTGTCTTCATCCGTGACAGAAAACCATGCTTTCTCTTCCTTTTTCTTTTTTGGAGCTTTATCATTTTTTCCATAAAACCAGTATAGCAAAAAAAGAGGGCGCGAGCAAGACAATGGCTATAATCATTATAATGATTATAAATGTTATAGTTACTCCCTCTTGACAAAAAGTTATCCACATTACTACACTGCACCATAACAAAAAATTATCATGGAAGAAAAAAATATCGATCAATTATGGAAAACAGTGTTAGGAGAAATTGAAACAGAGGTATCTAAAGCCAACTTTCTCACGCTGTTTAAAAACACTGCCTTGTTATCTCTAGAAGAAGGGACAGCCACTATTGCCACTCCTTCACTAATGTCCATTAACATGTTGCAAAAAAGATTCTTTACGACGATTAAAAAAACATTGGAAAAGCACACTAATCAAAATATCCAGCTTATCTTTATTCCCAAAACGCCGGTTAAAAAAGACAGAAAAGAAGCAAACGGTCCTCTTTTTACCAACGCAGAGGAAAAAGAGAAAATAGTTCCGCTGTCTATTTTGCCCAAACCAATTGCCCGAGTCAGATCTGATTTTACTTTCCAAAATATGGCTGTTTCTTCTAGCAATCAACTGGCATTCGTTAGCTGCCAGACAGTCGCCAAAAACCTTGGCAAAGCTTACAATCCGTTATTTATTTACGGCCCTGTGGGAGTGGGAAAAACGCATCTAATGCAGGCAATTGCCAACCAGGTATATCAGCACGACTTAGACAAAAAGATTATTTATATTACCAGCGAAGAGTTTACCAACGAGGTGGTTGAAGCGATTAGAACAAATGATACTGCCAGAATGAAACGGCGATTTCGTACTGTCGACTTGCTGATAATTGACGACGTACAGTTTATTGCCGGCAAGGATCGAGTACAGGAAGAGCTGTTTCATACCTTTAATATTCTTATTGATAATAGTTCGCAAATTGTGCTCTCGTCGGACAGGCCGCCACAGGAAATTCCCAAACTGGAAAAACGGCTGTCTTCACGGTTTGCCTCGGGGCTGGCCGTAGACATAGAACCTCCTGATTTTGAACTACTAACTGCAATTCTTTTAATTAAAGCCAAAAAGTTTGGCGAGGAACTTACTATCGAAGGAGCAAAAATCATAGCCGAAAAACCACAAGACGTAAGAGCGCTAGAGGGAATGTTGATGCGGGTTATTACCGAAGCCAAAACCAAAGGCGAGCATCTTTCTACAGATTTTATCAGTTCGATCTTAGAAGAAGACAAAGCTGCCCCCCGCTCATCGCTTCGTCCGGATATTATTATCAACGAAGTTTGCTCGTTTTATGGAATAAAACAAACCCAGATAAAAGGTCCAAAACGAGATGCATCGCTGGTTAGGGCCAGACAAGTTGCTATGTATCTTCTTAAAAAAGAACTTAAACTTCCATACGTCGAAATTGGAAATATGTTGGGAGGAAGAGACCATACTACCATTATGTATGGTGTGGAAAAAATCGAACAGGCTGTGGATAAAAAGGCTATTGTTTTGGGGGAAATAATGCGGATAACTGATCTATTATTGGGACAAAAAAGGGGATAATACCAAATCTTTTAATTATTAACAAGTTTTGCCCAAAGATATTAACATCTTTTCCACATTTTTTTCGTGCGTAGGTATTGCTTTTTTCCACTTTTCCCTATACACTACTAAAACAACAAATAAATATATATGAAAGTTTCTGTATTATCTGAGGTGCTTTCAAAAAAAATTCCACTTGTAACAAAAGCAGTTTCTTCACGAGGACAACTACCAGTATTAATGAATCTTCTCTTGGAAGCAAAATCAGGTAAGTTGTATATCAGTGGTACTGATCTTGAAATAGGAATACAAATAGAACTTCCTGCAAATGTTGAAGAAGAAGGAGCAATTACGGTTCCCGCAAAAACGTTTTCTGAATTAATCCTATCACTGCCGCAAGAAAAAATAACGTTTGTTTTGGAAAGAAATACTCTTGTTGTCAAAACATCAAAAACAAAAAGCACATTTCAAACAATTCCTAAAGAAGAATTTCCCGCCCTTTATGAAGATAAAGGCGAAGAAATACTTCGTCTTACCCAAGCAACATGGAGAAAAGAATTTGGAAAAGTAATTTTCTGTGCCAGTCCTGATACCACCCGACCAGCGCTTTCTGGTGTTTTACTTAAAAAAGAAGAAAGCTCTATCTTGTTGGTTGTTACAGACGGTTACAGACTATCTCTAAAACAAATCAGGAGTATGAAAATAAAAGTAGAGGAAGAGTCTGTCCGGTATTTAATTCCAGCAAGAGTAATCCGGGAATCAATGTCGGTAAAGGAAACAGAAGGTGATCTGGCTATTTATATATCAACAAAAAATAATCAGGTTATTCTTGAACAGAACAATACAGTTATTATTAGTAGACTAATTGATGCAGAATTTCCTAATTATCAAAAGATTATTCCTACCACCCACAATACCCAAATTTCCTTTGATAGAGAAGAGATGCTTAACGCAGTAAAGATATGTGCTATCTTTGCCAGGGAATCTGCCAATATTCTTAGATTGCAAATCGGAAAAGAGATAACTACCATCTCGGCAAACCTTCCATCGGTTGGAGATAACACTGTGGAAATAGATACGGTATTAAAAGGAGAAGAAGCCAGCATTGCCTTTAATGCTCGCTATCTGCTTGATTTATTTACCGCTATTTCGGAAAAAGAAATGTTTCTTGAGATGACAGGAGCGCTTAATCCCGGCATGTTTAAAATAAAAGGCGACGATAGTTTTCTTCATATCATCATGCCAATTCGGGTTCAACAAGAACAATAATATGATACGATAGTTGTGTGAAACCGCTTGTTGAAGGTCAACCGCGAACAATAGGAAGACGCGAATTTGTTCAAAAACTAGCATTTACTACCACAACAGCGGCGCTATCTCCATTAGTTACTGCTTGTTTACCAGATAGTCAGCAATCAATTGTTCGTAAAGAAAAAAGAGAGGTAAGAACGCAGCCTACGCTTAGTGATGTCATTATTGTTAATAAGAGCGCATATCTATTGGGTGGTGATGGAAAACGATATCCGCTACGCACAGAAGAAATAGACCCCTATATAGTTGCATCAAAACTAAACGAACATGACCGTGGTGTTTTTACTGTTCCTGCTAGTTTTTTAGAAAAGTATCCACTCGGACAAAGGCGAGAGGAAAATATATTGGTAAATAGATCAACCATGCTGCCGGTGGAAAATCGTATGGGAGAAGCAGTTGTGTTATTTATGGGGATGTTAACCAATAGTAATGACTATTCTGGAGATATTGGGCCACAATCTTTTCCACAAATAACACAATCACTTTTATCAAGCGGCTGGAGAGATTCCCAAAATCTCCTGTTCACCTACGGAAATAAACCAAGCGGTAAAAGCATTGAACAAATAGTTAGAGATGGAGGGCTGGGGTATAATTTTACCTACACGTTAAGGCCGCTACGCGAGCTTTCCGCCGATGCCATATCACATCTTGAACATGCTCAGGAGCTTCTTCCATATTGTCAAGAAAATGTTGTCGGGCATAGTTTGGGAGGATTATTGGCTTTACTAGCGATGATGGAGCATTATACTTCGGTTAACACTGCCGTGCTTATTAGCTCGCCAAATAGGGGAATACCAAAGGATTTTGTTAGAAGTCAGCTTTATGAGGCCGCTAGAAACATGATGTCTCAACGCCTCAAGGGAGACAAAATTATGACTGGAGCTTTTACCTTGATTAACGATCTGTTCGGGCTGTGGGAAAATAAAGAGTATCAAAGAAAACTTGATGAATTCACCACGGCCTTTGTTAAAAGCGGCAGAAAGCTAATTGTAATTATTGATGAAAACGATCCGGTTGTACCGCCAGAATCATCTAGGCTTAAAGGCGCAACAGAAATACGGATTAAAGGCAAAACAGGATTTGACCTTTTTGAAGCTTTAAAAAAAGTTGTCGGACCACAAGAAGGATTGGTGGAATATGCACTAGCGCTATGGACAGCTCACGGTAATGGACTAAGAGATCCGAAAGCAATACAGGTAATTAAGGAAGCCTTTGGCGACAATCGCTCTTTTCCTATTGGATCTTTCAAACAAATTCCTCCTCGTTTTCCCGTCAAGCCAGATTTTGGGTAGAAAAAAGCAAAGTTTAAAAAAATCTCACAGCAGCATGACGCCTATTATTAATCTGGCAGAGGAGTTGGAGATATAATATTTTCGATCCATTCAATAGAGAGTTTTGATGTATCTACGCCAATGCTTTGTAACTTGTTTATAACCTCATCTTTTAATGCAGCGAATTGATTGCTGGCAGAATAGAGTTGTCCAATAAATTTTTTCTTGTCAACTTCAAAATATACAAAATAGCTGCTTGTCTGTAGCGGTAATTGGTTGTACCATGGATAGTTCTTAAGAATATTCTCCTGTATTTTTGCAACGTTTTCGTCAGCAGCAGATTGTGCCCTAGCCTGATCCTCTATGGATACATTTGCTGCGGAGACGGTAGAGAAATCCCAACGAGTTAGCTCTGTGTTTCCATACTTTATCGATAGTGCGTAGGTGGTAGAAGGGAGTAAAGGGTCTTTAGGGGTAAAGAAAAGTGTTTTTTGGTCCAAAGACCATGTTTTCCCCCCAGCAATAGTAGGAGAAGCAGATAGAGAAATGTTGCTGCGCTCAAAAGTGGTGATTGGTTTAGAGAAGGTGACTGCTATTTGTGGATAAATTTTATTAATCAGAGCATTGTTTTCCGGATCTACGGAGAGAATAGATAGGTTGGGTGGTGGAGTAATTTGGCCTGTTGTTTGTGTAGGAGATGGGTTTTTTCCAGGCCTGCTTAACGATCCAAGAAGAAGGATCAGTACAATAAAAAATCCTATAAGCAAAATACCAACAGAGAAGGTAAAAATTTTATGTTTCTTGATAAAATCAAGTAAAAGAGAAATTTGCATATGATTAGGGAATACTATTGTACAACTGCTGCACTGTTTTTCCAATAGCCTCTTCTTGTGTTTGTTCGTTACTATTGGAGAGAAATATTGCCACAAAGACCCTTCCGCCGGATTTGGTTACAAAGCTGCCAACGTCGTTACGAACCCTTGTTCCTAGACCGCTTTTCTCCACGTAGTCCACTCCGCTAGGTAAGTATCGACCAATGTAATCATACGCTTTGTTTTCGTATTGCCTTCTTCTTTGCAAAATATTGATAATTGCGCTCGATGCGTTTTGATTAACGATCTTAAAACTGTATAGGTTTTGCATGAAAGTAGCGGCATCGTTTGCGGAGGTATAATTTTCTCTTGTTGAATCTTGATAGCCCAGTTTTCTTTGTAAGCGAGTGCTCGCATAGCCATTACGAGCAATGTAGTCATTGATAGCGGCAAAGCCCCCAAGTTTGTCGATAAGTAAATTGGTGGCGGAGTTATCGCTGTATACGAGCATTAAATCTATTAGTTCGGCGTATGTTTTAGAGCTGCCTACCTGTTGATGGAGAACTCCAGTGCCTGGTGCAATATCGCCTTGTTTAATAGTGTAAGTTTCAGAAAGATTAATTGTGCCGTTTTGTGAAGCATCATAAGTTGCGGCAGCGACCCAAAGCTTAACAGTGCTTGCTGATGGTACCTGTTGTGTTCCATTGGTCTCAGTTCGTTTTCCGTCAGGCGTAATTACCACAGCGGTACTTGTTGGAGGAAGACCTACAAGTATGGTTTGAAGATTATCTACTTGTTGTTCAAGACTTCCAAACCCTACAATTCTTGACAAGAAGTACGTTTCTACAATCCTGCCATTGGCAATTGTGGAATCCCAGCTCTTCGAAGAGTTGGAATCCAGTGTTTCTATTGTGCCATTTCCGCTTTCGTTAACAGTAATGCTTTTTACGATGGAAACATGATCGTAATTATAATCAGGCGGATTGATCCTAAAGAATGCCTGTCCTGGCTTTACTTGTCGAAGCGATTCTATTCCAGCATAGGGAATAAATATATATCCCGGGGTTTTTTTCCAGAAATCCAACATTCCCCGAACGCCCTGGTGGTTTGGTCCAAGCCCCTTTGCTCCCGCAAGATTATAGGAATCAATAGCAATATTGGTGCACCAGTAAATTCCTGTTGAACTCACGCCTCTGTCCAGCGCCTGTCTTTTGGTTGCCGCATACGACCCATTGCTAATATCGGCAAGCATTCTGTTGTAGGACGACGGAGGAAGTCCAGGCTGTAATGCATCGTTGATTTTTTGAGTCCACTGCAGAACAGTTGTTAATCCCTGAGACGATGCAATAGGCGTGGCTTTGCAAGCCTGTAATTCTATAGCAGTTTCGACAAGTTTGTTGTAGGTACTGATGCAATTGTTATTGACTTTTCCCGGTCCTTCAAGATTGGGGCTTATAGGGCCATAGGTTTCTGCAAAATCATCAAATGTTTTAATTGGATAACTAATAGGATAGTTGCTATAAATAGGATTGCTGCGTATGCCTTTTAGCTCTCTGCATGATGGACTATCAGCATTGCCGCTTCGTGCACACAGTGCTCCACGAAACGATGATGATCCTCGTAGTCCGACAGCGCAGTCAACTTGTTCATAAAATCCATTACCCACACAGCCCATGTCTCTACTGCCGACAGTACTAAAGGCAGACTCGGTTTTCCAATAGCCCAAAAATATTGTCGGATTAAGGCCTGCTTCTTTGGCGCGGTTGACAATATAAGTTACCCGTTCTCGAAAAGCAACCACATCCCCTTTCCCGGCGCGGATAAAGGTAGGACTATACTTATTGACATAAAACTCAATTGCTTCTTGAGAGATGGTAGTATCAAAAATGTTGATTGATGGATTGAGAAATCGGCAGGTGTTTCTGTCTTGGCTATTTTGTTTAAGTTGTTCCTGTGTTGGACAGCCTGCTCCGGTTGCTGCCATTCCCGGTGAAGTACCGCCGGAAGTGGTCTCGCCACTACCAGGAAGAATTGCCGCGCCTCCACCTGAGAGTGCCAGGAAAAATACCAAAAAGAGAAGAAATATAATAACCCCCGCAATTAGCGCAATCATCCAGGGGTTTATGGCTAGCGAAAACAAGCGGGCAGCCCGCGCCAATCGTCCAAGTCGGCCAAGTTGTGCCGTGCCGGAAACTGCGGGAGCTGGCCGCGGAGGGCGGGGAAGGCGAGGATGTGGCCGTGGGATAGAGGGGGTAGATGGTGGTTGGGGCGTTGATTGCGACTGTGGTAGTTGCATGGGAGAAGACACTGTCTGTGGAGGGGGCATATTGACTTGCTGTCGTAGCAATCTGGCAAGTATGTTTAGATTTTGTTGGGGAATCTGCGTTGCCTGTCGTGGTTGTTTTTGTGGCGACATTGAAGGTCTGGGCGTAGGTTGTTGAACAGGAGGCGGTATTGGCGCAGAAACAATTTGAGCAGGGACGGTTGGTTGGGTAAGAGAAGTTAGCACAGGTGTTTCTGTAATTGTTGACGTAGGAATTATTGGCTCAGCAGGTTGTTGAGCAGCAGGTTGTGGCGGTTGCTGTTTGGGGCTAGCGGTGCGAGGCGGAGGTGTTGAAACAAGAGGCTGTTCTTGCTGGGTAACCAGCGTGATCGGTGGCGCTACCGGCTTCTGCGGTACAATAAGTGATGGCGTAGAAGGTTGATAAAGTGTCGGTTTTGAGATAGGAGTAAGCGGTTCTGGTTTGATGATTGTTTGGGAAGGGATAACAGGCGAAGGAAGGGAAGCTGGCGGTTGCAGGCCTCCTTTTATTGCAGCCTCTTCTAGGCGGCGAGTTGCCTCTTCCGAAGGAGGAGACCTGTGGAGTTTATCTTCAACCACCCTTATGTCTTTTTTTACAGTCGCAGCGTATTGTGCTACTTGCTCTCTTATTTCTTTTTTTTCTTGCGTCTCCTGTTTCTCAATCCCTGTCTTTTTTACTGTTTCAACGGCGCGTCTAATTCCTTCATGATGTTGTGCGTACGATACTGCTTTTTCTTGGTAGGTAAGGGCAAAATCGCGCCAGTGTTTTTCCTCAACCTGTTGTCTTATGTTTTCGATTTTTACGGCGGGATCGGCCTTTTTTGCCAGGACAAACCGTTTTTGGGCGTGTGCTTCTATTTTAGCCCTAGTGTGTTTAACTACTGGGTCATCGGCTGTGTTTTTGTAAACTTTGCTTTTTTTCTTGTCATATTTTGCCGCTTCTTTTGGATGAAGTTCTCTAAATTTCTTTTCCGCATCTTTGGCTAATGTTGGAGCTTCGGGTTCTTCCAGCGATCCATAAAGATAATCCAGTCCTTCTTTGCTGTCAAAATCTAGAGCAGGGTTTTTCTTTTTCCACTCTTCTTTAAGCCCATTTTCGATTTTTTGATATTTTTTATCCTGCTCTATTATTTCTGCCTTGGGGTGAAGAAACATCGATAAAAGAACATAAGCCGGATCAAAAGGCGATGCGCCATGGCCTCCTGTATGCGATGGTGGCGACGAAAAACTCCTGCCTGTTTCTTTATGCTCCTTTTCTCTTTCTTTGACGGTAAGCGCGTAGTCGAAGAAAACATTTCCATCAAGAGGTATTTCAGGGTGTATAGCGCGGAATCTATCCCAGTCTCTGCGTTCTTTTACTCGGAGTATGTCTGGATACTTAATTTTTAAGAGCTCAACAAGTGTTTCCCATCGTGCTTGTTGTTCTTGACGTCTAAATTCTTTTCGGTCATCCATATGTTATGCATGTTATTTTTACTGTGAAGGAGATGGTTGGGTAATCACTGGCGCTTCGGGAGTTGTAACAGTGGGCATAGGCGCTTGAGTCATTGGTTGAACAGCAGGTGGTACGGGGATTTGTGCTGGTTCAGTTTGTTGTGTTTGGACAAGCTGGCTATCTTGCTGTTGTTTTAAAACTTCAGCAGGATTTGAGGTAATAATTTCGTGTTCAAACGGCGCGGCAATCGCCTTCATGGCCACATGGCTTTGTCCGGCAAAAAAAAGCCCCTCGCCAATATCTGCTGATACCAAAAGATTTTTCTCCCCTTCTGAGAGATAAAAGGTTTTGACAATAGTTTCTGCCTCAACAGCGCCCTGTTTAAGAAGAATTTGTACAGATGAATTTGATATTACTGCCTTGCCATAATCGGTTGACATAAAATCCTCTACATCTTGTGTTGCAGTGGTTAGGCCAAGGTAGTATTTTCGCGCACGCTTGGCAATGCTATAGACAAACGAAGCGCTGTCTTCGTATTTCATCATGTACCATGCCTCATCAAGAATTAAAATCCGTTTCTTAAGGCTCTTACGCACTCTTGTCCAGACAAAATCAAGGATAATATGCATGGCAATTGGACGCAGTTCATCTTCTAATCCGCGGATAGAAAAAACGGTAAACGGATTAGTAATGTCAAAATTAGACTGTTGGTTGAAAATACCCGACAAGCTGCCTTTAATAAATTTTTCAAGGCGAAGGCCTAGATCTTTTGCCACTGGGTCTTCCATGCCAATCAGCGTTTTGTATAAATCCTCCATTAGAGGGGGTTCATTTTTTTGGGTGGTTGGGTCGGGCGTAATGCCTTTTTGGCGATAGGTTTCAACCAGCGCTCTGTCAAGCACAGCGCTTTGCGCGGCATCAAGATTGCCCATGACGATTTTTAGCAAACCGTGAAGAGATAAAATCTTAAGCCCCAGTTCATTTTCTCCTTCCTCGTAGAGTCCCGAGAGGTCAAAAGGATTAATTTTAATTGGCGCTTGCGAAGTAAATGAAACAGTTTCGCCGCCTAGCGTTTTGCATAGCACTTCATATTCGCCTTCGGGGTCAACAATAATAACTTCTGCACCAAACATAAACTGGCGCATGGCTTCTAGTTTAATAAGATAGGATTTTCCCGATCCGGATTTTCCCAATACTACTTCGTTGGCGTTTTCGAGTGAGAAGCGGTCAAAAATAACCAGCGAGCCGTTTTGCTGATTTATGCCATACATCACACCTTTGTTTTGGGTCAGAGTTGCCGAAGTAAAAGGAAACGTTGAGGCAAGAGAAGTGGTGTCCATGTTGCGGGTAATAAAAAGCCTGTCCTGTCCAATGGGAAGCATGGTTTTAAATCCTTCTTCCATCTGAAGGGTGGCGGGCTTTGCATTAAGCAGAAGCGATGCCAGTGTGGCGGTAAGTCTTTTGGTGGTTTCGTCTAGTTCGGCAAGGCTTTCTGCAGAAACAGTAATATAAAGGCTAAATTGGAAAAACCGTTCAATGCCGCGGGCAAGCTCATCTTGCAGTGCGCGGGCATCATCCAAAGCGGCAGTAACTTTTGGATCGACAATTTGCCCATTTTCTGCTTGCGAGGCAATAGTTGCCTCCATTTCGGCAATCTTTCTGCGCAAATCAGACAATACATCTGAAGAAGATGTGGGATAGACAAACATAGAAATATCCAGCTCGTGATCAAATTCAATCAGCGGTTGCAGCCAGTTAGGGGAGACATAGCGGGGATAACTCACTACAAATAGCGTTTTGAAAAATCGCTCACCAATACGGATATATTTAAAGTCCACCTCCACCGAAGAAGGAGCCAGAACATCAAGCAAGCTCACCATGCCCCTTTGCACTTTTGGAAGAGTGCTGAAAGCAGCTGCCGCCTTTGTTGCGGTAGCCGTTGGCTGTTGATTGGTGATTTTTGGCCCGCCTTGCCCGCTCGCAGGCGAGACAGGTTTTTTTGAACCAAATAAATTCATGTTGTGTTTTGTGTTGTTACCAGCGGCGCTTTAATGCTTTGGACAATGTCGCCTGCTTGGATAAAGTCTTCGTTAAACAAACTATAATAAAGCTTTATCAGCTCTTCTTTTTGCAAAGTTTTTGCCCGTAAATTAAGACGGGCAAGTTGTGCCTGTATAGCATCGGCTTTTGTGTGTAGCGCTGTTTGTGTTGTTGTAAATTCTGCATCTTTTGACATGGAGTTATTTTTAGCCATAGATGCTGCACCCAGCGCTCCTTTTTCCAAAGGAGAATAAGAGACCACCAGATAAAAACTTTTATCCAAAACAACATTTATTTTTACCAGTTCTTGAACAAAATTGCGGTAGAGCTTTATTTGTTGTTGTAATTTTTCGTTTTGTGTTGTTCCTACTTGTGCGTCAAGTAGTTTAAGATAGGAAGAAATATCGATACGTTTGTTACGTGCCAGGATTTGGACAGGAAACGAAAGCGAATTAAGCAGCGCAGCATAGGCAAAGATTTTTGCTTCCTGTTCTTCCCGGGAAAGAAGGGTAAAATTACTGGCTTGTATTTCGATAACAAGGCAAGCAGTATTGCCAGACAGAAGGACAATATCTTCGCGGATATCTCTAATTTCGATAAACTTTTGGGTGGAAGCGCGAATATTTTGGGCAGCTTTCATATTAGTTAAATAGTGCTCTTCGCAGTTGTTCCCGTTCGTCCTGCGAAATAATTTCCAGCGGTTGGATAATCTCTCCTATGGCTTCAATTTCTACCACATCAAATTTGTGTTTTTCTTCCGGGTCTTCAAACCAGATGGTATAGATGCCATTAAGTAAAGGCGTGGCCGAAGCAAACTGACCAAGCGGGTTAGTTTTAAAGGCACGGACCGGATTATCGTCTTTGTCTTTTACCTCAACTAAAATATTTCCCAGCACATTGCCCCTTGGATCTTTGACGATTCCTGCAATAACATTGGGGTAATCTGAAGCAAATGGTACGCCGGCAGTTTTTTCGCTGCCTTTAGGGATTTGCCGTACGCGGACTGGTTGCGGGGCTAGGGGAGCCTGTACTTCCACCGGTTTTACTGCTTGGACTTTTTGCGTCGACAGTGTTTGTCGAAGCTCTAGTAATTCCTTTTCTAGCTCTTGTTTGCTTTTAAGAGTTTCATCTAGTTGTTTTTGCAACTCCTCTGCTTTTTGATGGGCAATAGTTATTTCTTGTGGATTTGCCTGAGGCGCTAGCTCCTCCTTTTTTGCTTCTTCCAGCTCTTTTTGAATAAGAAGAGTCTCTTTCTCCAGCGCTATCTCCCGCGCGTCTTGCAGCATAGGGTTTTCTGCTGGTTGTAAGACAGATTCCTCTACGGATTCAGGAATAGGAATAGGAGTAGGAGTAGTTGGTTGCTGCGTGGGAAGTGAAGATCCGTTAAAGGCTCCGGAAAGAGAGTCAAAAAATACCTTTTCTTTTTCGTCAAGTTTATTGTTTGTTTTTTTTGGAATAGTTGCTAAAAGCGCTTCCAGTTTTTGTTTGGGCACTTGAGAAGATGTTTCTTCTTGATTGGCTATTTTTTTTTGTTTTGGCAAGCGAATATCGATCACCAGCGTTTTGCCAATTTTTTGGTATACATACTGATTTGGCGCAAACAGCGCGCGTAAAAAATAAAAAACTAATGCATCCATGGGGCGGCCGTCAATGGGAACAAAGGCAAGAGCAGCTCCGAAAAGGCCGCAAAAAAGAGCAACAGGTATTTTAATTAGAAGAGGAAGTGGAGAAATGAAAAAAATCCAGGCAAATATACAACCAACCGCTAAGTAAGCAAATTGCTTAACCGTCATATCGCCAATCAGGCGAAACTGAAATCCGGTCACATCTTGCGGTATCGGGTGGTTCTCCATATACAACAGCGTATAATGTGAAAAATCCTATTGCAAGATTATCAAAGTGGGTCAATGCTTGAGGCTAGCTGTGAAAAGTTGCTAGCAGCTAGATGCTGGTGCTCTGGGGGATTACACTCTTCCTTGACCTAAAGCAAGATCACGAAGGAGTTTTCTTGAGCCGGTAGCAATATATGGTCCCTCATCTTGATTGTTTTTTCCCGGGACTCGCTGGTCGGGATCTTCTCTAGCTCCTCGATCCATAGTGGGGACTCCAAAAGCGTTAAGGCCTTCTACGAGATATCGTTGTAATACAGTGGCAATATCTTTGCTTTGTGTTCGCAGTAGTGGATTTGCTTCACCTGTTTTATTTGGAAAATAGGTTTCGCTTCCTTTTTGAAGCGGATCAGGAGAGCCGTTTAAATGAATAGACAAATAGAGAATATTCTTTCCGCGATCGGCAGCATTTGGGCGCAGTCGCTCTTCTGTTGCAATTAGGAGCGCTTTACGCTTTTGTAGGCGTTCAATAGGAGAAATAATCCCATCTCCGTCAAGATCGACATCTTTGGGATTCTCTGGGCGAAGCATAATCACGTCGTATTGTCCGTCAGAGAGTTCATATATCTTTTTACCCACTAATTGAGCAATTTCCCATGTTAAGTCCTTTTCGTTTAAGATCTTGCCTTCTGGGGTTCTTCCTGACGAACCAATATCAGAGCCTCCATGTCCTGGGTCAAGACCGATTATGGCGTGTTTGTTGCCGTAATATTCGATAAGGGCTTTTGCATGGGCAGTAGCAATCGTATCAAGTGCTTGTTCACGCTTTTGCCTTGGTAAAGCTGCAAGGTCTCTGGTGTAGTATGATTCGGTGATTACTGATGTATGCGTGCCAACAAGTCTTTCTAGGCGTTCTCGAACCTCATTGTAATTAGTAATCTCCTCTGGGTAGAGAACTGCACCAACAGGTGTCTCAATAGGTAGTTCGCTCGAAAATCCAGGAGGAAGTGGCTCTCTTTCTGGTACTACAGGGGAACTTATTGCAACAGGAGAGGGAGGTGTTTCAGGAGAAAGGGTTTCTTTAACAAGTTTTCGGACAGAACTCCAATAATTGGTAATAAGATCGTCCGAGTATGGATTTGCGTTTTTTGTATGAGGAACAACCATTGTTGGGTCATTAATGACTCCTCGTGCTAGTTCATCTTTAATCTGTGGGCTTTCACTTCTGGTTACCCATACTACTCCACCTTCTGGACCACCTGAATACGGATCGACAACATACATTGTTTTATTTGTCTGAAACATCTCTTCATCATCGCTTTGCCCAATTGCTTTTGTTGCTAAGCCAATTAGGGTTTGGGGAGAAGCTAATAGTTTTGCAAGATCAAAGTCAACCTTTACCGTTTGTTTTGCTTCTTGTTCTTGTAAAAAGCCAAATGATTTTATTAGAAATCCGAGATTTGTTTTGTTTGCTTTTGCTTCTTTGATAAGTGCTTTAATAAAGAGGTGTTTTCGGATATTGCGTTCATGTTCGGGTCTGTGAGTTTTTGACCACGCTTTTAAGAATTGCATGGCTTTTATTCCGTCCATCTTTTGTTTTCCTTTTTCAAGATGGCCTTCCGGATAGAGTTTGCCTTCATGGTAGAACGGATACAGATCAATAGAGAAAGGAACATCAACGTTAACGGCGCCAAAGGCGTTATCGGTAATGTCTTTAATAAATGTATCGGGCATAACCATTTGAAAATCTACAGCAAATCCTGTGGCATTTTCTATTGCTTCTCCTTGTAATGCAAACCCACCAATGTTGAATGCCCCGTTAAGCTTAGTTGGAGTTGCTTCTCTTCCTTGTTTTTGGAGGTATTTTTCAATTTCTGGAGCACGTATATCGTGGGTGAGGGAAACAATATCAAATTTTTTTGTCCTAAGATTATAAGAAAAAATACTATGTGAGCCCATTTCTCCTCGTTCTAAGTTTGGATTTTCTGGAGGATTTTCAAGCGTATCACCATAGCCATAGAGTAAAAAATTAACTCTTTCTGCATTAAGTTCTTGGTCCACCCGTCGTGCATACTCGGGATCATTTTTTGCTCGTTCTGCTCGTCGACGCATTGCCTCTTCAATAAAAGGTTTTAAGAGTTCATCAAGAATATTTGTCTTTTCAGGTGCTTTTGGTGCTTCTTGATGAGCAATGGCAGTAGGAGAAACTTGGGTAGGTCTTGCAGTGGGAGAAGAAAAAGGGGAGGTAGCGGTAGGGGAGCTTGTGGGAGTTGTTAGTTGGGGTTCTACCACTGGACGCAAAACTGCGCCAAGCGCTGCGCCAGCTGCTCCGGCGAGGAATCTTCGGCGGGTAAATCGGGAACGGAAGAAAGAAGTAGAAGGCTGTGTGGGCGCTAGATTAGGGTGTTTTTGATAAAGCTGGGCTTTTTTATCCTTATCAACCTCAGCTAGTTCTCTGCGGTATTTTTCCTCGGGCGTTTCTGTTGTGGGTTCCGCATCTCTTCTTGGTTCTCGAGACGGTTCTGCGATTTGAGTTGGTTGTGATACCGGTGATGCTTTCTCTTTCCAGCCTATGTCTACGAGCCAAGTCAGGAGCGTTTTCCAGTCTTGGTCGTATCTTCTATCCCCTTCGTTTCTTTTCTGCATTCTTTCCCAGGCTTGTGTAATTTCTTGTTCGTTACCTACTGTATCTGCTAGTTCTTGTAGTTTGCTGGCATAGAGCCTATGTTTTTCCCTATCGTTGGGATTTAGCCGGCCCATGCGGGCAATATAGAGGTCTAGCTTATCAGCTATTTGTTCACCCAAGGTAAGCACTCTGATTTTTTTACCATCCAAGACGATGTCTTCATACTGTCTACTTTCATCTCGCCCAAATAGACCGATAGAATTACCTTTTTCATCATGTAACACAATGTATCTTTCCGAAGGCTTGTGAACGCGAGTATCTTGATCCACTCGGTATCCCGCAGGAGCTTGCCGATCAGTACGAAGGAGATCTGCGGGTGGCAGATAAACATAATAGTTTCCTTTATACGATTCAAACATTGGCTTTTTCATCCGAGCTTCGTATAAAGTCATCAAAGCAACATCACCCATTAGGACCGCATTTGGTAGGACTGTAGACAGCCTAGAACTATTTTCTATTACTTCCGATCTGGGGGTCGAGCCCAAAGTGAGATTATCCTTAAAACCAGGGGTATTGTTGGGTACGGGTTCTTTCATTATTTCCTCGTTCTCGTTTTTATAGTTCTGTGAAAATTATGTTATTTCTTTCTCTCTCCAGCCTATATCTACGAGCCAGGTGAGAAGTGTTTTCCAATCGTGAGCATATCGCATATCACCCTCATTCCTTTTCTGCATTCTTTCCCAAGCTTCTGTAATTTCTTTTTCGTCGCCTACGATTTCTGCTAGTTCTTGTAGTTTGCTGGCATAGAGCCTATGTTTTTCTCTCACTTTTGGCTGCAATCGGCCAAAATCACGAAGATACATGGTTAATTTATCAGCTATTTGTTCACCCAAGGTAAGCACTCTGATTTTTTTACCATCCAAGACAATATCTTCGTATCCTCTATCCTGATCTTGCGCAAACACATCAATCACATTACCTTTTTGATCCCTCATCATGATATATCCCTCCGAGGGTTTATGAACGAGTGGATCCTGATCAACTCGATATCCTTCTGGAGCTTGCTGGTCAATACGGAGAAGATCTTCGCTTGGCAAGTAAATATCATAATCCCCCTTGGAGTGCTCAAACATTGGCTTGCCCATCTTTGCTTCATATAAGGTTCTTAAGGCAACGCCTCCCATAAGGACTGCATGTGGGAGTACTTCGCATAGCTTTGCGCTATCTTCTATTACTTCCGATCTTGTTTGTGATTCCATTTCATGTAATTCAAATCCCCGTCTGGCTGTAATATTGAGCAAAAACTCTTTTGTTGTATCCAAGCCACTTGGGGAAATCATATGACCTTTATCGGTAAATTGGACATCGGTAAAGCCTTGTCTTTTCAGTATTGCTCTAATTTCCGCAAGGGAATTACTAGGATTTGCTGGATTATTATGAAACTCCATAAATATTTCATTGACATTGCCCAGTTTTGATTCAGCTTCTCGTAGTACTTCTGTTTCTGCTCCTTCAATGTCTATTTTCAAAACATCAACAGGGCCATTAATAAGGGTTGATAGTTTGACAGCGGGCACAGCAACGGTATCGTATTTGGCGCTGTCAACAACTCTTCCTCCAATAAAATCACCCCATCTAAAGTCAACTCCTGCTTTGGGCAAATAAAGTTCCACATTTCCTTCGCGGGCACTTGCTGCGCCATGTATTACGCGTACATCTTCTAGGTTATTTCTTTTGATATTTCTTTGGAGTACTTGGGCGGTTTGTGGATTAGCTTCAACAACAGTAATTTCTGCTCTAGGCGCAACAGACTTCCAATAAAGAGTAGACATGCCAATATGTCCTCCAAGGTCAATAACTGTTGGCTTAGGATTGTCAGGATTTGGTTTCCATGGATAGTCTTTGCTTACGAATATTTCCCCGTATATACCGTCAAACTCTCCATAATCAAGATATTCAACATAGTATCTATTGTTAAGAACTGCAATAGGTGGGTGGGTTATGGCGTCTGTAATTTTTCCTTCTGTAATTTTCCAACGCTCTTCATTAATGTACTCTTGCAGATTTTTTGTGGCGTGACTAAGGTCATCTACGATAATTCGCTCATAGGTTCTTCCCTGATCGTCAGTTTCTTGTGCTATTCGATAGTCCATATGGCCTTCTCTTTTATCAATAATAATTCCATCTTTTCTCGTACCGTCTTCCCGACGTTGTTTTTCTATATGATAATCTCCTTCGTGTAATCCTAAAGCCAAAAGCATTCTTTGCATTTCGGGTGATTTTGCTTCGATTCCATGCCAGAGGGCAAGGTCTATTATGTCTTGATGATTCCTTAGTCCTATAAAGCCGAGGGCTCTTTTCATAGCATGTTTGTTAATACCTCCATACCATCTGTTTCCAACAATATTAATTTCATATTCAAGCGCGGTTTTGTTTATCTTTGTTGGGTCTTCAATAGGCGGAAATGTTTCATGTCGTGATTTGTCATAAACATCCATTTTTCCCCAGTCTGCCCAATTATCAACAAGTGGCCTTCCTTTTCTCCAAGAATCAAATTCTCTTCGCGGGTCAGAAATTAGCCATGCTTTATGTATGTAGGGAATAGTATGGGGATCATCTTGCCGGGCTAAGTTAATCATTAGCCGAAATTCGCCATCAGCGCCGTCATCGGTGCCGTGGTTAACTCCTCCCAGAGCTGCGTACGTAGATCCCCTAATGGAGGTATTTCTTCCCTGCGTTGATCTGTTACCACGATTTTGAGCTTCCAAAAATTGATAAAACCGCATTGCAAGCAAAAACCCAGGAGCATTTCTATATAGTTCTTTTGTCATGTCGGTGTTTCCAACAAGCGCATCAATTTTTTTCGCGCTAGGATCTCTCCATGCTTGTATTTCGTTTAGGTCCATTCTTTGCAGAATATCTCTTATGTAGGTGGGAGACATGGCTACTAAGTCCGCATCGTTAGTAATGATTGTTGGATCTCGGCGGAACGGTTCTGCTCTTTGCTGCGCTCGAAGTAGGGCAATGTCGTATATTGGTTTAATAATATCTCCCCACTTTGGTCTTGTTTCAAACTCTTTCTTCATATACCTAATTCGTAGCTGGGGATATTTTTCCATAAATTGTTTTATTACCTCCTCTGTATCATATTTTTCCGGTTTTCCTTCTCGTACGCGTTGTTCTGCTCCTTCAAGATAGGAATGTCCTAATTCTGCCTCAAGATATGCTCTTCCTATTCGCGGATTTTCTTGGGTTGCTTTGCGTGGATGATTAAGGAAGATAATAATTTCAAACTTACTGGGATCAAGCGCCTGTTGATTTTTTGTTTTATCAATTTGTAGTAAGTATTGTTCTAGAGTATGTTGTATAATTTGTCCTTCGCCCAAGTCGTATACTGGCATGCAAACTATTGCGTCGCAATTAGGATCCATAGGTTGCTGCATGCCAGGTTGTTCAAGATAGTTATCAAGTTCTTGCATGTATTCCGGCTTTTGCTTTTGCAGATATTCTGGTATTTCAATATTTGGGTCGAGATTTACCATGGGATTCTCTCGCAGTCGCTGGGAGAGTCTTTCTTTGTAAAATATTCTTTGTTCTGGGCTGAGGTACCATCCTGAAGAGTATGCGCCCGACCCAAAAATACTATCAGAACCCTGATCTGGTGTTTCAGGCAGAGTAATTAGTTTTGTTTCTTCGGCAGAAGAGGGGGTTGGCTCAAGTTGCTTTGGCAATTCTTCTGCTGGTGTGAGAGTTGTGTCATCTGCTTCTCCCTGTACCCGTTTCATGAGTTTTATTTTTGGATCTTCCGGGACGGTTGGGGGCTCAACTGGTTTTTCTTCCGGTGTTGATTGGCCGCGGCGGTAGAGAAATTCTATGCCTTTAAGGCCCATGGAGCGAAATACATTTAGGTGTAGGTTGTCTGCTAAAACTCCATTGGTTAATTCTTGAAACCTGCTTCCCGGTTTGTTGGCAAGCCCTGCGAGCCGAAGGTCGGTATTAATGCGTTCGTTAAGGACTTGCCGGGCAAGCTCGTAGTTAGGAAGATTTTTGTCTATGCCAAGGGTTGTTGCTAAGAGGTCGGGATTTTTGGCAGTTTGCGCGTGTTTGGTTAGCTGCAAATGATCCCATGTATTTGTGGTTTGTAATTGATTTACAATTTGCTCTGGTACGCCAAGTGCTTTAAGGATCTCAATTGTGGTTATCCGATTCGCGTCAACCGCATTAAGCGCTCCCCATACACTGGTTCGGTTTCTTCCTCTAAAATCGGTGTAGGTAAGTCGTTCTTTTGCGCGCGCTTTTACTTTTTCCGCAAGACTTTTCTCTTCATTTGTATAGGTGAGGGGATTTTTCTCTGGACGTACATCATAGGCGCAAAGAATTGATTTATAGAGTTTTTGCCGTGTTAGTACAATGGTGTGGGCAAGGGCATCTTTTTCCTGTGGTGTTTTTGCGCTATGGAGTTGGTTTTCAAGTTTTACTAATTCTACGAGGCTTTCGGTGGGCAGCAGCGAGTTAAAGATTTGCTGTGCTGCCATTAAATCTTCGCGCACTGTTGTAGGAATTTCCATCTGCTCACTTTTTTTGCTTACTGTTTTCATGTCAATACCGGTAAGTTCCAATTGGTCATCCAAGTTGTATATCATTTCTGTATACACGCTTCTGCGTCTCTTATCTGTTGGTTTATGTGTTATTTTGCTGTCATCTGCTTGGAGCAGAGGCCGTGCTTCATCAATTGCAGCGGTTTGGACAGAAGCAACAAAAAGTTCGGGCGTAATATTATCTGTCCCTTCTATAGCACCATATTTTTCAAGTACTGGCTGATATTCTTGATTACCAACCTTTAAAGCAAGCGCTTTATAGATGTCAAGTTTTTGTTCTATAGTAAGACTATCCTCATTAGCAAGTAGGGACTTTTTTTCTGATTCAGGAAGAAGATCTTTTGCAACTCCTACAAGGTTTTCCCGCAGAAAATCAGGAAGATTGCTCTCTGTTGTTACGCCATTTTTCTCGATGGTAATTTTGGTTTTGTCTTTAATTTGGTGAGTGGTGTACTCTTCGGATTTTTCGTTTCTTACCAATCTTCCACCGCCGGCAATAAAAGGGATATTATCTATGGTAAGAATTTGTCCAACAGTTGCTGCTGGTTTTGGAGGGCGGGGTTCACCTAGTGACGGTGTTGCTTCGGCCATAGCACAAAATTGTCTTACTTTTATTAAGCAGGATTCTGTTGCAAAATGCAAGTGTATTCATTGTTGACTTTTTCGTTTTTTTGTTGCAACAATGAATAAGGCGGTATTTGCCGTAATTATTTTTTATTGGTTAACACTTTATGACAGAGGTAAAATCTCCACCACGCGAACCAAGGCCGCAAAAACTTCCGGAAGGCGCAGCTTGGAATAGTGGTCCTAAGCAAAAAGATTTACATCGTTTTGATAGAGAAAGAAATAAAGCAAAAGTATTTAATGAAGGAAAAGACGGAAAAGAATACGCAGTGCTATTTCATCTTCGTAAGGGTACGCAGAAAGACTCGCTTGCTATCGATATTGATCCAGATAATCCCGATCGCATTGTTTTTCCCGATGATATTAGAAAAGCCGAAGAAGCTCCTCCATTGGTTCTTCGCCGTAACGGGAATAATCTTGCTGCTTTATATAAAGGTGAAGAAATTACCATTACCGCAGAAGATTTTAAAGAGGGGCCGTTGACATTTAAGTTAAATGACAATGTAGGAGTAGAAGTACATGGATTTGATTCAGACGGCGTAGTTTTTGTGCACAAAATAACAGCAAAAAAACCAAAGGATGAAGGGCAGTTGGCTTCAACCTCTACCACGGAAGAAGAGATACAATCATTAAGACCCGTAGAGCAAGTTCGTCAAAGTGATGAACCCCCAAAGGCGCAGGAAGGAATTTCGGCGCATAAATACCCAAAATATGTTGATGTGGGAAACGCCATTACTCCTGAGGCGTTTAGGAGAAGGTATCCTGAGCATGTCCAAGTAGCACAAGAGATTTTTGATAACGCAAAAACGCTTCTGCCGCAAAACCCCCAAGAATCAACCTACGACTATAACATGCGTGTATTAGAAGAAGTCGACAAGCGATTGCGTTTCCCCGGCGATTTTGAAAAACAAGACCAGCTTTTTACAGCGATCTCTCAAAATACCAATCTTACCCGGCCGGATTTAGTACTGATGGAAATCGAAGCGCAGAAAATAGACTTAATGAAAGCTGATAACGATCTAATGAAAGCTAGCGCAGTAGATAAGCTTAAAAGAGTTTCTCGACGAGACGTAAAGCTCGAAGTAGTCCATGGCCAAGAACCGTGGTTTATTGAAGGAGACCTAGAACATTACTTTAAAGAACGTACTGCCGCGGAAAAAGATCATAAAAACCCCGAAACATGGAAAGCTCCAGAAGCACGGGAATTACCACAAGCAGATGTTTTTGCCTATACCCTTGTTGCAGATAGGCTCTTAGATGCAGTTATTCCCGGACAACAAAATGGAGAAACAAAAACGTACAGGGATCGCATGGGCGAGCTGCAAAATGTTTTACGCAAAGGTTCAACAGCAGCAAAGGAAGAAAAAGATCAGGCATCGCGGGATATGGTGGACATACGGAAAGAATTTTATAAGCTGTCGATAGATACTATTAGAAATGTTGATAACGAAACAGACTTTAATCCGCATGCAAGAGCCGGGTCTGAGCAGGCAACAGAAAACCAGATGCGGGATATTTTACTCAAAGCAAGAGCTACCCCAATCGATCAGCTTATCGAGCAATACGTTGGTGTAAACGCCCATCGCCTTAGCGATAAACACAAGGAAAAAATGCTGGAAGCGTTAACTCTTCGGCGACAGTATCTGCTTGATCTGGCGCTGAAGGGCGGAGATTTGTTACGAAGAAGAATTTCTTACAGCCCGCCATACCACAAAGTGCCTGAGAAAATCCGTTTTAAGAAATTTGTTCAGGGACCATCTCTGGAAGAAATTGCACAGCCACCACGAGGTCCGGGAGGAGAACCGCCGGGGCCGCCGGTTGCGCCGCCTGAAGGACCCGTTACTGAGGAAGGATCAAAGCCCCCGGAAGATCTTACGCCTACTCCGGTAAAAGAGAAGGATGAAAAACCACCACCGCCTCCTCCGCCTCCACCTCCGCCCCCGCCACCTAAGCCAACTCCCCCTCGGACAGAATTTACCATGGGAGCAGCGGCGCTCCGGGAGCGACGCGTGCAAAATGTTTTGCAAATAGCAGAGCATTCATTTGCGCATGATTTACAAAGAATGTCTGGAGAAATCCGTATACCCTTAACCAATCTCGGATTTGATGTGAGAGGAGTACCAATTATTGGTGGTATTGCATGGGGTCTTCGCCACCCGGTTAAGATGATCTGGCAGCAAGGTCTTTTGCGAAACGTCTTTGAGCAGCAGCACATCCGTTTTGCCTCGGATATGATAGATGTTGCCAAGCAAACTACAGACCAGGCAGTGCCGGTTGAGGTAACGCCTGATCTTATCGAACGATCGCTGCAAGAAGCACGGACAATGCGCGGCAATTTGCCGATTTGGCGCCGGGCAGTATGGGGTGTATCGGATTATGCAAAAGGACTTTTAGGAGTTTCTCAAACATCAGAACAAAAACTTGCGAGGCAATGGTTTGAGCAGCAAGTGCAACAACCACCAGCCCAACGCGACGCAGTGCTTACCTCTGTTACTCAAAGAACCTTAGTAGAGCAAGATAAATTGGGCGAGAGATATGCACGAAGAAATAAGGAGATGACGCTTGATCAGTCGAACCGTTTGGTTTTGGCGCAAAATGCCGGCGAAACACGACACGAATTGTCTCAGGAGATGCGTGGACAAGCTAACCAGCGTGTCAAAGAGATGATTGAGCGGTACGCCAGCGGACAGCTTACCGATGTGCAACTGGTTGCTGAAGTAGATCACTACTTATTAGGCGATTTTAGAAATAGTTTGCCGGCAAACCTGCAACAGGAATTTACCGCACCTGAAATTGCTTCTAATATTCTTTCCATTGCTCACAAAGTAACCGGCAGAGATGAAAATGGCAATGTGGTTGATCAGGGTATGTGGCAACGATACCAGACAAAACAGGAAGGAAGCGAACAAACATACTGGGAAAAGACTAACATAGATGTTTTGTTTGGTAGTGGCGAATGGGGAGGAGTAAGGGGCAGAAAAGAAATGGGTTTTGTTACCGAACGTTTGGCACGAAGACTGGCAAATAGAGAAGCAGTGGTGGGAACAGGTCTTTTAGGTGGCGCGGTAGCACTGGCAGCACTGGCACAAGATGTGGTTACTTATGGCGGTGCGTATGCAGCAGGATGGGGGGTTTCTACAACAGTGGGAGCAGCGAGTAATCTGGCGCGAAGCGTAGGCGGGGTTGTTGGTGTTGGACTACTTGCAGGATTTAAAGAAACAGGTATTGGATTTTCTTGGGGCGCACATGGTACTGGAAGTTTTCGTGGCATTAAAGGCCGCTATATAAAAGAAGTTGAACAAGCTGGTCGTGAAGCAGCAAGAGGAAGAGAAACGCCGGCGCAGGCAAGAATTCGGCAGGAAATGCAGGCAGCGCTCGTTAATAGAGTAAGCGCTGAAACTACAGCGCAAACGATTGAATCGCTTAATAAAGAGCAGCTTACCGAAGCAGAAGCTAAACAACTTTTGCTTACCCTTGCGCAAACTGATGCGCGTTTGCGGTTAACCGATTTATCTGGCAGCCGCAGGCTTAACTTTAAACAGCAAAACTACTTCCAGTTTACTGAAGGGATGGAAAACGAAGAGTATGACAAGCTTAAGGGCAGTCTGCTTAATGGAATGACACGGCTTATTGCTTATGCAAATGAGAATCCTCAGTTTGTCCCACAAGGCCAACAGCTTTTTACCGGAAGAGCATTAGACTATGGAGCAGTAAATCAACAATTAGGGGTATTTGAAAAGTATTCGGCATTAGCGGAAGCACAACTGCGGGTTTCGTCAACAGACGCGCAAATGCGTAATTGGTTTAGAGCTGCTTTGCGAATGGACGATGCGGAAATAAATACTGTTATGCAAACCATGTATCCGGATCTTAATCTTAATATTGACCAGAATAATTCACTTCTTGGTAAAGAACGAACACTGCGTCATCTCACCATTCGCCGAGGTTTATCAACTGCAGCAAAAACAATGCTTGCTGCGGGTGTTACGCCAATAGTAGGGAGCGTGGCAGGAGAAGGTATCAGTATTGTCCGAGATGTTGTCAATCTTGGTCCGCTTAAAGGTTTGGAGAAATATACCGGTGAGTGGTCAACAGTGCTTAAAGGTGATGTTCCGGTAGAGACAGTAAATGGACACCCAGTCGTTGAATTGACTCCCATTCAGCGGGCAGGGGTATACGTAGAACATCTTTTTAACCAGCAAACAGGACCAACAACCTTGGGACAGATTGATGAAACAATTGTCAATTTCCCGCCGGGATTAAAGTTTGATAGTGGACATGACGCACTGGTTGATTCACGAAACGGCCATATTATCGACTTAACGGGAATGAAGGTAGTTGGTGGAGATAACGGCGTTCTTAATGCTACAGCAACACGAGATCTTGATGGCAATGGCGCCATAGATCACAGAGATGATATTTTGGCAACCAACTACCTACATCAACGTTTAGCAGCAGAAGACATTAAGATGAGTGAGGGACCGGAGATTATCGGGGACGGCCGGCAGGAAATTATTGCCCCAACTGGCACCAGAGAAGACTTTGTCGTGGGACACAAAACAATTATCCCTAAGGGGTCAGAATGGGTAAAAGATCCAACTACAGACAAGTGGGATTTGGTGGTAAGTAAACGTCCGGATGTTGTTTTAATTAACGATGCAAAATTTGACGCTACGGGGAAGCTGGTTGATTGGGATCACGCACATTCGAAAGATTCAATTCTTGCAATAAACCACGATGGTCGTGAACCACGAACAGAAACAGATCCGCCAACCGTTATTCCGGGAGAGTCTGTAACAAAGACTGGGTCCGAAGCCGCTGCAGAATTTGAAAAACACGGTATGGAATTAAAGGGTCGAGAGTGGTACGCCAATAACACCAAAGTCTCCGATATCAACGAACTGCGTCTTTACACTAATCATGATGGCAATGCGGTAGTTTTGGATATGAGCAAAATGCGCGTTGGTTTTCAGACAGGACTTAATCCGGATAGGATTGACGTACAAGATGTTATAAAAAGAGACCAGGCGGTTTTTGCATTTAGTCTTCCCGGACACGAGAAAGAGCCAATTGTTGTCCATGCGCCTGGTGGTCAACTACGACTGGATCCAACAGACAACGATCCTACACATAAAGTAAGTTTTGTTAATGGAAAAGAAATGCAGGCAGGAGAATTTGCGCGAATGATGGTAAATCAAGAGCGGCTTAATGGACTTCCCCAAGGAGATATAGCGACAGAACTGCATAATCGTCAAGATGTGTTTAAGCTTGGAATGGGAGGGAAAATGGGTTTTATCCAGGCAGGGCAAGTGGCAGATCATAATGGTCCGGTATTGCAGTCCTTTGCTACTATTCAGGGAAGCGGTGGGGTAGAGATAACCATCCCAGGAGTGGATAAAATAATTCCAGGCGAGACAAGAACCATTCCCGGCGAATACCTTTCAACTGTTAAACTGACAGACAAGCTTGATGAAGCGACGCACTTTCGTGTACCAACATATACGCTTTCTCAGCCGCCGCTTAGATTACCCGATATTTTGCTTGTTCCATTACCAATTCGGCCAAATATAGAAAAAAGCAAAGTCAAAGGCACAACACCGCCAGAGCCAACACCGCGTCCTCCTCAACCTACGCCTCAACCAACGCCCACACCTAGACCTACGCCTACCCCAACAACACCC
>CAYZZG010000005.1:0-2878 GCA_964482825.1 uncultured Gammaproteobacteria bacterium
CTCAACCAGTATCGAAGGCAATCCCCTTCCTTTAACAGAAGTTAAAAAAATTCTTAAGTCTAAACCCGCACATGTTAGAGATAGTGAGAAAGAAGTTTTAAATTACAATCAAGCACTCCAGAATCTAAATGAAAAACTTGAAGAGACACAAGTAAAATTATCCCTTGATCTGATATTAAGAATTCAAAAGCAAGTGATAGTTGGACTATTGCCTAAATTTGAATCTGGAAAATTGCGAGAGAAACCGGTAGTAGTGAACGATCCACGAACCCGAAAAATTATATACCTGCCTCCTGATGCAAAAGACGTAAAGACCCTAATAGATGATCTAATTGAATTTGTAAATAGTAATCGAGATCAGATTGATCCGCTTATTTTAGCTGGCATTTTCCATAAACAGATGGTAATCATCCATCCATTCATGGATGGAAATGGCAGAGCAACCCGTCTTGCTACAAAAGTACTTTTGGCTGAAATGGGACTTAATACCTTCAACTTGTTTAGTTTTGAAAATTACTACAACAAAAATGTCACTAAATATTTTCAAACTGTAGGAGAATTTGGTAATTATTACGATTTTGTTGATAAAATTGATTTCACCTTATGGCTGGAATACTTTACAGAAGGAATTATTGATGAATTATTACGAGTTCAAAACCTACTTCCAGAGATTGGAATAAGCCCACAAACGAAATTGCAACCTTACCATCTCAAAATACTTGGATTTAAAAGAGAAATAGCTATTGTACTTTACTATGCATTTTTTAGGCCAAAGGTGTAAGCAAATTCGGAGTTTAGACCGTCCTGAAGGAACAATTTGAAAAACTCTTCCAGTCTGTGCAATGTATCGTTGGGCTCACAGAATGATTCATTAAAATGTTTGCCCAACACAAACATAGAATGATATTATTGACATATGTTTTCAAACGAGATAGCACATGAAGTATTGCTTTCCATACCTGGTCAAGGATTCGTGTCTCCCCGCGTTCGTGAAGTATTGGCAAAAGCTCCACTTTTAGATCATCGAAGCGAAACATTTAAAAGGCTTTTTTTAGACACAACAGGGAATTTAAAAAAACTTTTAAAAACAACAAATGGTACACTTATTCTTACTGGATCAGGAACATCTGGAATTGATGCAACACTTATTAATGTAATTTCTCCGGGAGACAAAGTTTTGGCAATAACTAATGGGGAGTTTGGAGATCGACTTGCAGAGTTTGCAGACAAGAATTATAGGGCAAACGTTCACACATTGTCATTTAATTGGGGTGAGCTAGCGGATCCTGAGAAAGTTAGACAAGTGCTCGAGGCAAATCCAGATGTAAAAGCTGTATTGATTGTTCATTGTGAAACCTCAACAGGTGTAACGAATCCCTTGGATGAAATTGGTAAAATTGTCCATGCAACAAATGCTTTATTTATAATTGATGCTGTAAGTAGTACGCCTGCTATTGATTTAGAAACTGATAACTGGAACTGCGATATTGTTATAACTGCTTCACAGAAAGGATGGGGTGCATTTCCTGGTCTTACAATGCTTAGCATTAGTAATAAAGCATGGGATGCAATAGATAGAAAAGTAGGCTCTGGTAATCCACTTCCTGCATCTCTGAATTTATCACTTTATAGAAATTCTGCGCGAAGGAACGAAACTCCGTTTACACCAGCAACTCAACTTATTACCGCCCTCAACGCAGCTATGTATGTCATTCAAGGAGAAGGGCACGATAAGTTTCTCATTCGTCATAAAAGAGCAGCGAGAATGGTTCGTGACGCAGTAAGAAGAATAGGTTTAACATTGTTAGTTGAAGATGACCGTTATGCATCTAGTACTGTTACCACTGTGTTAACTGAACGTGCTGATGTAATTATTCGTGCAGCCCGCCAAGATGCACTAGAACTAGCGGGAGGACTTGGTATATTAGAAGGAAAAGCTTTACGAATTGGACATCTTGGGTCTTTTAATGATGACGACATACAAAAAAGCCTTTTAATTCTAGAAAAAGCAGTTGTAACTCTTCCATGAACCAAAGTTCTATTTATTCATAGAAGCTATAAGTTTCCTTCTCATCTTCGCTCATTTTATGGTAGATTATCATTAAAAAGTACGTAGCCGCACAGGCTCGAAATTTTACCCATTGTAAATCGTCTATTTGATAAAAAGGGTAAAGGCAAGACAACTTATTATATATTAAAAGAAAAGTAACCTATTTTTTTAAGTTCGCTTGCGGTTGTAACGACCGATGAGTTCTGAGCTGGCTTTAACGTGTCCTTCCATTGTTTTTTCCAGCTCTTGCTTCGTTACCGACTTATCAAGATTAAGCATGGTATCAAGAGCATAGAGTTTAAAAAGATAGCGGTGTTCCCTATCCGGCGGACAGGGACCTTGATAACTAAATTGTCCACCAGTATTTTTGCCAACAACTCCCAAAGGCGTTGCATTTTCCAGAACTTCTTTTGTCTCAGGTGGGATATTCCAAACCAACCAATGATTCCACATGCCATCGGCTCGGATATTTTTTGGCACATCAGGATCTTCCATAATCAGCACTAAGCTTTTGGTATCGATCGGCACATCAGAAAACATCAGCGGGGGATTAATATTGTCTCCGTCGCAAGTATATTTTGCCGGGATTGATTGATTATGTTCAAAAGCAGAGCTTTGAATTTTCATATGAATACCAGTCGGCGATGGTTTTCGATTTAATAATACAACAGATTCACCAACAATAACAAGTAGAATTCCTTTGTCAAATCCAAAACTATTACAACAATATTTCTTGCATAATCAGTAATTACTGTTTTATAATGAGACTTACATGTTAATTATAACCGGAACTCTTGCGTATGATTACATTATGGATTTTCCGGGTAA
>CAYZZG010000005.1:2888-29063 GCA_964482825.1 uncultured Gammaproteobacteria bacterium
CCGACTACATTCTCCCCGATCAAATTCACAACATTAATATCACATTTCCGGTAAGTAAATTTGATAAAAGACGAGGTGGCACTGCCGGCAATACTTCCTACAGTCTGGCGCTTCTTAAAACAGAGCATATTCTTTTTTCTGTTGCCGGTAAGGATTTTGAAGAATACAAAAAGGAATTAGAGACAAACGGTGTTAATACAAAACATATCTCTATTGACCCTACGCAATATACATCTACAGGTTTTGCCATGACCGATAAGTCAGATAATCAAATTTGGGGATATTTTTACGGGGCATCAGAAAAAATTATTGATTTAGATCTAACCACCGTGGCCACCAAAGAAGATTTAGTTCTAGTCGGGCCGTCCGGAGAAAAGCCAACAGCCAATTTTATTCGTCAGCTGGTGACAGCAAAAATTCCTTTTGTATTTGACGCGGGATTTTCGGTGAATTACTTAAGTTCTACTGATCTAACCATCGCAGTAACGCATGCAGATATTATTGTGGGAAACGATTATGAAATTCAGATGTTAATGAGGAAAGTGGCTAATTTTTACCAGCTTGTTAAAAACAAAATTATGATTACCACCAAAGGCGAAAAAGGTTCGATTATCCAACAAAAAGATGCAGAGTATGTTGTTGCTCCGGCATCGCCCAATAGTATTACTGACCCAACAGGTGCCGGAGATGCCTTTAGAGCAGGATTTTTAGCAGGATATATGAAAAGACTTCCACTTGAAGTTTGCGGTAGGCTGGGAAATGTGGTGGCGTCATTTTCGATTGAAGAATATGGAGCGCAAGAGCATAAATTTACCATAGCAGAAGTAAAAGATCGCTATACCAAAACATACAGTTCTCTGCTAAAATTGTAAAATGAAACACGACGTTAAAGATTTGTCCCTAGCTCCCCAAGGAAAGAAAAAAATTGAGTGGTCAGAAGCGCAAATGCCCGTGCTTCGAATCATCAGGCAGCGATTTATAAAGGAGCGGCCACTCAAAGGCCTTACCCTTGCGGCCTGTCTTCATGTAACCAGCGAAACAGCGAACCTGCTGATAGTTCTTAAAGAAGGAGGCGGTAATGTAGTAGTTTGCGCGTCTAATCCCCTTTCAACGCAAGATAGTGTTGCCGCCTCACTTGTTAAAGACTTTGATATCCCAACGTTTGCCATCAAGGGAGAAGATAGTAAGACATATTATCAACACCTTAATGCAGTTTTAGACTATGGTCCGCAACTAACCATGGATGATGGTGGTGACCTTATTCACCTTCTTCATAGTAGTCGAACAGACAACCTGCCAGAAATAATTGGTTCGTCCGAAGAAACAACCACCGGTGTTATTCGTCTTAAAGCAATGGAGAAAGAGGATGCGCTTAAAGTTCCGGTGATTGCGGTAAACGACTCTAGCACCAAACACCTTTTTGATAATCGATATGGTACTGGACAATCAACTATTGATGGTATTATCCGTGCAACTAATATTTTGCTTGCCGGAAAAATCTTTGTAGTGGCAGGATATGGCTGGTGTGGCAGAGGTATTGCCATGCGAGCAAAAGGTATGGGAGCTGATGTGGTAATTACAGAAATTGATCCTATTCGAGCGCTGGAGGCAGTGATGGATGGATTCAGAGTCATGTCGATGAGTGAAGCTGCGAAATTAGCTGATATTATTGTTTCTGCCACAGGTAATAAACATGCTGTTTCATTAGATATTATTGAATTAGTTAAAGATCGGGTAATCTTAGCTAATTCAGGCCATTTTGATGTAGAAATTGATATGGCAGGTCTTGAAAAAAAGAAAAAAAGTAAAACGCGAATCAGACCATCGCTTGATGAGTATGTATTGCCTTCTGGCAAAAAGGTATATGTACTTGGAGAAGGCCGTTTGGTTAATTTAGCTGCGGCGGAAGGACATCCGCCGGATGTAATGGATATGTCCTTTGCCAACCAGGCCTTAGCTGCAGAGTTTTTGGTTTTAAACAAAGGAAAACTGGAAAGCCGTGTGTATACCCTTCCAGAAGAGTTGGATATCGACGTGGCTCGATTAAAATTAAAAGCTATGGGAATAAATATAGATTTGCTTACTAGCGAACAAAAAAAATATCTTTCCTCCTGGACCGAAGGAACTGCTAAGTAAAATTTCTTCTTATCGGTGTGGGCCAATATTGTATAATAGATTGCTATGAAAAAACTGCTATTCTTTATAGCAACAATATACTTTCTATTCTATGCTCCTATAATAGGTTATGCCGTGGAAGATCCGCTTTCTGTGCCGAATAATAAAATTGGCATTCATATTCTTTTTCCTTCAGAGTTGCGTGATGCAGCAAGTCTGGTTAATACCAGTGGTGGAGATTGGGGGTATGTGACTATTCCCATTCAGGCCGGCGACAGAGATTTGGAAAAATGGCAAAACTTTATGGACGAGGCCAAGAGACTTCATGTTATTCCTCTTATTCGTCTTGCTACCGAGGGTGATTACTTTAATACAAGGGTATGGAGAAAACCAAATGATGCTGATATTGTTGATTTTGCTAATTTTCTTAATTCTCTTTCGTGGCCAACAAAAAATCGTTACATTATCGTATTTAACGAAGTAAATCGCGGTGATGAATGGGGCGGTTTTACCGACCCCAAACACTACGCGGAAATTCTTAATTTTGCTGTAACTGTTTTTAAATCTCGAAGTCAAGATTTTTTTATTGTTTCTAGTGGAATGGATAATGCTGCGGGAAATGCAAATAACGCAATGAGTCAGTATGATTACTATAGATTAATGGAGCAGGCAATTCCGGGGATTTTTCGCCAGATTGATGGCTTTTCTAGTCATTCTTACCCAAATCCGGCTTTTGCTCAACCACCGACAACCTTGACCCAAATGAGCATTTCGAGTTTTTCTTACGAAAAACAACTGCTTTGGTCCTTAGCTCAAAAATCACTGCCTGTGGTAATTACGGAAACAGGTTGGTCAAAGTCAGCCATTCCGTCGGAAGAAGTCATTGCATCGTACTATAAAAAGGCTCTAGAGAGTGTTTGGAATAACGAAAATATTCTAGCAATAACGCCTTTTTTATTGCGAGCTGGCACTGCTCCATTTGATGTATTTTCCTTTATACGGCAAGATGGATCATATACCGACTATTACTCGGAAATCAAAAATATGCCAAAAACAAAAGGCCAACCTGCATTAGGCGGGCAAGTCCTTGCCACCAAAGCTATCTCATCAGAATTGCCGATAAAAGATTTCTCCCGGATTCCTTTGCCATCCAAGGTGTCTTCGGTATCGCCTGGAGTAAAGATGCTAATGAAGTGGTTTCTGAAATTAGACTGAAAATATGGTAAAATAGGTTGATTATGAATCAGGAAAAAGCATTCCAAAGCACAACACATGGAGCAGTTTCGCTTTTGGAGGTAATTTATCTCATAAAAGACTTTTTGGAAAAAAACCCTCAGGCAGAGTATAATTTGGTAATAGGTACCGACTCGCACGAGAAGATAACCGAAGATGGAGTTAAGGTGGCAAATTTGATCACAGCCATAGTGGTACATAGAAAAGGCTTTGGTGGAAAATACTTTTGGCAGCGAAAAAACTATAAAAAGGTTCATTCTCTCCGAGAAAAAATCTATGCAGAAACATTTGCCTCTCTTGAACTGGCAGAAGTTTTTGTCCCGCTTCTTAGAAAATCGTTAAATGGCAATTCACCAAAATATTTATTAGAGATTCATGTTGATGTTGGTGAACACGGAGATACTCGCGAAATGATTAAAGAGGTTGTGGGCATGGTAACAGGTAACGGTTTTATTGCCAAAACCAAACCAGAAGCCTATGGAGCATCTTGCGTGGCTGACAAGCACACGTAAAAAGCTCAAGATTTAAAATGCAAAATTCAAAAAATTAACTTTTAATTTTTCACTTTAAACTTTTAACTATTTTAATGGACTGGCAAAGAGCTGAGGATGTTAAAAAAAAGATAGAAGAACTTCTTTCCGTACTAGATATGCCTCATGTTAAATCTAGTCGTATCTTTTGTTTTCGCACCATAGGTTCGAAGTCACGTTCGTATGCCCGCATCTGGTCATTTCCCAAAATTTTTCAAACAGCTCTCTTGATTGAACCAGCGTATGTGATTGAGGTTCTTTCAAGATACTACGATAAACTTCACCCTGACGAACAGAAAAAGGTACTTATTCACGAACTGCTGCACATTCCAAAAAATTTTTCTGGTGCACTCCTCCCCCACCGAAGTCGCGGCCGTAGGCTTGGTGATATGGTGAATAAATTATTTAAAGAGTACAAGTCTAATCTCGATAATAGTTAGTTGGTTATTCGTTAATCGTTCACAGTAGCTACGATGAACCATGAACGAACTGACGATGAACTAATGCAATTATGATAACGATTATCCACGGTGAAGATATAGTCTCTTCACGCTCCGCATTTTTGGAAAATAAGTCTCAGAATAAAGATGCTATTTCACTTAGCGGGGAAACAGTTTCGTTTACTGAGCTAGTTCAGATTCTTGAAGGCGGTGGACTATTCCAAGAAGAAAAACATCTATTTATCGAAGATTTGCTATCAAAACGAAAAAAATCTGAAGAATTAAAAGATATGTTTACTCTTTTTGAAAAATATCAAAAAAACGCCGATATTACTCTTTGGGAAAGCAAATCGCTGACTAAGACTTTTCTATCCCAATTTCCAAAATCAAAAATAGAACATTTTCCCCTGCCTCAGTCACTTTTTCAATTTCTTGATGCACTTCTTCCAGGCAATGGAAAAACTGCGATTTCTATTTTTCATAAAACTTTAGCTACAACAGATGTAAACATTATTCTTTTTATGCTTGTGCGTCAGATACGGCTTCTTTTAGCTTTCAAACAGTTTACAGAGTCGCCAATCGATGAAGTAAAACGAATGAGCCCGTGGCAAAAAGGGAAATTATTAAAACAAGCAAAGGCGTTTACCACTGAAAAACTGATTTTACTGCATAAATCTTTGTTTGAACTAGATCTGGCTCAAAAAACCGGTAAATCAGCGTTGACTCTTACTCAAGCCATTGACTTTTTTTTGTTGCAGCTCTAGTATGTTTTGTATCTGTCCTAATTTTGTCAAGATTAAGGTTGGATTTTTCAGTATCATAACGTTATGAATATTCCACCACACGTATTTAAATCATACGACATCCGTGGCATCTATCCATCAGAAATAAATGAAGAAAATATTGAGCAGATTATTAAAGCTATCTACGTGCTTTTTACCCAAAAACTCGGTAAGAAAACAATTACTGTGGCGGTGGGAAGAGACATGCGTACTTCTACTCCCTCTTTGTCCAAAATCGCAATTGATACCTTGGTAGCTTTGGGAGCAAATGTAGTTGATCTCGGACTTGTTTCTACTCCGACATTTTATTTTGCGGTATCGCATAATAACTATGAAACCGGGCTGCAAATTACTGCCTCTCACAATCCTAAAGAATATAATGGGGTAAAATTTGTCATTAATTCGGGAAAGGGACTTATCAAAATCGGCAAATCTACAGGAATGGAAGATGTTAAAAACCTTGCGCTTTCAGACATTTCATTTGTTCCCGAGAAAAAAGGTTCAGTTACTGGAAAAACCGGCTCTGCAGATGAAGAAGCACAGAATGCATTAAAAATAATGGGAAATCCTAAAATCAAAAAATTTAAAGTAGTCGCTGATCCTGCAAATGCCATGGGAATTCTCTACCTTGAGGCGCTTTTTAAAATAGTACCGTCAGATCTGGTAAAAATGAATTTTGAGCTTGATGGGACATTTCCCGTGCACCAGCCAGATCCGCTTGATGCCAAAAATCTGGTTGACTTACAAAAGAAAGTAGTAGAGGAAAAAGCAGATTTGGGTTTGGCTCCAGATGGCGATGGTGACAGGCTTTTTTTTATTGATGAGAAAGGACAGATTGTTTCTCCGACAATTATTACTTCTTTAGTTGCAAAAGAGTTGTTAAAAAAACATCCTGGAGAACGAATTTTATTCGATATTCGCTATATATTAACGCCTAAGAAAATTGTTGAAGAGAATGGCGGAAGATGGAGCGTTACCAAAGTAGGCCACGCCTTTATTACCGAAGAACTCAATAAAAGTGGTGGTATTTTTGCCGGAGAATCCTCGGCGCACTATTATTTTAGAGAAACAGGCAATGCGGAATCTGAGTCACCCATAATTATTGCTGTTTTGTCGGTAATGACAAGGGAAAACAAGAAGCTCTCAGAAATTACAGATGAATTGCGACGGAGTTTTGAGTCCGGCGAAATTAACTTTAAAGTGTCCAACGCATCAGAAATTTTGAACGGCCTTAAAGAAAAATATAAAGATGGAGAATTAAGCGATTTAGATGGTATAGCTGTAACATATCCCGATTGGCGGTTTAATGTTCGAGCTGCAAACACCGAACCCTTGCTTCGCCTTAATGTCGAATCCTACAAAAAAGAAGTAATGGAGCAAAAAAAAGACGAGCTTGTTAACGTGATTAGAAATGCCGCAAAATAATGTCGAATGAACTAAAAGTTGCAATTGAAGCTGCTAAAAAGGGAGCGGAAAAAGCACTTGAATTTTACAATAAACCTCTAAAAATAGAGACTAAAGATGACAATTCACCAGTAACAAAAGGCGATAAAGAAGCAGAAATTGCAATAAAAAATCACGTTCTTGCCTCTTTTCCTGACGCGAAATTTCTGGCTGAGGAAACAGGAGGAAGCAGGCAAGAGAAGACTTTTTGGATTATTGATCCGGTAGACGGCACTCGAAGTTATATTCGCGGCGTGCCAACTTGGTGTGTACTAGTTGCATTATATGATAAGGGCGAGATTAAGGTAGGTATTTGTTATTATCCCGCTCTTGATAATCTTTTTTACGCAGAAAAGGGGAAAGGATCATATCTCAATGGGAAACAAATTCGTGTTTCCATAGTTCCTTTACTTCGTGACGCATATACCTGTTATGGTAATTTGAGATATTTTAAGGAGAAAGATAAAGTTATAGAATTTCTTATGTCCAGTGTCAGCTCAAGAAGTATGGATATTACCTATGGAGCGACACTGGTAGCCAGTGGCAATATGGATGCGTGTATTGAAGCATACGCCCAAACATGGGACGCCGCGGCTATTAAAATTATTATTGAGGAAGCAGGAGGAAAATTCACCAACCTGAAAGGAAAGACATGGTCTCTCTCCGACCGTGGTTATATCGCGACCAATGGCCTGTTGCACGATGAAGTTGTTGGGATTGTAAATAAGTGAGCGAAGATACTCTATATAAGTATTGCCCTCGCTGCGCAAGGAAATTATTTTCTGGCATTTTTGATAAACAAAAAGTGAAGAAATGCACCAAATGCGGTTTTATTTTCTGGAATAATCCAAAACCGGTTGTCAGTATTATTTTACACAAAGGTCAACGAGTTTTAATGCTTCAAAGAGCTCACGAGCCGCTCAAAGATCACTGGGTTTTGCCAGGAGGCTTCATGTCTTATGACGAAACTCCACAAGATGCTATACAAAGAGAAGCAAGAGAAGAAATTGGTTCAGACGTAATAATCAAAGGTATTGTCGGCGTGTATAGAATTGATAACGATCCTCGTGGAATTCACATTGATATTATTTACCACGGGAAATCAACTGGTAAAATTTCAACAAATAACGAAAATAAAACAAATAAATATTTCTTGTTTAATAAGCTTCCAGAAAGGATAGCATATAAGCATCGTAATGCAATTACTGATTGGTATACAAAAGGAAATAAATATGGTTAAGCTGATAAAAAAGCGTATTGAAAAATTTGTTTAAATGAGATACAGTAGTTTCATTAATCAAGCAGATCTTAATCAAAACAGAAAAATAGTTGCCAAGGGTCTCAAAAAAACCGCATCTAAAGATGACCTAAAAACACTGGTATCTAAAAATGACGCCCAGAGCTTTGTAACCAAAGTTGATATTAAAGGATTTGCAACTAAAGATGACCTTAAGGCTTTTGCAACTAAAGATGACCTTAAGGCTTTTGCAACTAAAGATGACCTTAAACGTGAACTAGCAAATTTTCCCACTAAAAAGGAGCTTAAAAAAGAACTGGCTAATTTTCCAACAAAGGCTGACCTCAAAAGAGAAATTGAAGATCTCAGCGAGCTGATTACCTCTATAGACCAATATAAGTCAGACTCTACAGATGTAAAAGAGTTAGAAAAAAGAGTTTCAAAATTAGAAGCAGATATGTATACTACATAAATATATTATTCTTAAGGTCGCATGGCAGATATACCTAAATTTAATAAATCAAAATTCAAAACGGAATCTTACGTAAAACAGGTAGAAAAACCTTGGGGATATGAACTTATTTTTACCCAGGAGAATCTTCCATACACCGGGAAATTGATGCATCTTAAAGCAGGGACAAGACAAAGTCTACAAATCCATGATAAAAAGGTCGAAACCTATTATTTAGGTTCGGGAAGAGGAGGCGTTATAATTGAAAACTCCCAGGGAGAAATGGAAACAATTGAGTTTGAAAAAAATAAAGGGTACACCACTCAAGTGGGACAAAAGCATAGAATATTTGGAATTACCGATTGCGATATCTTAGAGTTTTCTACTCCTGAAGCAGGAATCACCTATAGACTGGAGGATGATTACAAAAGACCTGACGAAACCGAGGATCTCCGAAAAGATCCAAATAGAGGTTGGAATGAATGATATGCAAAATTTAAACGATCTTGAGGCAATCAAAAAGCTTGATCCGCAAAACACATTTAGTTCTACAGAATTAATTGTTGACCAGCTGGATGCTGCATGGAAAGAAGTACAATCTTGCATCATTGAATCCCTGGAAGGAATTAAGAATATTGTTTTTTGCGGCATGGGAGCATCTATTTACGGGGCTTTGGTAACAAAAGCACTCTTTGGCAGTAAGTTTTCCTACCCTGCCGAGATTGTAAGCGATTACCATTTACCATCGTATGTTGACAATAATTCACTTGTTATTTTAACCAGTTATTCCGGAACAACAGAAGAAGTGTTAAGCTGCGCAAAGGAAGCAAGAGAAAAAGAGGCTAGAATGTTAGTGCTTACCAGAGGAGCAGATTTAGCTGAATTCGCTAAGTCAAATACTATTCAAGGATATATATTTAACGAAAAATTTAATCCATCCGGGGTGCCGCGACTTGGAGCAGGTTATACTATTGTTGGGCTAATAGGACTACTTTACAAAGCCGCAGTAGTTTTACTTGATACTCAGGCTCTGGAAAAAGCAATTGCAACTCTTAAAACAAAGATCCCAACTATAAAGGAAGCAGCTAAAAACTACGCAGTACAGTTACAAAATACCATTCCGATAATTTTTTCTGCAGAACACCTAAATGGAAACGCCCAGATTTTTCGAAATCAATTTAACGAAACAAGCAAAACCTTTGCGGCTTATTTTTTAGTTCCTGATTTAAATCATCATCTGATGGAGGGTTTACAGTTTCCCAAAGAATCAAAACTTCGCTTTATTGCACTGCAGTCAAAAAACTACAGCCAAAATAACCGCAAGAGAGTGGATTTAACCATAGAAGTGGTAAAACAAAACAAACATACAATTGATGTATACCAACTAAGCGGAGAAACTGTGTTTGACGATTTTTTAGAAGTCCTTGCATATAGCAGCTACCTTACTCTTTATTTGGGTTTACTATACGATCAAAATCCCGCAGTTAATCCTTGGGTTGATTATTTCAAACAACAACTCGCTAAGTAGTTTTCTCCTGTCTTAACCATTTCTTACCATTATCTTAATCGTTTCACTACCCTCCTTTATTATTCTGATGGTGCGAGGAAGGAGGTGTAAAGAGATGTCTAGTGTTAATCTTAACGGTTCGTATTTGCATAATGCAAGTTATGATGACAATGAAAGTGCCTTAGGATTCTTCCTGGGATTAATCATCCTGGCAGTTCTAATTTATTTTGTTATTGCCGTAGGATTGCCGTTTGTAGCAAATGCGTTTCTAAAACCATCAAACAGTGCAGCAGCCCATTACATAAACCCAATACCATCATAAATAGAGCAGGGACTTGATATTGAGCAAAAATATTCCCATAATGGATATATGTCCCTGTACAGCAAATATGTAGTTTGGTTTAATGAAGTAGGAAAAGAAGATATAGCGCTTGTTGGAGGTAAAGGGGCAAATTTAGGCGAAATGATTGCTGCCGGATTTCACGTTCCAGATGGATTTATTGTTACGTCTACCGCCTACTATTCCTTTATAAAAGAAAACAATCTCGCTACAAAGATTAAACACCTTTTAAGTACTGCTCATTTCGAAAGGCATGAGTCTCTTTCTCAAGTTTCTTTACATATTCAGCGCCTTATAAAAGAAGGAGAAATGTCAGAAAGACTCATAGATGATATTAATAAAGCCTATCGAAGATTGAGCGGTTCGTTTTCCGATACCCTTGTTGCAGTTCGTTCTTCTGCTACATCTGAAGATCTTCCCAACGCATCGTTTGCAGGACAACAGGAAACATTTCTTAACATTAAAGGGGAAGCTAATGTATTGCAAAAAGTAAAAGAAGCATGGGCATCGCTTTTTGGCGCGCGGGCGATTTTTTATCGTCACGAGCAGCATTTTGACCATTTTAAAATTGGCATCGCTATTCCCGTACAACGCATGATTCAGTCGGACATATCAGGAGTTATGTTTACCATAGATCCAGTTACCAATGACAAATCAAAAATTGTTATCGAAGCGATTTACGGGTTGGGAGAATTTATTGTTCAGGGAAAAGTAACGCCTGATCACTATGAGGTGCATAAACATTCCATGTCAATCTTCCTTAAAAATATTGCATCACAATTAATCGCACTTAAAAAAGTGGGTACTAAAGATAAAACAGTTGGCGTTTCACTATTAAAAAGAAAACGTCAAAAAATTTCTGATAAAGAAATTCTTTTGCTTGCAAAGCTAGGTAAAGACTTAGAGCATCACTATTATTTTCCTCAAGACACCGAATGGGCTATTGAAAAGGGAAAAATTTACATTATTCAAACACGCCCGGTGACAACAGTTCAGAATTCAGAATCTAGAATTCAGAATAAAAATACCCAAAATTCTGAATTATTAACTCTAAATTCTAAATTGATTTTGAAAGGTGATCCTGCTTCTCCCGGAATTGCGTCCGGGCCGGTAAAAATAATCCATAAGGCTAGCGAAATTCATAAGGTAGTTTCCGGCGATGTATTGGTTGCTCCGCAAACAAACCCAGATTTTGTTCCGGCTATGAAAAAAGCTGTTGGTATAATAACCGATAAGGGGGGCAGGACTTCTCATGCGGCAATCGTCTCAAGAGAGCTGGGTATTCCGGCGGTTGTTGGCGCAGAAAAAGCAACTAAAGTTTTAAAAGATGGAAATATAGTAACGGTCAACGGCATAAAAGGAGAGGTATACAAAGGTGGCCACTTTAAAGTTCAAAGTGAAAAGTTAAAAGTTCAAAATGAAGAAAAGCCAATCACGACTGTTACTAAAGTATATGTAAACCTGGCTGAGCCAGAACTTGCAGGGACGGTTGCCCAAAGAAACGTTGATGGTGTTGGGCTTTTGCGGGCAGAATTTATGATGGCAGGAATTGGTATACATCCTAAAAAACTTATTCATGACGGAAAGAAAAAAATATTTATCGAAACACTGGCAAAACAGCTTGAAGAATTTGCCAATGCTTTTTTTCCTCGCCCAGTTGTCTACCGGGCATCGGATTTTAAAACTAATGAGTATAAAGCGCTTGTTGGCGGAAAAGATTATGAGCCGCAAGAACCTAATCCCATGTTAGGTTTCCGTGGAGCGTTCCGTTATATTCATGACCCGGAGGTTTTTAATCTTGAACTTGAAGCGATAAAGATTGTCCGGGAAAAAAAGGGGCTACAAAATCTCTGGCTGATGATACCTTTTGTTAGAACTGTTAGAGAACTCATTGAAGTAAAAAAGACTGTTTCTTCTGCAGGACTTCATCGTTCCTCGAACTTTAAACTGTGGATGATGGTAGAAATACCTTCCAATGTTATTTTACTTGAGAAATTTATCTATGCGGGAATTGACGGCGTTTCTATAGGATCGAATGATCTAACCATGCTTCTTCTTGGTACAGATAGAGATAATAGTGAAGTTGCACGGGAATTTGATGAAAGAAATGATGCGGTACTGTGGGCAATAGAACACACCATAAAGACTGCTCATAAATATCGTATTACCTCTTCTATTTGTGGGCAAGCGCCTTCTTTGTATCCTGATTTGGTGGAAAAACTGGTTAAATGGGGAGTAACGAACGTCTCTGGTGCTCCTGGTGCGATTGATGTTGTTAGAAAAAGGGTTGAAGCAACAGAAAAAAAGCTTATAATGTAACTTGTAATATGGCAACAATTAGTCAAATTATTCCTCGAGAAATTCTTGATTCTCGCGGTAAGCCGACAATAGAAACAACTGTTATCTTAAGTGATAATACTGTAGGAATTGCTTCATGTCCTAGCGGTGCCTCTACTGGAACATACGAAGCAAAAGAACTGCGCGATTTAGACACAAAACGGTTTCATGGCATGGGTGTATTAAAAGCAGTCGAAAACGTACAAAGCATTATTACCCCAAAACTTATTGGTAAGGAAGCTACAGATCAAGCTGATATAGACCATACCATGGTTGCTCTTGACGGTACAGAAAACAAATCGGTGCTTGGAGCAAACGCAATTCTAAGTGTTTCTATGGCAGTAAGCAAAGCTGCAGCAAAAAGCCTTATCATGCCGCTCTTTAAATATTTACATCAATATATTAAAACCGACGCAAAAGAACTTACTATCCCTACCCCACTGTTTAATGTTATCAACGGAGGCAAACATGCTGATGGAAATGTTGACTTTCAGGAATTTTTTATTACTCCCGCAGAGTCTATTTCTTACAGCCAGGCGCTCCAGCTTGCTAGTACTATTTACGCCTCATTAAAAGAAACACTTCGTCAAAATAACTATTCCACATTAGTTGGTGATGAGGGTGGATTTGCTCCATCCCTTTCAACAAATCAAGCAGCACTCACCCTTTTAAAACAAGCGTGTGAACATGCAGGGCATCGTCCTGGATTTGATGTTTTTTTTGGTATTGATGTTGCATCTAATAGCTTTTTTAAAAATGGGAAATATATACTTAAAGATCATCCAGTGGGAATATCATCTAATGAACTCATAACACTTTATGAAGCTATACACAAGGAATATAAGCTGCTATATCTTGAAGATGGACTTTCTGAAGATGACTGGAACGGTTGGACCACATTGTACGAAAAGCTTTCTAAAGATACGCTTATTGTTGGAGATGATCTTACGGTAACTAATCCTTATCGTCTGCAAACAGCAATTACCAAAAAAGCTATTTCCGCTCTTATTGTAAAGCCAAATCAAATTGGAACAGTTATAGAAGCACTGGCTGTTGTTGAAATTGCCCGACAGGCAGGGATAAAAGTAATTGTGTCTCACAGAAGTGGAGAGACCAATGATGATTTTATTGCGGATTTTGCCGTTGCCTCATGCGCGGACTATGTAAAATTTGGTGCTCCTGCCCGCGGTGAGCGTGTTGCAAAATACAATAGGCTATTACAAATAGAAAATGAATTATCTCATCAGTAAACCGTATGGCTTATTTAATTCTTGTCCGCCACGGAGAATCACAGTGGAATAAAGAAGGCAAGTGGACAGGCTTAACCGATATCCCGCTTACCCAAAAAGGCTTTGAAGAAGCCAGAGAAGCAGCAAAGGCAATAAAAGATATTCATATTGATATTGCTTATACTACCTCTCTTTCTAGGGCCAAGCAAACCGTTGACGAAATAAAATCTTCCCTTAATGCCCTTATTCCTACCTATGAAAATAGCGCTCTTAATGAGCGCGACTATGGCGACCTAACCGGTAAAAACAAATGGAAAATCAAAGAAGAATTTGGCGATGAACAATTCTTAAAGTGGAGACGCAGTTGGAATCACCCTATTCCCGGCGGAGAAACATTAAAAGATGTTTATCAAAGAGTTGTTTCCTACTACACATCTACAATTCTTTCACAATTGAAAAACGGAAAAAATGTGCTTGTTGTAGCACACGGTAATAGCTTAAGAGCTTTGATCAAGTATCTAGAGAATATTTCTGATGAAAAAATTATTGACTTAGAATTTGGAACTGGTACAGTATATATATACGATATAGACAATGATGGCAAGGTAATAAACAAGGAAACCAGAATTGCCAAAGAGAAAGCAGCATGAATAACGATTTTTGGGAGATACATAAAAATGAGATAGCATGGTTTTCCGACGGCACACTTAATGCTGCGCATAATTCTTTAGATAAACACTTGGGAACGCCCATTGAAAATAAAATAGCGCTCATCCATGAAGATGATAATTGTGCGACAAGTACGTATACTTTTTTACACCTAATAAAGCTTTCTAACAAAGTTGCCAATATACTCAAGGAGTACGGAATAAACAAAGGAGATAGGGTTTTTATTTTTCTGCCTCGAATACCAGAACTTTATTTTTGTTTTTTGGGAATTTTAAGAACAGGCGCCATTGCTGGCACGCTTTTTTCTGCGTTTCAGGAATCCGCGCTAAAGGATAGATTAGAAGATTCAGGCGCCAGAATTATTTTTACTACCAAAGAATTAAGCGAAAGAGTATTTTCTGTAAAAAATAAGTTACCGTCACTGGAAAAAATAATCGTGGTTGATAGTGAAGAGTTTACTAGTAAGTTAAATGATGCAAGTAGCACTTTTGAGACTTATCATACTAAGCCCGAAGATTACGCCTTTATGCTTTATACTTCAGGAACAACCGGCAAGCCAAAAGGAGTAGTTCATGCTCATTATGCTTGTTTGCAACAACACTTAAGTGCAAAGGTTGTGCTTGACTTAAAACCTGACGATATTTACTGGTGCACGGCAGACCCGGGGTGGGTTACTGGAATTGCTTATACTATTTTATCGAACTGGTCGTTAGGAGTAACGACTTTAGTTTACAATGGTCGTTTCGATGCGGACAAGTGGTATGATCTTATCCAAAAACATAAAGTAACTGTTTGGTATACTGCCCCAACTGCCATTCGTATGCTGATGGCTAAAGGAGATGAAGTGGTGGCAAAATATGACCAATCTTCGCTGCGTTATCTCGCATCAGTTGGCGAGCCCCTAAACCCTGAGGCGGTAGTTTGGAGCGAGAAAGTTTTTGGCAAACCATTTCATGATAATTGGTGGCAAACAGAAACAGGCTCTATTATGATTGCCAATACGCCTGATTTGGCGGTTAAACCGGGCTCCATGGGCAAACCATTGTCCTGGATAACTGCTGGGATTATAGATGACGACGGCAATACTTTGGCTAATGAACAGGAAGGAAATTTGGGCATTAAGCCTCCCTGGCCCTCCATGATGAGAACCATCTGGCATAATCAGGAAAAATATGATAGCTATTTTAAAAACGGTTGGTATTTTACTGGCGATCGCGCCCGAATAGATGCTGATGGATATTTTTGGTTTATTGGCAGAGCTGATGATGTGATTAAAACTTCTGGAGAACGAGTTGGTCCATTTGAAGTTGAAAGCGCCCTGGTAGAGCATCAAGCGGTGGTAGAAGCTGGTGTTATTGGCAAACCCGACCAAGTACGGGGAGAAATTATTAAGGCGTTTGTTGTGCTTAAACCGGGTGTCGAACCAACAGATGCGTTAAAAGAAGAGCTGCAAAAATTTGTAAAAGAACACCTAGCGGGCCACGCCTACCCAAGAGAAATTGAGTTTATTGACAAACTGCCAAAAACCCGCAGCGGCAAGATTATGCGAAGAATTCTAAAGGCCAAAGAACAAGGGCTTCCCATCGGTGATACCTCAACGCTTGAAGAGTACTAAAGTATTTCTATCTCTTTTACCTTCGACCATTCGCCGTTGACAATAAAAATATTTGATGAAGCGATATTAAAGTATTTTGAGAGGACTTTGATGATTGCTTTGTTTGCTTTTCCGTGGATTGGAGGCTCGGTAACCGAAATTTCATAAACATTTTCATTTATTTTTACTATTTCCTCTTTCTTTGCCCGTGGTTTTGCTTTAACGATTATCTTCATTATTCTCCTAAATTAAACAACAAGACAAATTCTCCTTTTGGATTAGTTTTTGCAAAGTGTTTAACTGACTCAGAAATTTTTTCTCTTCGTATTTCTTCATGCACCTTCGTTAATTCACGACAAATAACAATATCAATATCGCCGAATACCTCTTGCATTTCTTTAAGCGTTCTGAAAAGCCTGTGCGGGGCTTCAAAAAGAATTACCGTCAGTTTAATGATTTGAACCGTTGAATTGATATTTTGTAGCATTTTTTTTCTGTGGCCTGCTTTTTTTGGCAGAAAACCTAAAAATAAAAATTTGTCGGTTGGTAAACCCGAAGAAACCAATGCAGAGATTACAGAAGATGGTCCGGGTATTGATTCAACCTTGATGCCTTCGCGTACGCACTCGCGAACAAGTTTAAAACCCGGGTCAGAAATAGTAGGCGTTCCTGAGTCAGAAACAAGCGCGACTGATAATCCATTCTTTAAGGCGGTAATAATTTGAGGAATACGCTGTTGTTCATTCTGTTCGTAGTATGATACTAGTTGAGGTTTTTTATTGTCGATTAAGGTAAATCTGGTTTCTGAAGAAATGTTTAACTGTTGCAATAAAACTCCTGTTCGTCGTGTATCTTCACAAGCAATTGCATCAACTGAGGATAAAATAGAAATAGCACGCCTACTGATATCCTGTAAGTTTCCAATTGGAGTTGCCACAACATAAAGTATTCCCATACAGAAAGCGGATGGGCAATTATTTCTTAAAAGGCTTCATGAGTAAAAATACTAACTGCTTACGCATACTGGAGTCTTTTAGTATATGAACAGCTTGAGGAAGTACGGAAAGAATAATAATTAGACCAATAATAGGTAAAAGATATTTATCAACATCAGGAATGAGACTTCCTAAAAAATAACCAGCAAGTGGCAAGCAAACTGCCCAAAGAAATCCTCCAATAATATTGTAGGTAAAAAATGTTTTGTAATTCATGTCTCCAATACCTGCTACAATAGGAGCAAATGTCCTAACAGCCGGAAGAAAGCGTGCTAAAATAATTGTTTTTTTTCCATGTTTTTCATAAAATTTTTTAGCTCGCTCTAAATGATCCGGATGAAACAGCAAAGATTCCTTTCTCTTAAATAATCGTCTTCCTACCTTGTGTCCAAAAGCATATCCTACATTATCCCCTAGCACCGCTCCCACAAAGCATAGTACGACAATAGTACCAATATTAAAAATCCCCTGAGATGCAAGAAATCCTGCAGTAAAAAGGAGACTATCCCCGGGAAGAAAAAACCCAATTAAAAGTCCTGATTCTGCAAAAATGATTGCGGTAATACCAAAGTAACCAATAGTGGGAAGAATTGTCTGCAAGTCCATATTAATTATTATACGGGGTTACAAACTAATAAACAAGTTAAAAACGGAGTTAAAATTTTCTGATCAGGCCGACACAGCGTCCTTGAATAGTAAGACTATTGGGATAAATTGGTTCCATTGCTGCATTTGCGGGCTTTAGCACAACTTTGCCATTTTCTTTATAAAATCTTTTTAGCGTTGCCAGATTATCGTCGACAATTGCCACTACAATATCACCGTTATTTGCATCCTGTACTCTCTCAATTACCACATAGTCACCTTCCATAATTCCATCTTCTATCATCGAGCTCCCCTTTACCTGCAAAACAAATGCAGTTTTTTTTCCGGTAATCATCGATGCTGAAACCTGAAGAGTCGCGTTTGGATCAGTATGTGGTTCAAGCGGTTTTCCTGCGGCAATAAATCCCATTAGAGGAAGCTCTATAGATGGTTGCGTGCCAAGCGCCGTTGAGACAATTTTTTGATCAAGGATTTTAAGAACTCGGGTATTTCCTTCGACTTTCTGGACATATCCTTTCTCAACCAGAGAGCGAATAATTGCATGAACAGTAGAGTTACTCTTATTTCCACTAGCATGAGCAATTTCACCCAATTTTGGTGAGTACCCAAATTGTTTTTGGAATTGAGCTATAAAATCAAGGACTTCTCTTTCTTTTCTATATAAAACTCCTGGCATATGAATAATATATACGAAAAATTCACATATTTTGTCAATATCACAATCGCATACAAACTGGGTCAATATTGAGTAGTGTGATAAAATAGGTGTATGAAATTTGAACTTCTCTCGCCATTTAAACCAACCGGCGACCAGCCGAAAGCAATTAAACAACTAGCACAAAATCTTCAACAGAGAGTACAAAATCAGGTATTAGTTGGCGTTACCGGCAGCGGAAAAACTTTTACCATGGCTAATGTTATTTACAACGTACAACGTCCAACACTTATTATCTCTCACAATAAAACACTGGCAGGGCAACTTTATCAGGAATTTAGAGATTTTTTTCCAAAAAATGCAGTCTCTTATTTTGTTTCGTATTATGACTTTTACCAACCGGAAGCATATATTCCCCAAAGCGATAACTACATAGAGAAAGAGGTGGAAACAAACGAAGAAATCGATAAGCTTCGACTTTCTGCCACAACTAATTTACTTACAAGAAAAGATACTATTGTCGTCGCGTCTGTTTCTTGTATCTACAATCTTGGTTCTCCTGTTGAATATGGGAAGTTTGTTGTAGAGCTTAGAGCTGGAATGAAGATTGAACAAAAAAGCATATTAATTCGTCTCACCGATCTACAATACGAACGTAATGAATATGGCTTTAAAAGAGGAACATTTCGTGTTAGGGGAGAATCTGTAGATGTATTTCCTGCTTATACTGATTATGGCATTTCTCTTGAATGGAGTAGTAATAAGATAAATCGCATTACTTCGTTTGACCCGCTTACCGGTGATTCTGTTGAAATTCTAAATAGTAGCGTTATTTATCCTGCCAAACACTATATGACAGATCCAACCACCTATAACAATGTGTTCCCAAAAATTAAAGAAGATATGTATAAACGAGTTAAAGAGCTGCAGAAAGAGGGTAAGATTATCGAAGCAAAACGGCTTGAACAACGAACCACTTATGATCTTCAAATGATAGGGGAAGTAGGATACGTCAATGGTATTGAGAATTATTCGCGATACTTTGACGGAAGAAAACCAGGTGATCCGCCCTATTCGCTTCTTGACTATTTTAATCACGCATCCAAAGATTGGCTCTTGTTTATCGATGAATCGCACATTACTGTTCCGCAAATAAGAGGGATGTACAACGGGGACCGCTCCCGAAAAGAAACGCTTATTGATTTTGGATTCCGGCTGCCATCTGCGTTGGATAATCGACCTCTACAATTTAGCGAGTTTATAGAGCGCACTGGCCAGAAGATTTTCGTAAGCGCAACACCGAATGAATATGAACTTTTCCTTGCAAATGAATCGACCTACGAAGTATCTGGCGCTAAACCTTGCAGGTCTAAGGCGATAGTTGAGCAATTGGTTCGTCCAACTGGTCTTATTGACCCGCACGTTATTATTAAACATACAAAGGGGCAGATTCCTAATCTTATGGAAGAAATTCAACTTCGGGTAAAAAGTGATGAGCGCGTATTAGTTACCACTCTTACTAAGCGCATGGCAGAAGAACTTGCCTCTTTTCTAGAAGAGCGGGGGATCAAAGTAGCGTATCTTCATTCAGATATAGAAACATTAGAACGTCAGGAAATTCTTGATAATCTCAGAAACGGAACTTATGACGTGTTAGTTGGAATAAATTTACTTCGAGAGGGATTGGATTTACCGGAAGTTTCTCTTGTTGCTATTCTCGATGCAGATAAAGAAGGATTTTTACGAAGCCAGACATCTCTTATTCAAACAATGGGAAGGGCAGCCCGACACATTAATGCAACAGTTATTATGTATGCGGATAAAAAAACAAAATCAATGCAAGAAGCAATTGCAGAAGTAGAGAGAAGACGAATAGTACAGTTAGATTATAATAAGAAGCATGGCATTACTCCTCAAAGCATTAAAAAAGCAATCCGTGCAAAGCTGGTTGAGGAAGAAAAAGCAGCAAAGGAAACTGTTGCTCAACTGTTAACGTTTGCAGAAAAAGACGTATTATTGCCCGATGAGAAAGAATCGCTTATTAAAAAACTACGAAAAGAAATGCAACAAGCAGCAAAAAACCTTGACTTCGAAACAGCATCACTTCTTCGCGATCATATTAAAATCTTAACAAAAACAGACTAAGTGTCCTGCGACATTCCAAGCTTTTCAATTTTGTCTACGACAGCATCTTCTTTTGTAAGCTTTGATAAATCAACACCTTCTTTACTTATTGCCATAAGTCCTAAAATAATTCTTCGTGCTTTCATCGCTTCGCTTCTTTTAAGATAACAAATTTTAATTGAATCGGTTTTATAGTCAAAAACGGTCATTTTTAGCGTTGCGAAAAGAATACTCATTTCTACCACCACATCTCTCACATTTTTAATAAGAACTGTATGTACTTCCCCTGAGAAAAAAAACATATTGGCTATAATAGTTACTTTACTAGTATCAATAATTATCTTGTCTGGGAAAAAGTCGAAAGGGAAAACAGAAGATAGTTCGTATAAAACATCATTTGACCTATCGAGAAGTTGATTCAATTTTTCTTTTGCTTTTTCCCGTTCTTTTATTTCCTCTCTTACTGCTTCCCTACGCCCGTCGCGGGCTTCCTCTGCAGTAAAAAGCTCTCCCACTATTCTTTTTCGGAATATGCTCCCATTGGGTTCTTCCTTTTCCTCGGATGGAGGAGGTCGTAGTGTATTTTTTATGCCTAAAGTTTGGTCTCTGTAAAAATCCATTCTTACTTTTTAGCAAAGAAAAGAATGATACATATGTGGGTTATGTAAGAAAGTTGTTATTTTTACGTGCGTTTTCTGTTGTGATGTCTTTTTATCCACCAGCGCTTTAATATGCTGTATGACTCCGTTGAGAGCCAGTAAACGATGCTTGCACCGATTGCTTTAATGAATGGATTATCAGCCTGAATTAAGACAAGTAATCCAAAAGTGAGTAGGAATGTAGCCAGCGCGATAAATCCAGCTCTGGTATTGCTAGTTTCCCATTTCTTGTCGAGTTCAACGCGCTTGTTACGCGACTTTATTTTTTCAATCTCCTCTTTCATTTTGGCGATTTCTTGAGTTAATGAATTCATAAAGATATAAATTATTGAGAAATGTTTTGCATATGCTCAATAGACTTTATTGTACCATCAGGAGAAAATTTTATAAATATCCCATCGATCCGCATAGCTTCAGGAATATTTTTGTGAGTAAGTTTATAATATTGTGCGACGTTGAGTAGGGAACGAAGTTTCCTAAATGAGATTGCTTCTTGGGGCTCTCCAAATTTATCACCGGTTCGTGTTTTGACCTCGATAAAAATTAATGTATTATCGCAGGTTGCAATAATGTCCACTTCCCCATTACGAATTCTAAAATTACGAGCGACTATCTTATATCCTTGTTTGCGAAGGAATTCCGTGGCAATATCTTCTCCAGATTGACCTATGGAAATATGTACACCCATAGGAACATCATATGTAGAATATTACGCGACTTTTTGTCGCAAGTGATACAACTTTGCTCTTTTTACTCGTTGTTTGGAATGTGCTTTTACTTGTAATTTTTCTATACTTGGAGAATACACTGGCCAGATGCGTTCTACTGCTATATCACCAATAACTTTGCGGACCATAAATGTTTTATTTTCCCCTCTTCCTTTAATAGCAAGAACAACTCCTTCAAATACCTGTGTTCTGGTTTTGTCGTCCTCTACTATTTTCTGAAAAACTCTAACTGTATCCCCCGGTGTAAAATCAATCTGCTTTAACATAAAACTATTATATCTTACTTCTTACATGCCTGCAAGAAGCCGATAAAAAACGGGTGTGGCGATAATGGACGGCTTTTATATTCCGGGTGCCCCTGAGTCCCAATGTAAAACGGGTGAGCTTTTTCGGAAAGCTCTATTATCTCAACTAGTCCTTCTAATACAGACCTGGCACTAATAATAAATCCTTTTTCCTCGAAAGCATTAATATATTCGTTGTTAAATTCATACCGATGACGATGGCGCTCGCTGGTCAATCCGGTTGATTTTTCTATAAATCCTTCATATTGTTCGTATAATGCGTAAGATTTTGTTCCTTTTTTAACTGTTGCTTCCCATGCACCTAGTCGCATTGTTCCACCATATGCTCGCTTTACCATGTACTCTTTTTGCTGTGGAATAAGATGAATTATCGGATGCTCTGTATCGGGTACATTCTCAGTTGTGTTTGCCCTTTTCCAACCTAGTACATCTCGGGCAAAAGCGATAGACGCAAGCTGCATGCCATAACATAGTCCAAGATAAGGAATTTTTTTCTCACGAGAGTATGATGCCGCAGAAATCATTCCCTCTGCACCTCGAATCCCCCACCCAATTGGCACAATAATGCCGTCTGGTTTTCCGATTAGGCCAGTTCCCTTTTTTTCTACCTCTTCCGCATCAACCCACCTTGTTATAAGATCAACACCTACTTTCCAACTCGCATGATCAAGCGCGTCAAAAAGCGCTGCGTAAGAGTCTTTTAGTTGGTAATCCCCCGTGCCAAAATATTTTCCCACAATAACGATCTCTACTTGTTTTCCTTTTTTAGCTCTTATTTTCTCTACCAATTTTTTCCACTCATCTAGTCTTGGTTCATGTATGGGAAGATGTAAACGAGAAAGAATCTTGCGATCCAATTCTTGCTTATGAAGCATAAGTGGAATTTCGTAAACACTTTGTAGGTCGGGGTTAGAAATAATATTGTCTGCATTGACATTGCAAAAAAGAGCAAATCGGTCTCTTCTACGCTTATCTAAATATTTTTCACTTCGAGCAATAATAAAATCTGGCTGTATTCCCATTGAGTTAAGCATCCTGACAGATAACTGCGTAGGTTTGGTTTTTGGCTCGCCAAGATGGGCTGGAGTAGGCACATAACTTACATGGATATGGACAACGTCGTTAGGATTTTTTAAGGTCATAATTCTTGATGCTTCATAATAGAAGATATTTTGGTATTCTCCTGCTGTACCACCAAGTTCAATTAAAACAATATCTGCGTCTTTTTTTCGCCCCAAGCCCTCTATTCTTCGAATTATTTCGTCAGTAATATGAGGAATGGCTTCCACATCTTCACCGTTATATTCAAACCGCCGCTCTTTATCGATAACAGTTTTATAAATTTTTCCCATCGTAACAAAATTATCTCTACCCATATTCTCGTTTAAAAACTTTTCATAAGAACCTATATCCATGTCTGCTTCTGTGCCGTCTTCGCACAAAAATGGATCACCGTGTTCGATGGGATTAATAGTACCCGCGTCAATATTAAGATAGTTTTCAAATTTTATTGGGGCAACTTTGTATCCTGCTGATTTAAGAAGTAAAGCGATCGAGGCTGCCGTAGTCCCTTTTCCGATTCCGGAAATGACTCCCCCGGAGACAAAAATATACTTTCTTGATTTTTCCTCTTTTTTAGGTTGCACGATTTATCCTAGCAGATTTTTATGCTCTCGTCAACCCCTACTACACTTTTTGATAGGCATATCGAAGAGAAAATGATCTTGCGGCAGATAATGACACGAAATGCATGAGGAAAAAAACAGCTTGTTGCAAGACTCATGGCAATACACGTATTGTCGCCTAAAAAAGGATTATCCTCATCAATTCCGCCAGTTTCACGATCCACCTATTCCACCTTAGAGGTGGAATAGCTTCGCCACCTCTTTCTATTTTTTTACATACTTCCAATTTAGTGAGCTGGGAACCGTAATTGGCTCGGACCTATTTGAGCACGATGACTATATCAAATCGTATCTTCAAGAGAATCCAGACTTACCCCTTAGCTTCGTAATTAAAATAATCTTTAGCTATTGTATCACTCATAGACTAGTTGCCGAAATGGAGGAATTTAAAGTCCACTTTAAGGCTGTAAATTTCTATATATTCCAAGAAGTTTTTGGACGAACAAAACTCAGGCGATCAAAAATAATGTGACCTAATGTATGCGCCTCCAGCGCTTAAATGCTCTAATATCCTCAGAGTCCAGGTTAAACCACTCACCAAGCATTCTCTTTGTTTCAAATCTTCTATGCCAATACGCTTCAACCCCGCTTGGGTCATCGGTCTTTATAGAATGAATTAAATCCACCTTTTCCGGTAATTGAATCTTAAGTTCTTGTCCTCTTCGGACTCTATCATTAGTTTTTCCTATTTTATAATATTTTCCAGACTTGAAGAGATAAACCTCACCCAAATCCAACTTAAAAGTCTTGTGCTCGTCCTGCTCATTATCGACACTTTCAATTACTGAATTACACAGAGCAATAATATCTTGGTAATCATTTTTATCTCGGCAGTAATCTAGCACCTTTAGAGCTATTTGTCTTTTAGTACCTCGTCGGTTAAACGCGCCTTTGCTGGGAAATTCAGTATTGTTATTTCTTTCAATTCTAATTTCCCGAATCGTAGGGAATTTTCCCAACTTCCGTATTAGATCAATTAATTTTTCAATTACAAAGTTATCTGAATATGATTCCTGAAGTTTGTTTGGTTCAAATCCAGCTTCTATTAACGCATCGCCAAACCTTGCCCAATATTTACCCCAATCATAGGCTCTTATTCCAGTTTCTTTTTCAAACCTACCTATTCCTAGCGGTTTACCACTATTTTCTTTTGCTTTTTGCCTTATTTCATTAATTATGTCTTGCTTTGTAAGCATAGTAACTGTTTCTATTATTTTATATCTTAATGAAGAAAAAAGCGACCGGAATTGTTATACTATAAGTACCGAATGATCCTTGTAGTGAAAGTACCTTATCATTAGGGAGCGAATGTCGGTGTTAGTGCAGTAATCGACCGTCTTGGCTACAGGGGTCGGCCTTCGGGCTATGAGTAAAACTTCAAAAACTTATAAACAATTACCCTCTAATGAAGCGGTTGAGCTTGTTTTATGGTTAGGTTTTCTTGATGACTCTGTTAGAAATGCTTTGATTCAAAAAAGAAGGTGGATGAGTAATTACAGCTTTTGGGATATCCAAATGTTTTTGTTTGCCTAATTAATATTGACGATGCGATTATTGGGCTTAAAAAATTTCTTGACTATAATGATAGCGAATTTTGGGGGATGTTAAAAACTTTTAGAAAAGATATTAGTAGATTTAAGCTTGGAGATTTAAGGAACGATCTCCTTCACAGAAATAAAATTTTTAAGCAACAGGACAAAAAAGGGAAATCCGCTTCCGAAAAGTCCGATCCTAGTACTGGGCGGCTACAATTTCAGTAGCGATGAATATAGGTTTGGAACACATGCCCTAAAGATATCTGACACATTCTTATTAGTTCAAAAATTAGTGAAAGCTACAAGAAAGCTGTTCAAATTTAGACTGAGGGCATTTTATAAATCCGGGAAATATGAAGAGATAATTCCTTGGACAGAAGTTCGTAGTCTTATGGAAATTGGTAAGCCCAGAAAAAGTATTGGGAGTAAGTTAAACCATCATACAAAGTAAATGCATTTAAATTCAGTTATTACTATGAAGTTTTGAACTTTAATGCCTTCCATTATCCCTCGTGCCGTTGTTTATCAGTGAAGATTGGGTTTTTTGTAACTGATTCAATTACAACCTCAACCTTTTTATCATTCATATCAATACCTTCAAACTCGAAAGAACCTTTCCGGTCAATTGTGGCACGAACCTTCTTACCAATATTATCACCTTTAATTCCTTTATCTCCGCCGATACTCCAGCTTGTTTGTCTAGAAATTACCCCTATGAATATTACTGGCAATGCAGAAATAGTAAGTGCTGTAATGTCGATATTTTCTCTACCAAATATACTTGTAGGGATTGCATACCAAAGATAAAGATAAACGAGTGGAGTAATTAATCTCAATAATGAGTCTAGTAAATGAAGCGTCTCTTTCATATCATTTTATGTAAATTATTGTAACTTTCTGTAGATAACTGCTGATTGGAGCGGCGAACCGGATTTGAACCGGCGACCTTCTCCTTGGGAAGGAGACATTCTACCAC
>CAYZZG010000006.1:0-27445 GCA_964482825.1 uncultured Gammaproteobacteria bacterium
TAAAAAGATCTCCCATGTAGACATAGCGCAATAATCTTCCATACCTATCTGTTTCCGAAACATCTTTCTCAAGCCCAACAATGCCATTTCCGACAAGCTCTTGGTTCTTTGCGGATGCTTCTTTACCAAAGCATTGAACACCTTTTCTAGGATCAACTGTTTCAGGAGTATCAATACCTATGTATCTGACTGTCTTTTTGTTCCCTTCTCCTAAATCTACCTCAATGGTGTCTCCATCAATTATTCGTATCACCCGAGCAAGCACTATATTTGCATTTGCCGGTGCTGCTTGTGGTTTCCAAGTAGGAGTAGGGAAAGTTTCTGATATAGAAGGCTTTGTTGCTTGAGATTTATTAAGATCTATCTTTTCTTCTTGTTTTTGTGGTGCTTTAGAAGTGTCCGAGCTTAATCCTGCTACCCATGCACTGCCGGTAAAAAGTGTAAAGAAGGCAATAAGTGCAAGTACACCATATTTTACTTTCTGATTTCCTATCTTTTTATATGCAAGATAACCTGCACCAAGTCCAATAGCAAAAGGAAGAAATGAAAGAGTAAGAATTCCAATGACCGGAATTGTGAGGAACTTTCTTTTACCTGCAAAGAGCTTTTTCATAAAGTTGTTACTTCCTTTTAGGAATAGATTTTATAAAATCTTTGTACCCCTTAAACTCTAAAGGATTATATGCCCTGTAGTGTATAAGGAAAAATTTTAATATGGAACAATAAATAGCGAAAGTAACAGTGCCAATACGCTCAAAATCATCTCGTGAGCCATCAATTACAAGTTTTCTACTACCATCTGGGTTCTTGTGAAAAAATCTTTCTAAGCCAGGCATAGTAAGATGCGATATTTGAGAAAAGAATTTGTAATAATTGAGATATTGAAACTCCAGTGAAGAATCTTGTTTTAATCTCTTTAGGGAATGTAGATACTTATCGGCTTCTACCGCTCTGCTTCTCAAATCAGGAATCTTTTTTACTTGTATATTATTTTTCTTTTTAATTCTAAAAACATCCTTCTCTTTTTTATCAATAAATGTTTGCCAATCCTGAACACTTTTCATGCCTCCAAAATCAAACTTCCAAGTTTGATGTGTAGATATAAATTTCTTATATTTCTCGGCAAAATCTATATCATCAATAAGTGAGTGCAATAAGAATATCTTTGCATTTCGTTGTGATCTTCCAGCAAAAATATAGTCCAAGTTTATCTGGGTTTCAATAAGCGCTCTAAATAACACTTCAGCAGCCTTATCATAAACATTTGGTGGAGTAAGAAGTTTTAGTATGCTTTCGCTGTAACTATGAGTAGCGCCCATAATTAAATACAATAAGTGCTTTTTTTGTCTTGTTTTTGTGTAATCAAGGGGAATCGTACTCATTTTTGAGTATCCGTACTGGAGAATCTCTTGAAAAATTTTAAGTAGCTCTTTCTGATATTCTGTTAGATTCATTTTTCTACCTTATCTTCTTGAAAAATATCTTGTGGTACTTTTTCCGGAGATTTTCTTAAAATACCCTCAACGAATTCCTTATCTTTTTTCGTTAGTTTACTATCCGCTTTTTCATCCTCATCAGATTTAACCATCATTGTATTAAGATACGCATCAACACTGCTTACTGCTGTACAAACTGCTCTATATGCAATTACAAGCTCTTTTCCTCCATGATCTTTGATTTTTCCTCCCAAGTCTTTAAGAATCTGCTCAACATACGGATTTTTACCATTTTTGGCGAGCGCATAATGATGTACCTTTAACTTTATTTCAAAGTCTGCAAGCACAAAACCAAGTGCGGATTGGAAAAACTTCATATTTGTATAAGCTGTGGCAAGATCATTAAAAATTTGGTCTTGTTTTAATCCAGCAATAACAGTGGATGAGACAAAAGAGTCATAAACTGTGGATTTCAGAAAACCTGCTTGTGCGTTTATACTAGACAGCTTCAGATACATTATTTCAAGATTTTTCTCATCATCCATAAAGAACTTGTAATTTTCTTTTAGTGTTTCGAGTTGTACTCGGTTATATCGCAATTCCTGCCAAATCATTCCCAGGAAGAATTTTAGTTTTCTTCTCTCCTCCTGCAGCTTTACTTGTTCATTGAGCCAAAAACCTAAATATACGCTTGAGAAAGTGAATAGTCCTTGTTTTAAGTTGTTGTCTGAAACGAAAAAGCCTCCCAGCAGTGTAGCAATCAAAATAATAAACGATCTATTGAGTATTTGATACTTCCATTTATTAGGAATCCTATCTCTAAGCAGGTCGTAAAGTGCGTAAGAGAATACCACAAGCCCGATATAAACAAAAACGAGAGGGTGTATGTCTTTAAGAAAAGTTTGCATCTTGTTTAGATTTGTTCATATTCTATCACGGCTTCTTAATTTCACGACCACGGCAGTTTTGAAATAGTGTTTTCGATCTCGCTTATTACCTGATCTACAAACTTATTTATCTGTAATAAGTCTTTTTCAATGACCTTCGTCACGCCTCTATCTTGAGCTTGTTGATTGTATTTGTACACACATGAAATGGCAATTACTTTTTCCGCTCCAAAGCGCTCAATATCCAAGACATGAAATGATTTGTTTATCTTACAGTCACGATCTAGAATTATTATGTCAAATTCAGCATTTGGATTACCATTGATGAGGTTTTCTAACTATTTATCAATGTGATCGCAAATTCAAATGGTTGCTTATCCTCAAGCACCGAAAGTTTATCAAGTAATTTTGAGAGAACTTTATAATTATCTTCTAAGATGAGTATTCTTTTTATCAATAACATAGAATCATTATAAGATATATGAGATAATTTCTATATGAACAAGAAATTAAAGCAGTCATTAAAACACTCAAGAGAACTTTCTAAGCTCAAAATAAAATTTCTTGAATACTACAGTAAGCTTCCAATACAGAAGTTAGCTGCAGAATTCATAGGTAAAGATGAAGATACGATCACAAATTGGAAAAAGACAGATAAGAAATTTTCGGATCGGTTAGGCATGGCAAAATCCGAATGGGCATTAGATAAAGTAAACAACGTAAAAAAAGCAGAATGGTTGTTAGAGCGCATATTAAAAGAGCATTTTGTTGAAAAGAAAGAGATTCAGAGTGAGACAGATATAAGACTTGAAGAAACACTTGACAGAATGGCTGCTATGCTACCTGATTAGGTTTCCCCTTTGTTTTCCTTTTAGCCATGCTATACCTACACCACCTTCTTGCGCTTCATATTCAATCCATTCACAAGGCAAGGTGACTCCATTTCTGTAGCCAATATCAACCACACATAAATCTTTCCATTGCTCTTGATTGTTTTTTCTTTCCGTAGGCACTAAACCTTGTTCTTTCCAAAATCCAATAATGGTTTCAATATCGTCATAATCCATTGCTCCATCTTTGTAGAGATATTCATCGTATAGAATCTTTTTCCCAACCCATTTCTTATTAAGCTCAAGCACTCCTTTTAAGCCACCAATACTCTTACATTTATTTTCAATGATTTCTATTGGAATTACAACGCTGATGAACTTCAAAAAAAGAGCCATATTATTTTTTATTTCATGCCTGTTAGTTTATCTCCATAAAAGTAAATTACAATAAAAATTATTACTACAACAATTGCTCCTAGAAAGATCACGCCAATTGAATTTCCATACAACTCTATAAGACCGGCTGTAATTATCAACCACATAATAAGTGTTATTGCTATACCTTCTCCTAGTTTTTCAAGTATGTTTTTCACAGCGTTTATCTTCATTATCCTACCTTTAAGTAGGGGTGAATGTCAACCATGATTTTGTGCCTATACTACAACTATTTGTCGGAGCTTCAGAAGCAATTATTGACAATAATAATCTCATGGCTAAACGCATACCAAAAACTCTTGGGGAAAAGATAAAATTTTATAGGGAAGGAAGAAAACTGTACCAAGTTGAATTAGCAGATATTGTTGGAGTTAGCACAGGCTATGTTGGATCAATTGAGCAAGGATTAAGATCGCCCTCTCTAAAAGTTCTTAAAAAGATCGCAAGAGCCTTAAAAGTCTCTCCAAAAGACCTTCTTTAGCCTACCTTTTCAAGTATCTTCTCAAGTACCTTTTCGGTTGACAGGCACAAAAAATAGTGCTATTGTTTATTCAACAATTTAATTTGAGGGGAAAACCCTAAAACAGCGACTGACGGAAAAACCGAGGCGCTTCAATGTAAGTAAAGTTCTTACAAAGAAGTGCTTTTTTTGTGGAAAAGGGGAAGGAACAACCTTATTGGTTTATTGGTAGGATTCCTTCCCCCTACCAACGAGTCAATAAGGTTTTTTATTGGGATAAAGAAGCGTAGAGAAAACGCAACCTACCGCAAGAGTGTCTATCTAGGGTTGAAACAAGCGGTTTCCCGACCCGGTAATGATAGTAAGAAAGCCAGGAGATGGGATGAGATAACTTCAATCAGGCTCTTATTTTGGAACAACTTTCAATGCTCTGGTGTACTCGTATCATCTAGGGAAGGAGAAGATTAAAGGATATTAAAGGGAGGGGATGAAAAATATGAAGAAGTTACAAAGTTACAAAAAGACTGGAAATCAGGTGCGAATAGATGGCGGCTGGTGGAAAATACTGGCTCATCTAAAAGCAGAGACTAGAATGACCCTCAAAGCTCTTGTAGAGCAAGCTTTGAGCAACACCTACGGAATAGACAAAGACGGAAAACCTTACGAAATAAAAAGGTCTTGATTTTTATATCTATGTTGAATAATATAAGTACAGGTTTCTCGCAATATCCACTTTCTTCCACAAGTCATTTCTCTGATAGAGAGATGACTATAAACGAAGAGGACTTTTTGTCCTTTATTACCATAAAGCAAAATCTTGCTCCTCAAAGCATTCGTCACTGTATTGTCCGTCTCCGTCTTATAAACAATTGGTTTTCTGGCAGAAACCTTACAAAAAAAACTGTTGAAGAATACTTTCTTGAATTAAAAAAGAAAGGACTAAAAAACAATACTCTTAACACTTACTACTTTGTTTTTCGCCAAATAAAAGATTACTGCATAGATAGAGGATTATCTGCAAATTTCTTAGATGGATTCCAGTCGTTCAAAAAAACAAAACCAGACATAGTCATTTTTACTCAAGAAGAAATAGAAAAAATACTAAATACTTCCTTATCCTACGGAAAATTGTATGGCAAAGATTGCTCTTTTTTAGATTTTAGATATAGAACCTTAACTATGTTTCTGGCATTTACAGGTTGCAGGTTTGGAGAAGCAGAATCATTAAGAATTAAGCGTTTAGATTTAAGCGCCGGTAGAGCAACTTTTATTGAAACAAAAACCAATGAAAATAGAAGTGTATATCTTACCGAACCACTTACATCTAATCTGGAAACACTGATCGAAAATAAAAATCCAGAAGATTATGTATTTAGAAACTCGCAGGAAAAACCAGTTCAGGTAACGGATTTCAGTCAAGATCTCAAAAAAAGAGCAGTAAAAGCAGGTGTTACCAAGAGAACATTTCCTCACAATTTTAGACATAGTTATGCAACTCATATGCTAGAAGCAGGAGTTCCGATTACAGAAGTGGCAACCCTACTTGGACACAAAGATATACAAACTACTTACGATAACTATATGCACCTTGCAGATAAAACACTTCAAAGAGCTGCGATGAGACATCCAATGGTTAGAAAAAATGTTGATCCTCAAGAAATAATAAAAATAGTCAAAGAAACTTTAGAAAACTTACACTTAGAAACGGATAATCGCTTTGATTTCTTACTTTCACAAGAGGGTGGTAAGTTGAACTTCAAACTATCTTTAATTTAAGTTTATGGCTTCATTTATGAGGATTTAGTTTTATCCAAATCCTCACTTTCAAACCACAAGCCACTTCCCTGTTGGTTTCTCGCAGATCTTTAGCTATGATTAGGAGACATTAAAAAAGCACCAAATCTTTAGGTGCTTTCGTTAGAAAAGTAGCTTTTAAGACTCTAATTTCTCTGTCTTAAGAATGCGGGGATTTCGAAAATGTCTTCGTCCTCTTCTTGTTGTTTTTGTGGTTCTTGAGGAGTTTGATTATTACTTATTGATGTATTAATGTAAGGCTTTGGTTTTTCTTCAACCTTTTCTTTTACCACAAATTCCTTAAGCCGCTGTTTTGTCTGATCAAATCCTGTCGCTACAACCGTAATTTTTAACTGATCGTGCATGGATTCGTCTATTGTGGCGCCAAAAATAATATTTGCATCGGGATCTGCAGCCGATGAGATAATTTTTGCTGCTTCGTCTACTTCACTCATGGTAAGATCCGGTCCGCCGATAATGTTAAACAAAACACCCCTGGCACCATCCATGGAAATTTCCAAAAGTGGCGAGGCAATTGCACTTCGTGCTGCAGTCTGCGCACGATTTTCACCAACACCCGTACCAATTCCCATAAGCGCTGAGCCGGCACTGGTCATAATGGTCCTCACATCGGCAAAGTCAACGTTAATAAGCCCCGGCATGGTAATAAGATCGGAGATACCTTGAACACCCTGTGAAAGCACCGAATCGGCAACTCTAAATGCCTCTAATAATGAGAGTTTTTTATCAACCACATCCATAATGCGCTGATTTGGAATAACAATAAGTGTGTCAACCTTATCCCGAAGACTATCTATACCGTCTTCGGCAGAAACCATGCGTCGTGTCCCTTCAAAACTAAATGGTTTGGTAACAACTGCAACTGTTAACGCACCAACTTCTTTTGCAATACGCGCTATCACCGGAGTTGCGCCTGTTCCGGTACCTCCACCCATTCCTGCTGCCAAAAATACCATATCCGAACCCTCCAGCATGTCGTGAATTTTATTTTCCGATTCTTCTGCCGCTTGTCTTCCGATTTCCGGATCTCCTCCCGACCCTAATCCTTTGGTAAGTGTTTCTCCAATCTGCAGTTTTGTTGCCGCGTGGCAGAGCAAAAGAGACTGTGCATCGGTATTTATCGCCACAAAATCAACACCTTGAATTTGGCTTTGCGAAATCATGGAATTCGTGGCATTGGTTCCTCCGCCGCCAATTCCCATAACGCGGATTTTTGCAAAATTTGTGGTTTGAGGTTTAATGAGCATAAGAAGAAAGATAGCGGCATCGTAACACACTATAAAAGCTTTTGCAATACCTTCTAAGTTAAATACGAAAATGATTATGGCATGAAGGATTTTATGAGATTAATAAGCTTCTTGAATACTTTGTTAAACGGAACGCCTGAAATACTTGGTATGTTCATACCAAATGGAAGTGACTTTACTGCCGCTTCTGATTTTGCGCCATAAATCAGAAGACCAACTGCTGTTGAGAAAGATGGATGCTGAACCTCATCGATAATGCCTTTTAAGTCACTTGGTACGCCAATGCGAACAGGCATAGCCAGCATTCGTTTTGCCGCATCCGAAACACCGATTGTTTGCGCACCACCCCCTGTAACTATCAGTCCTGCCGGTGTTTGACCCCCGTAGCCGCTTTTTTTAATTTCTAGTCCTACCATGGTAAAAATTTCGTTAAGTCTTGGCCTGATAATACCATCTATTAAGGTTTTCTTTGACACTTTCCTAACTTCCTCCGGAAGTCCGAGTGACGCCAGGTCGATTTCGTCATTTTTAGATGATGCCGGTTCTGTTTCTCTTCGATGTATCTGTGGGCGTTCTAAATCTTCTTCGGTCAATTTTACGCGGGTATTATCTTTTTGAGAAAGGAATAGTTTTATTTTTTCTGCCGATTCAAGAGACAGACGAAGACCAATAGCAAGATCGTTGGTTATATGACGTGCACCAATAGGAAGTACCGAGGAGTATGAGATTGAACCTTCTACATAAACTGCAATATCTGTGGTACCTGCTCCTATGTCAACCAATACAACGCCTAACTCTTTTTCCGTATCAGAAAGCACTGCAAGGCTGCTGCCATAGCCGCTGAATACAATATTGGTAACATCAACACCAACTTCAGAGAGAGCTTTTTCCAGATTCCGTAAAGATGTTGTGCTTGCGGTGATAATATGGGTATCGACCTCCAGTCTCACCCCAGTCATACCAATTGGATCTTTAATCCCTTCCTGACCATCAACAGTATAGTTTCTCGGAAGCACATGGATAATTTCCCGTGTTGAAGGAAGTGAAACTGCCCGAGCTGCATCAATAACACGATCAAGATCATTTCTGGAAATTTCTCCCTCTGGGGTTGAAACTGCTACAACTCCTTTTGAATTTGTACTTTCTATGTGTGCCCCGCCTATGGAAGCCACCACATGAGATACCGAATACCCGGCCATGCGCTCTGCTGCCTCTAGAGAATTATTAATTACCGCCACCGCTTCTTCTATGTCGACAATTTGTCCTTTTCTAATACCGGCAGAACTAATTTCAGACACACCAAGGATATTTAACGATGTATCTACTTTTGCGATTAAAGTAACTACTTTTGAGGTTCCAATATCAATACCAACAACTATTTTTCCCTCTGTCATATTTGTTTGCAGTTATTTAAATACCACCACAGGTTTATCAAAACGCAAATCAAGCGTTGTAAAATGCTTTCCCTCTATTGTAAGTCGAGAAAGGATGAGTTGTAAAGAGGAGATTTGCCCATTAAGAGGTTTTTGTGAAGAAATATAAATTTCTTCTCCCGTTGTAAGCGCTAATTTATACGAGGCTTCCGTAAATGGCGTAATATTTACAATGGAAATGTTTTTTTGTTTTGCAAGATGTTGTATTTGCGCTGCCGTATCGCTAAAAGAAGGAAAAAGGGCACCCTTTACCGATACAAGTGTTTTAGGAATAGGACTAATAAAAGGCATACTGGCAAATAGACGAAAAAATGACAACTGCCAAAGTACTAAAAATGTTATTCCTAATGAAACCAGAATCACAATACAGTAGAGAATAAAAAATACTGTTTTTCGCTTATGTTGCTTTCGATTCATTCTCATAAGGCAGTTGAGAATTCTATACAATTGAATATACTACTTTAAGGATATTTTCTGCCGCATTTGCAACGAGGATAGTTTCTTTTTGTGTATTTCTTACTTTGTATTTTGACAAATGCTGTTTCATATCTAAGAGCTTTTTGTATAAAACGTCTGGAGTGGTGTCTTGCTGATTTACAATCTCCGCTAGTCCTGCATTTTTCAGAAGAAGCGAATTCTTATATTGTTCGCCGCCCTGAGAAAAGGGAAGCGGGATAAGAAGAGAAGGCTTTTTATAATACAAAAGCTCTGAAATAGTATTAATGCCGCACCTGCTTACTATTAATATTGTCTCTTGCAGTATACCTCCTACATCCTGGGGGTCAACAAATTTTGTCAGTGCGTATCTATTCTGAAGATGTGGCGCAAGCTTTTTTCGTTTATCGTAAAGCCTGTTAAAATCGCCAAATTCTTTTGCATCGCCTGTCTGATGTAAAATTTTGAAATTTGATAAAAGACGTTCCAAACATCCCTCTATAAACTCATTAAGCGCGTGCGACCCAAGGCTCCCACCGGTAATATAAAGAAGTGGTAAGACATCAGAAGATATGCCATATTTTTTTAGTATTTCTGCAGTTGATCCGTTAAACTTGCGTACGGGGTTTCCTGTAAGCACTGTTTTTTCTTTTGGAAAAAATGCACTTGATGATTCCCAGGAAATACAGACCTTTTTAGCAAAAAGGGCAGTAATCCTGTTTACCAGTCCTGCCTCCTGAACCTGTTCATGCAAAACCAATGGAATACCAAGAAAAAAGCAGGCAACTCCTATAGGAAAAGCAATATATCCTCCACCTGAAAGAACCACATTAGGTGAAAAATTTTTTACTATTAAAAATGCCTGAATTATTCCATAGGGAATCTTAAAAAGTGATATAAGAGTCCTGCGGGTAAATTTACGCTGTAATCTTCCTGTTGTAATAGTCTGAAACGGAAGATGCAAGTCTTGAGCTATTTTGTATTCCAGTGAAACAGCTTTATCTCCCTCCAGCGCATGCTTTCGACCCACAATAAGCACATTTTCTTTTTTTGGAATGTGTTGTAAAACAGAAAATAATGGGGCAAAATGCCCTCCCCCACCAACAAGAATAATCTTCATGCTCTTTTTGAAATATTAAGCAAAATACCAACAGAACACAAGTTCATTACCAACGCTGACCCTCCATAAGAAATAAAGGGAAGCGGTACGCCGGTTAGTGGAATAAGCACTGTCTGTGCTGCTAAATTAACAAGCACTTGAACAATAAGAAAAGAGGTAATGGCTAGAGCAAGCAGTTTTCCAAAAGCATCTTTGGCAAAAGAAGCTATAAAAAAACCGTGCCACAAAATAAATAGATACACCATAATAAGGGAAATTGCCCCAATAAGACCAAACTCTTCAGCAATAATTGCAAAAATGGAATCTGTTGCGTTTTCAGGTAAGTATGCATACTTTTGCAAAGAATTTCCGAGCCCCACACCGGTAAGGCCCCCCATTCCTAGCGCAATTAGAATTTGCTTTACATGATAGGAAGATGTTTGTAAAGATACATTGGGACTAAGAAAGGTTGCGATTCGTGCTGCTCTATAGGGCTCAATAATTGCCAAAATAATGCCCCCTAATAAAATGATGGGTAATAACAGAATAATAGACAAAAGACTTCCCCCGGAGAAAAAATAGACAATGAGTGCTTCGGCTAAAATAATTGCTGCTGTTCCCATGTCGGGCTCAAACATAATAAGCCCCATAACAATTCCAAGAAGTAACAGGAATGCACCAAGTCTCTTTTTTTCTTTGTGCGAAAACCACGCAGAAAGGTAAATTGCTAAAGCTAGCTTAGCATATTCTGCGGGTTGCAAGGTAAGCAGACCAAAATTTACCCACCGCCGTGCCCCTAATACCCAAACGCCAATACCCGGTATAAATACTAAAATAAGCAAAAAAATTGAACTCAGAAGAATAGGAAGTGCCAGTGTATACAGCTTATGGTAAGAAAAAAAAGAAAAAAATGTCATACCTAAAATACCTAAAAAAAGCCATGAAAGCTGTTCTCGAAAGTAATGATACTTATTACCAAAGTCACGAAATGCGATAAATGAAGAAGCATCGTAAATCATAAAAAGACCAAAAAGGGATAACAGTAATACACTAAGAAGTAATGGTAGATCGACTTGTTTCATGCATGAGTTTATCTAATAAATGCGATGTACACTCCAAGCACTGCGAAAAAGAACCCCAGTAACCAAGCTCTCATTACAATTTTTGGCTCCTCCCATCCTCGATTTTGTAGATATAAATGGAAAGGAGACGCAGGAAATATTTTTTTCCCCGTAATCTTTTTTCCAATCAGCTGAATAAGCGAAGAGCCGATTTCGATAACAAACACTCCTCCAATAACAGCTAATGCGATAATTTTCCCCGTCAACAGCCCAATAACAGCTAGCATTGCTCCCAGCGCCATTGATCCTACATCGCCAAGCCAAATACGGGCGGGAAAAATATTAAAGTAGAGAAAAGCAGCGACACTTCCCATCAAAAGTGCAATAAAGATACCTAATCCTTGATCAAGCTGCTTTGAAGTAATAGCCAGAAATGCAACCAGACAAATAAGTAAAAGTCCTGATGCCAGTCCGTCAAGTCCATCGGCTATATTGAAAGCATTGGTAAAGGAAACAATAACGAATGCAGCAAAAGGAATAAATAAAAATCCTATGCCGGCAATACCAAATCCATGAATAAAAATAAAATCATATCCGAGCTTCGTGTAGAAGATGCTTGCAATGATAATTGCCAATATCCACTGGATCAAGAATTTATGCCTAAAACGAAGGCCAAAAAATACCGATTGCTTGGCATTTACCAATTTCTTTGCATCGTCGTAAAGCCCCAACAAACCAAAACTAATAAACGAAAAAAGGATCACAAATAGTTCCCATGGTTTTACATTCGTTCCTAAAATACCATACGCCCACAATGTTAATACAGACACAACAAGAATAATAAGGATTCCTCCGCCAAACGGCGTGCCAACTTTCCATTTGCTGAATTTATCAAATAAGGGCGTTCGCTTGTTAAAAATATCTTTTGTTTCCTGATGCTGCCTTCTAAATTTAATCTTGTAGAGAAAATCAATAAAGGGAATCAGAAGAACGCCGGTGATAAAAAACGATAAAATTGTGAGCCCCAACAGCTGCGCCATAGAAATATATTATACTCCAACTATTACCTCCGTACAATGCATCACTAATATCCTTTTTTCATTTTTGAAAGAAAATCAATTACGTAATTTTTCCAATACAACAAACTAAGAGGCATATCTTGAGCATGGAGGAATTCTTTTTTCTCTCCGCCGAAGCCGGTTTTAAACAATGTAAGCCCCTGCCATGGATGATTTGGCTTATCAAAGGGAGCAATTCCCCAGAAATTATATAATTTCATCCCGCGCTTTTTTGCTTCCCTAATTGCTTCCCATTGAATAAGATAAGACGCAGGAATATGATTATAAAGTTTATCTGATGCGCTATGACGGTAAATAGCCATATTACCTACAAATGCAATTAACGCTCCGGCGATTATTTTTTTCTCATATTCAACAAGATAAAGAACTTCCTGGTTGTCCTTTTTGAACATTTCGAACTCTTCTTTTACTCCTTTATGTGGTACAAAATGTTTTATCTCGGAAAGTGACCTATATAATGGCATAAATCTTTCAATATCGCTATCTTTTGTTGTTCGAATAAGTTTAAGGTTCATTTGCAAAGCTTTACGTATAAGATACCTGTGTGATTTCCTCATATCCTTTAGAAGTTCTTCTTCTGGTTTTGTAATATCTAATATCCAACAGACTTCTGCGTCCATATTGTGAATTGGAGCTGAATAAAAATGTAAATTTTTTAGCATATTTTTATCTATTTTCTCTTTTTCTATTAAAGGGCTTGTGCGAAGAAATGATACTCGTTTATCTTCTGCCATTTTTTTAATCTGTTCTATAAACCAATGAAATACCTGCGTATCAATTTGAAAAAAAACCGGGCCGTGACGAAGATGGAAATAATGGCCGCGTCTGGCCTTTATTTCAACTATCTGACAAACGCCTATTAATACCTGATTTGAAGAATAAATTCCTAGACGGAAAACATTAAAGCCCAATTTCTTTTGCACCTCTCCCCAATTCCACGACTGAAAAAAAGGATAAAATACTGATTGCCGAAGGAATAACTCCCAGATTTTTTTATCGTTAACTTCTTTGATGACGTACATATTTTTTCACCAAATCAACTATCTTTTGAACATCGCTATTTCGCAACATCGGATAAGTAGGTAGATTAATAATTCTTTCTGCCATATATTCTGCCTTAGGACACATCCCCTTTTTATAATATACCTTTTCTAGGATAACATCTGGGGGATCAATCACATGCGAATACCAGTTTCCCAGATAAATTCCTTTATTTCTTAACATTTGTAAGACCTCGTTTCTCTTTTCAATCAATATAGGAAAACGAAGAAAAGAAATTCCTTCATTCAAAACTAAGGGAAATAAATTTTTTAATTGCTGCTGATAAAAACTTCCTGTCGCTACTCGCTTTTTTTTTTTTTTTTATAACTTATTTACCTTTAATAATGCAAGAGAAGCCAAAGCATTGGGAAACTTTTTTACTGCATTTTCCTCCATATATCCCCGTTTTTCTTTTTGTGAAACAGGAAATGACAGCAAATGTAGTTTTTGGAACAACACCAGAAGTATTTTTCCAATAGAAAAAAGGTTATAAAGCTGTAATATAACCGCAAATGAGATTGGATGAATAAGCTGCTGTACTATCCAGCTATTTGTTGGAAATTCTTTTTGTCGCTGGAAGTTTCGAAGCTTTTCTCCATAAGTTTTATTATTTGTAATTGCTACTCCTCCCCATACCGAGGATAGTGCTTTATCTCTTCCAAAACTAAAAAAGGCCATATCACCTAATGTTCCAAGTTTTTTGTTTGCATACATACCTCCAATTATATGAGCACAATCCTCAATAAGTATAATCTTATATTTTTTGGCGACAGCTAAAAGCTCATTCATGGATGATGGGATACCAAATGTGTGTTGCACAATAATTACTTTTGTCTTCTCTGTGATCTTTTTCTCCACATCCTTTGGATCAAGAGTAAAATAATCGGTAACATCTGCGTACACCGGTTTTGCACCCGCGGAAATAATTGCATCAGGTAATGCCACACAGGTAAATGCTTGGGTGATAACTTCGTCTCCTTTTGTAATACCGCAAGCTTTCAACGCTACATAAAGTGCACCTCGTCCACTTGTAAAAGATATTGCATACGACACTTTAAAAAAACGGCGAAACCATTGTTCCAAAAGCGAAACGCTTTTACCATGTTTGTACTGCCATGGGGAAAATAAATTTTTTAATGCGGCAAACACATCTTCTTTTTCGGTATTGGGCGACAGTGAAATGGCAAGTGGTTTCATAAAGTTAAAGTATTTTATTTAGAGACACTGATGCTTCTTTCCCCTCGAAAACTACTATGTCGCCTTTTCGGGCTGTTTTTGTAATAAATGCAGCAATATCTTGCCCTGTGCTTATTGCCACCTTGCAAGGAAATTTACTTTTGTTTACTCCTTCAACAATTTCCTTATAGAAATTTTTATTTGTTAAAAAAACATACTCACATATCTTTCCTATTTCTTCCCCCACCCTTCTATGTTCTTTCTTAGCATCTTTTCCTAGTTCTATCATAGGCTGTAATACCAGTATTTTTTTTCCTTTATATACTTTCATATAATTCACTGCGGCAAGTACCGCATCGGGGCTTGCGTTAAATGTGTCGTCAATATAGGCAATTCCTTTTACTTCATGACGAATCATAGTATTAGGAATTGCTGTTAAATGGGAAATTGTATTTCGGATAGTATTTTCACTCATGCCTAAGTAATTTGCAAGATAAATTCCCGGAAGAATATTCTCAACATTATGTCCACCAATAAGCGGCGCTGTAAGACGTATCACTTTTTCTTTAATAGCTACATCAAAGGAGATGGATTCTTTATGTACGGTAATATTTGTTGCAGTTATATCAAATCTTCCTTTACCTAGAGAATCTACTGATCCATATAAAATTTTTTTTATTCTCGGTCGAGAAAATAATTTACGGGTTATTGTGTTATTTGCATTAAATAAGGCCAAACCTTCCTTTGGCAGTGCATCCATAAGCTCATATTTTGCTTCTATGGTATTTTCAAGGCTTCCAAAAAGCGACATATGCTGAGGTGAAACTGCCGTAAGCACGCCGATCTGAGGCTTTACCATTTGACACATTTCTTTTATTTCTCCCCTTTTATATGCTCCCATTTCCGCAACAAATACTTCTGTCTTTTCATGTAAACCAGTAATTATGGCATTGGCAATACCAATGGGAGTGTTATTGGTACCTTTTGTTTTTAGAACATTAAACTTTTTTTCTAAAATTTGCGCTATATAATCCTTGGTTGAGCTTTTTCCGTAACTTCCAGTTACCCCAATAGTTATTATTTTTTTATGTCTCTGAAGCTTTTTAACTGCTTTTTCTATTTGTATATCGCGATAAAATTCTGTAGGGTAAGAAAGCGAAATAACAATAAGAGTAATAATTATTGGAATAAATTTATCGAGTAACAAAAGCCATAAGAATCTATCGGGAAGAAGAGGCAGAAATAAAAAAGCAATTACCAAAATAGCAACAAATAAAACAATAAATAGTGCCTTTAGAGTAAATGTTGGCCGTTTGAGAAACTGTGAAAAATACTCTTTACCAGCTCTTACAGACTCAACAGCATAAATGCCATACACAACAAGAGGAAACAAAACATACGGAATCTCGTATGCTATTATGCTCGCAAACAACAAGAATGCGAACCATTTAAACAATCCAATCGGAGAGACAAATAAATCTCTTCCTTGTTTTGTTTCCCTCAAGTGGGCAAGCATTCTGTCAATTCGATACTCTTTGAGTTGCCAAAGATAAACCCAAAAGAGAAGATTCCGAAACGCCCACACCAAAAAAAGAATAGTAGTAAGAAGATATACAACACTCACAATTTCTCAATAAATTCTATTGTTTTTTTGAAAAAAATTTCCGGTTGTTCGTAAGGAACTTTATGACCGGCATTTTTAATAACAACCAATGTGCTTTTGGGTATAAGCTGCTGCATCTTTTTACCATCCGAAAGCGGAATCATCTTATCGTTCTCACCCCACAGTAATAGTGTTGGCATAGATAGTGCAGGAAGGTATTGCTTTAAATCTTCTACAATAATTTTTTTAAAAGTCTCCCTCAGGTATCCAGCTCTATAATAATCCCATTCTCCTATCATGAAATACAGTACCTTACGAATAAAATCTTTTGTTTGTGAAAATGGATGATACTTAAATAACTCTCCAAGAATCACCGAGGCATACATAATCATTCTTTTATGAGTGGACAGTTTGTGTTTTATTCCCGGTGCTCCAGTAAGGATTAACGCTTTTATCATTTGCGGATATTTTATCGAAAATTTAATTGCCACTCTTCCACCAAATGAATGGCCAATCAAAATGACTTGCCTAACAGTTTTTTTTGCTAAATAGTCCTTGACAAATTGTACGTAATCATCGATGGTCATTATTTTTTTTACCAATAACTCCTTTCCAAAACCAGGAAGATCAGGAGAGAATACGTCATATCCTTCTTTTTTGAACAGCTGGACAACTTTACCATATTTTAATCCATCTATTCCCCATCCGTGAAGAATAACTATTGGAAACTCTTGATTCCTAATTCTTGATTCTTGATTCTTCATTTCACCGTTACGCTTTTCGCCAAATTCCTCGGCTTATCCGGATCCTTTCCTTTTTTAAGCGCTAAATAGTATGCAAGCAATTGAGCGGGAATTATATTAATAATTGAAGATGTTATTCCTAAATCAGGAACTCTTATCCATTCATCAAAAGCACTCTGTTTTTCAGGGGATATACCAATAATGTATGCACCTCTTGATTTAAATTCTATCGTGTTACTAATTATTGCTTCTTTAGTTTCATCATTTGGAACAAACACAATGGTAGGAGTACCCTCAGATATGAGCGATATTTCACAATGCTTCGGCTCACCACCGGCAAATCCTTCTGCATGAATATAGCTTGCTTCCTTAATTTTGTGGGCTGCTTCAAGAGCAATTGGATAACTCATTCCTCGACCTAGTATATAAATATCTTGTGATTTATAAATTTTATTAGCTAGTTTCTCAATCTGAGAAGATAAATTTTTATCATCTAAAAGTTTTCCAGCGGCTTCTGCGGTTTCTAAAAGCATTGTTCTTCCTTCTTGATATTTTCCAACTAAGGTAAGCGCCAATAGATAAAATATTGCAAGTTTACTCGTAAACGCTTTTGTAGATAAAACTGCTTTTTCAAAACCAGCCCGCAATGGTAATACCAGATCACTTTCTCTATAAATGGTTGATCCAACTACATTAACAAGAGCAGTTACTTTTGCAGATTGTTTTCTTGCGGCATTTATAGCATCAAGCAAATCCGCTGTTTCACCACTTTGTGAAGCAACTATCAATAATGAATCTTTAGTTAAAAAATCATGAAAATAAGAAAACTCAGACCCTACGGCAAAATTAACGTGTTTTTTTGCAATGATTGAGAAAATGTAAGTAGCCATTCTGCATGCATGAGCAGCCGTTCCACAACCAATTAAATAAGTACCAAATGATTTTTCGATAAGTTTTACAAACTTAAAAAGTTCTTTTTCGTTTTGGGTTGCGGCATCTGCAATTGAAACTCGCTGATCATTTATTTCTTTTATAAGAAAATGTGGATATTTGCCTTTTTCTGCATTTTCAAATTTCCATGTAAGTCTGTCTATTTTGGGTTTTATTTCTTTTCCATTTGGCAACTTAAATATTTTTACTTGATGTCCAAGAATTGCCATTTGATTATCAGCCAAAAAAATAACATCTCTTGTGTGTTTTACAATTCCTGCTGCATCAGAAGCTATAAAAAATTCATCTTTTCCAATTCCAATAACAAGAGGTGAACCTGTTTTTGCCGCAATTATTTCTGAGGAAGGAGCATAAGCAATAACAACAGCATTAAGCCCTTTCAACAAATTAAATGCATCGCGAACCGCAGAAGCAAAGCCTTCCTTTTTTAAAAATTCTTCTACCAAATGAGGAATAACTTCTGTGTCGGTCTCGGAAATAAATTTGTGTCCTTTCTTGATAAGGTCTTCCTTAAGTTCTGCAAAATTTTCAATTATACCATTGTGAACGACAGCAATCTCTTTATTGCAGTCAAGATGCGGATGTGCATTTGCAATAGTTACTCCCCCATGAGTGGCCCAACGGGTATGGCCGATACCGAAGTTGCTTTTAGGCAAAGATGTATATGCAGTGCCTATTTTACCGATGTGTTTTTCAACAACTAGCCGTTTTTTTGTTTTTACAGCAATTCCCCATGAATCATATCCTCGATACTCAAGAAGTCTTAGTCCTTCAAGAATTGTTGAAGACGCGTTGTCTTTTTTACTAATGCATCCAAAAATACCACACATATTTTTACTCTCTAATAATTGAGACTACTTTTTTAAGATTGCTTACGGTCGCATCCGGAGTAAAATCTTCAAAAGGCTTCTGAATTTTGGCATATATTCCCCTTTTTACCCAAATAGTAAAAGTTGATGGAATTATTTTTTTTGCTTGCCGTAAAATGGCAAGCTTATCATCAATCAGATATAATTTTTGGGCATGATACTTTTTTAAAATCTGCCGTAATGTTTTTTCTTTTTCTTCGACAATGTGAATATCGCTTGAAGAAAAATGCTCAACAATATTAGTTTTATGAAGCTTCATTGTCTGTAACTCCAGATCTCCCTGGGAAAAAATACCAAGAGTTGCAATCTTTGCAAGCTTTTGTAGTACATCCTGAACCTCTTTATATAAAGCATGTTTTTGAAGATTTGACGTTTTAAAAACTTCTGTGTCGTACAGAGTATAATCAATGTCGAATAAAATAATTGTATGTTTTGACATATTGTTTTGCTAAGGGGCAGAAAATAGCTTACCGGATGACTGATCCTCTCTCGTGCACACCCGTAACAGAAACGAGAGGATAGATACTACTGTTTTTACCAATGATTGTTCCAGGATTTAGAACAACGTTTAACCCAACACTTACATCATCTCCAACAATTGCGCCAAGTTTTTGTAACCCCGTCTCTATTTTCTCTTCATCCGTCTTAATAAAAACGTTTTTTTTATCAAGACGGAAATTTGCTGTTTTTGCTCCTCCTCCAAGATTTACATTATTACCCAATATACTGTCTCCTACATAACTGAGGTGAGGAACACGCGTATCGTTAAAAACGATGGCATTTTTTATCTCTACACAGTGACCGATATAAACATTATCTCCTAGAATACAATTCTCTCTAATAAATGCTGAATGAGTAATGATACAATTTTTACCAATTATCGCCGGACCAATTATTCTTGCACCTTTTTCTATTACCGTTCCCTCCCCAATGATAATATTCTTTTCTCCAGTTGCCTCTTCTAATTTTTTTGCAATATATTCTTTAGTACGGCCTAAAACATCCCAGACGTTTTCCACCTCATCAAAAATGTCTGCAAACCAAACGTTCTCAAGATTAAAATACTTCTGTGGTGTAAACATTTGATTACTCATAAATTATTTCTGATTAAGTAATAACTGCCGTGCTCTATCCAACTCTTCCTTCGTGTTTATTCCTCTCCAGATCATTGTATCATTTTGTACTGCAACAATCTTAAGATTATTCTCTGCAGCTAAAGAAATAAGATCAGTAACATAATATTCTACTGTTACTGGACTTATCTTGACTTTAGGAAGATATCTTTTAAGAAACTCCGCTTGAAAAATATAACAACCTATATTTGTTTCCTGAATTGCTTTTTCTTCCTCTGTCGCATCTTTTTCCTCAATAATTGCAATAACATTTCCTTTTTTATCCCGCCTGATTCTTCCAAGTCCATGAGGATTTTTTGACTGCATAGTAAAAAAAGTAATGGCTGCACCGGTGGAGCTATGTTTTTGGATAAGTAATTGTATTGTTTTTTTATCATAAAGAGCAGAATCATCTCCATTCATTACAATTACATCGGATACTAAAGAAGGTAATTCCTTTACTCCGCACATCACTGCATCTGCAACGCCTAGCTGCTTTTCCTGGTAAGCAAAAACAACTTTTTGATCTCTTAATGCTTCCATAACTGATTCTTTTGCAAATCCAACAACTACAATAATAGGAGCGATGTGGAGTTGTTGAAGAAGTTTAACTATATAGGAAATCATTGGACGGCCTCCAAGGTTAATAACTACCTTATTGACAGTCTTGGATTGCATACGTGATCCTTTTCCTGCTGCTGGTATTATTGCGCCAATTATGTGCTGTTTTTCCATATTATTTTTCGGTAACTCGTTGTATATCTGCCCCTAAATGCTGTAATCTAATTTCAAAATCTTCATATCCACGATCCAATTTTTCAACCCCAAATATAGTTGATTTTTCCTGTGCAGCAAGGGCTGCAATAACTACCGCTGCTCCGGCACGAATATTTTCCATTGTTACTATTGCATTATGAAGTTGAGCTGGTCCTTTAATTTTTACCGCGTGGGAATAGGATGAATTATCGTCTTCTATGTTAAAGTTATAAAACTTTTCGGGGTTTTCCACTTCCGGGTTAAAAAGAATCATATTTGCTCCCATTTTCTTCAAATCATTTATATAACCTAGTTTATTTTCGAAAACAGTTTCATGAATAATGGATTCTCCCTCTGCTTGAGTCATAAGAACTGCCCATGGAGCTTGCCAATCAGTCATAAATCCAGGATATGGCGTTGTCATTACATCTGTAGCTTTCAATTTTCCTTTATAAAAGAATCTAATACCATCTTCTTTTTCCTCTATTCCTCCGCCTGCTTCCTCCAATTTATCCAGGAATTCTTTAAGATCCGCCCTTTTTGTTCCTTCGATAAGAACATCACCCTTGGTAATAATCGCGGCAATGGCAATTGTTACCACCTCATTCCTATCGGTACGAATCGTAAAAGTTGTTCCATGAAGTTGATTCACCCCTTTAATAACAATAGTGCGGGGAGCGGTACGTTGTATATTTGCTCCCATATTATTAAGAAATGTAATTAATTCGTCTATTTCCGGTTCTTGCGCGGCATTCTCAAGAACCGTTTCTCCCTTTGCTAATACTGCAGCCATAATAAGCGTTTCTGTCCCTGTGTGAGTATTCTTCTCGAAACGATAGGTTGTCCCAACAAGTCCGTTTGTCTTTGCATGAAAAAATCCGTCTTCTCTTTTGTAAACGATATTTGCTCCCATTTGTTGCAAACCTTCAATAATGCGGTCAATAGGACGAGCTCCCAAGCGACATCCTCCGGGGTTAGGAATAATTGCATGCTTATTGCGGGCAAGAAGAGGTGCTAAAAACATTGACGAAGTGCGAATATAAGATGCCTCTTCAAGTGAAATATCTGCCTTGGCAAATTTTTTTACGGTTACAGCTGCCGTATGATCGGCAATAACAACATCTCCCCCTAACTCCTTGATAATGTCAACCATAACAAAGAAATCGGAGATCAGAGGTATATTTTTAATGACGACCTGCTCATCGGTTAAACAAGCTGCCACCAATGCTTTTAACGCAACGTTTTTTGCTCCGCTCACGGCAATGTTTCCAGTAAGTTTTTTTCCGCCATTAATAACTAACTTATCCATCTTCAAAATCCTACCTTGTATACCTCCATTGTTAAATCCACTCCAAATTTTTTCCTTACTTCCGTTTTCATAAGATCTACTAAAGCGACAACATCTGAGGATCGAGCATTACCCATATTAAGAATAAAATTGGCATGTTTGTCTGATATCATTGCTTCTCCAATTCTTTTCCCTTTTAATCCTGCCTTATCGATTAGGTAGCCAGCTGATGTGGTTCTTCCTGGTGTTGGAATTTGCATTGCTGCCAAAATGCCAATATTTCTAAATGTGCATCCTGCCGAAGCTCCCTTAGGCTGCGTTTCGTTCCTATATTGCAATGCTTCCATCCCCTTTTCCCAAAGTACCTTTTTATCTTCAGGAGTAAGTCTAAAAATAACGGAAAGAACAATCTCGCCTGTTTCCTGTAGAATGCTTTTGTCATAGGCAAAGCGAAAGTATCCCCTCTCCTCCTCCCTTATTTGTCCTTCTCTAGTGATAAGCTTTACTTTATAGACGGCATCACCCACAAATGCCGATTTTTTTGGAAAATTTGAGTTTAAAAATACTCCGGCTCCTACTGTTCCTGGAAGTCCTAATTGATACTCAAGTCCACTAAAACCCTGCTCAATAGTATATCGAACAAGCTGATTCATAATCACACCTCCCTCTGCATATACCAGTGCTTTGTTAACATCAATTTTCTGATTTTTAATTTTTCCAATCATGCTAATTATTCCAAAGCGACGACAGTTATTTTTTACAACAAGTCCTTTAATTCCTTTATCGGCAACGATAATATTTGATCCCCCCCCGAATATGAAAAGAGAAATTCCGACAGCATTTGCAGCTGTGACTGCATTTACCAAATCTTCTATTGTCTCTGCCGCAAAATAATATTCCGCCGGTCCTCCAAGCTTAAATGTGGTATGCGCGCTCATTTTGTAGATGTCTCCAGCCCCCATGGTTACGACTATTGTCTTATCCGAATAGCCTTTTTGGTTGATATATTTTACCACATCCGTAAGCTGAGGTAAAAACACGGCATTGTGGTGAAATTGTGATAGGCGTGATACTAAAAGCTCTGATGAAATGCTTGAGTCAGGCTCCTCACGAAGCGAAGGATAGATACTGTTAATTATTACTTCATCGGCATCATTAAATGAACTAATAAATTCTTCGAACAGTTTTTTTGTTCGTGAATAGGTATGAGGCTGGAAGATACAAACTATTTTTTTTGTAGGATAACTTTTTCTAAAAGCGGCAAGAGTTTTTTTAATTTCTGTAGGATGATGAGCATAGTCATCAAAGAGCAAAGCTCCTGAAGGCAGTATGCCTTTTTGCTCAAATCGTCTTTTACTTCCTACAAACTCAGGTAGTGTTTTTTGAATTGCTTTTATTGATAATCCGCATTGTATTGCAGTAATTACTGCCGCTAAAGCATTCGCTGCATTATGTTCGCCTGCTACGTTAATCGCAAATTCCCCCAAACTGGAACCGTCTTTTTCTATCCAAAAAAAAGTCTGGGTATCTGAAGAGTATACCCTTTTTAAGACATACATATTGCTTGACGAAAACCCATAGGTAATTACTCGACCGTTATACTCTCTTAATAATAGTCTGTTCTGCTCATCGTCGCCGCAAACAATAAGCGTGCTTTTCGGTGATAAGGAATTAGCAAAACTAAGAAAGGCGTCTCGAATCGCATCTATGGTGGGAAAAAGATCAGGATGATCGAGTTCAATGTTTGTAAAAATAGCAATATCCGGATGCTGCCATAAAAATTTTGGCGTCTTATCATAGGTTGGTTCCGTAGCATATTCATCTGCCTCAGCAATGAAATATTTTCCTTTCCCGAAATGCCCTGGACCTTTCAATGAAGGAATAGTACTCGTACCAATAACATACGAAGGGTTCATACCTGCTTTTTCTAAAATTGTTGCGACCATAGCGGTGGTTGTTGTTTTTCCGTGAGAACCGGCTACCGAAATACCTATAAACTTTTTTCCAAAAGGTTCACCGCTCATAAATAGACCCGCTGCTTCACCCTGTGTTATTACTTTTATCCCTTTTTCTTTTGCTGCTTTTACTTCCTTGTTATCAAAACCTCCATGCGCCCCGGTGGTAATTACTAAATCGACGTTTTTAATGTGATCGGCAGAAAAACCCACTAATGGCACAATTCCAGCATTTTGTAGTGGCTCATCTGTAATAAACTCATCGACAACATCAGAGCCAGTTACTGCAATACCCGCTTCTTTGGCGATAATCGCAAGCGGTGTCATTCCTACTCCTTTAATACCAACAAAGTGAATTGTTTTTAATCTCTTCATATCAGTATTACCTTTGGTGCGGGGAGGTACAAAATTTTCGCTGTTCGCATTTCGAACTCCTTAAAATTCGTGACAGCGTGAGCTGCGGAACGAGAAAATTTTCGTACCGACCTCAGCGCCGACTCTCTAGCGCTTTCTTTACTGCCTCATGCTCACTCCATGGCACTTCCCCTTTTCCATAATTCATCGACTGCTCATGCCCTTTTCCTGTAATTACTATAAAATCACCCTTTCTTGCCATTTTTATTGCAAATGTTATCGCTTCCTGTCTATCTGAAATTCTAAACAATGTTTTATTCTGAATTCCTGATACTATCTCATGCATAATTTGTTCTACCGACTCCGACCGTGGATCTTCAGCAGTAAGGATAATGATATCTGCGTATCGAGCAGATGCTTCTCCCATTAACGGACGCTTTCTAACATCTCGTTTACCAGCACTGCCAAAAACGTGAATTATTTTTCCTTTAGCCCTTGGCCTCAACGAGGAAAGAAGTTGGATGATTGCGTTTGGCGTATGAGCAAAATCAATCATGACAATGAAATCATTGTCGTAAACCACTTCGCTTCTACCAAGTGGTAACTTAAAATTCTCAACGCCCTTTCTAATATCACTATCTGCTATCCCTAACGCTCTGCATGATCCCACCGCCGCTAAAATGTTGTATTTATTATATTCACCGATTATCTTTGTATTAAAAGGGAACACCTGAGGGTTAATATCGCCATCTTTAATTCCGTATGATATCCATTTTTGATTTTTACTATGTATATTTACTATTTTATTTTTTATTTTCTCTATTATTCCATATGATTTGTCGTCTTTGTTAACAATAACCACCTTTGCGTTTTTTAATAGTTTTGCTTTTGTTTTAACATAGTTTTCATATGTTTTGTGGTAGTCTAGATGTTCATGTGTAACATTGGTTATTACCCCTGCCCAAAAGTTAATACCCCAGATTCTATACTGATCGATAGCATGCGACGTTATCTCAAGCACAACGTATTCTGATCCGCTGTTAACTGCCATTTTTAAAAAAAACTGCAGCATAAATGCTGTGGGTGTCGTACGGTGAAGCTCTGTTTGATACTCTTTGCCGTTAATATTTACGCCGATCGATGATATCATCGAAACCTTCTTTCCTGCTGACTTTAAAACATGATAAATCAGGTTAACTGTGGTTGTCTTTCCATCGGTACCTGTAACTCCAATAACGATCATCTGTTTACCTGGAAATCCATAGAAAATGCAAGCCAGAATGGCATTGCAGAGGTGATAAATATTTTTTAAATCCTGCCACATGTGTGTATTATAGCTATTCTGAGGGCGTTATGCCATAATAAGAGAGAATCTCTTTGGCCACGGTAAAAAAGATTGGAGCGGCTGTTTCTGATCCATAAATTGAGGTTGTCGGCCGATCCACAACAACGAGCATAGCAAATTTGGGATCATCTGCTGGAGCAAAACCAATAAATGAAGCAATGGTCTTATTGGGATCGTAATGACCTGCTATGGGTATTTGCGCTGTTCCGGTTTTTCCAGCGATTCGATATCCTTTCGGTTTTGCCCATTTTGCCTCTCCATTATGTACAGCATTAACTAAAATCTCTGTCATTACTTTAGCGGTCGAAGATGAAATTGGTCTATCAACCACTTTAGGAGAAATGGTGATTATTTTTTGGTCTTGCGTTTCTATTTTACTTACGACATGAGGTTCCATCCGCTTTCCTTCATTGGCAATGCTGGCAAAAGCTGTAAGAAGTTCTATTGGAGTTACGCTTATTCCTTGGCCAAAACTTACTGTTGCAATATCTAAAGGATACCACTTATTTTTTGACTTAAGTAAAGGCGCAACTTCTCCCTGCAAATCTATTCCAGTTAATTCTCCTATGCCAAATCGACGAAGATACGAAAGCATTTTTTCTTTACCAAGCATCTGCTGGACATATACCATACCGATATTATCGGAGTGTTGTATTACTTGAATCATATTTATATCTTTATAGTATGTATTGTTCCAGGTACGTATTTCATATCCTCCCAGTGAAAACGGCCCATTACAAATAGGACATTTTGTTTCCGGTTTTACCACCTCTGCATCAAGTGCCGCTGCCATAACAAGCGCTTTAAATGTAGAACCAGGCTCGAACAAGTTGGTAATAAAGGGATTTTTATACAAAGTGTCTGGGTAGTCTTGATATTTCTGCGGATCAAAAGAAGGGAACGCGGCAAGCGCAAGTACGTTACCGGTTCTAGGATCGATAATGCCAAGCATACCACCTTCTGCGTCATATTTCTCGATACCCTCTTTTAGATACTTTTCTGCAATAAATTGTATTGAACGATCAATACTGAGAATGAGTTTTCGTCCGTCAACTGCTGTTGTTGCATCATTCATTTGTGAAAGAATAGGTCTTCCCAATGCGTCACGTATTTGAATTGAAACACCTACTTTTCCTCGCAATTGCCTGTCATAATAACCTTCAAGTCCAAAATAGCCTTTTGGCTCTCCTAACTCATTCTTTCCCACAAAACCTAGTAAATGCGCTGCCATGGAAGCTTCCGGGTAGAATCGTATAGTTTCTTCCTCAAAACCCACTCCAGGAAGTTTATGATTCACTAGAACCGCTTTTGTCTCTGCTCCTATACCCGAAGCGATGGGAACCCATAATTTGTCAAGATCTAGCGAGGCGCTTATCGATGCCTTATCAACCTCGAGTATACTAGAAAGGGTTTGAGCAGTAATTGTTTTCTGTTTTATTTCTTTTGGGTTAGCAAACACCAAATAAGATAATTTACTTGAAGCAATAGGAAAACCCTCGGAAGTCTCTATATCTCCCCTTTGTGAAGAAATTCTTATATACCCACCATATTGTGATTTTCCTAAATAGGAAAGTTCATCTGCTTTGACAATTTGCCAATAAAATAATCGACAGATAATAATAAAAAAAAGTAAAAAGAAGAAAAAGAATATAAACCGTAATCTTCCCGTCATTGTTTAACAGCCAGTGGTAAGGGAGTTGAGAGATAAATATTCGACTTCTGAGACACAAAACCTAATTCGCTAGCCATAGAAGCAATTTGTGTCAACGATGATGCGATAAGCATTTTTTGCCTCAAAGTATCATTTTCCTGTTTATAATCATAAAGATCATCTTCGATTTTTGCCAGTTCAACCCCTGTTGTTGAAAGACTATTGGAAATAACGACCTGAACAATCGAAAGACAAAATATAATAGTAATAATAATTGCAATAAAATAAAATGGTTTTTTCATAATTCTTACTTAATTTCTTTCAAATATCCTCATTTTTGCACTTTTGCTTCTCCTGTCTTGGGTTACCTCATATTCTGAGGCC
>CAYZZG010000007.1:0-4076 GCA_964482825.1 uncultured Gammaproteobacteria bacterium
TTTTTTTCTTTTTGTATTACTCTTTCCCGAAACAAATCTTTGGTATACGTTTCTTATTATCACCGTTTCACAACTTCCCGACTGGCTCATGGCACCCTACCTCTTTCTAAAATCAAACTTCCCTCTCTTTAAATACGCATATACCATACAACACAGGCTAAACCAAACCCTTAATAATCCGTGGGGCATTATTAATCAAGTCGCGGTACTTTTGGGGACAATCATCTTCGCAAAAACTTTTTAATTCTTCTTTATATCTTCAATCTTCCAAGCGGCGAAATCACATTTAGGCCGCCCTACGGGCGAGGCTCGCCTGAGGCTTCATTGCTTTTTACACTAGATTGTTGACCCGGTATGTCTTCCAATTTCCATGCAGCGAACTCGCAGGCGGGATAATTTGAACAGCCAAAAAATTTGCGGCCTTTGCGGGTTTTCTTGACTATTACCTTACCCCCGTCTTTTGGACAGGCTAAACCTGTCTCTTCGACAAATTGTTTGGTATATTTACACTCGGGAAATTTACTGCAGGAGAAAAACTTGCCAAACCGCCCCATCCGAATAACAAGCGGCGCGCCGCACTCGGGACACGTTTCGTCGGTTTTCTCTACTTCAATTTTTACACGCTTGACATCCTTTACTTTAACTAGCTGCTTTTCAAACGGCTTGTAAAACTCGCCCATCATGTCTTGCCATTTGTCTTCTCCTGTTACAATCGCATCTAGTTTGTCTTCCATTTCGGCGGTAAAGGGAATGTCGTCAATATCCGAAAAATTGGCAACTAAAAAGTCGTTGACCGCAACGCCTATTGAAGTAGGAACAAAACGCGCTTCTTGTCGTTCGACATACCGACGATCTTCGATAGTTGAAATAATCGGCGCATAGGTTGAAGGACGGCCAATACCTTTTTCTTCGAGTGTTTTGATAAGTGATGCGTCATTATAGCGCGGAGGTAGAGCTGTTTCGTGATTTTCTGCCTGGATATCTTTCTTGTTGAGTGTTTCTCCCACAGCAAACTGTGGTAATTTATTATCTCCAAGTCCAAAAGGATTCACTTTCAAAAACCCATCAAAAAGCAAAACCGAACCGGTAGCTTTCAGTCTATACGTACTTTCTTTTTGATCTTTTATTTTTGATTTTTGATTTTGAGAGTCTACGATCACAGTCGTAGACTCTGTTACCGCATCGCTCATCTGACTGGCCACCGCCCTTCTCCAAATAAGTTCATACAACTTCCACCCATCCATCCCAACGTCATTTGAAATTTGAAATTTGAAATTTGAAATTTGACCGACCTTAGTCGGTCTAATGGCTTCGTGCGCTTCTTGGGCCAACTTTTGTTTGGTTTTGTAATACCTGGATTGAGGCGGAAGATATCTGTCACCATATTCACTTTTTACAAACGACCGAGTAGCAGTAATTGCTGCCTGTGATACGTTTACCGAGTCGGTTCTGTGATAGGTAATATATCCTTCCTCATACAGTTTTTGCGCGGCGCGCATGGTACGTTTGCCAAAAAAGCCAAGGCGGCGCGATGCGTCCTGTTGCAGCGTTGAGGTGGTAAAGGGGGGTTGCGGACTTCTTCGCATTTCTTTCTGAATAACATCAGCAACAACATATTTCTTTGTTTTCATGTCGGCAACAATATCGTTTGCTTGCTCTTCCGCCGCAATAGTTGTTTTGGTAACGGTGTATTCCCCATCGTACAAATTGAACGTTTCCTGTTCTTCTATCTTTTTACCATCAATCTCTATAAGTTCGAATTGAACTTCTTTATCATTGCGAGCCCCGAGATCGTCGAGGGGCGTGGCAATCTTTTTTGATGAGGATTGCCGCGTCGTCCCGCCAACGGCGGGACTCCTCGCAATGACAGTAATAGTAAAATATTCTTCCTTTTTAAACTTTTCTATTTCCTTTTCTCTTTCAACAATCAACCTAAGCGCGACTGATTGAACACGGCCTGCAGACAGACCCCGTCGTACTTTTTGCCAAAGCAGCGGAGAAAGTTTGTAACCAACTAATCTATCCAGAACTCGCCGCGCTGTTTGAGCATCAACCAGTTTTTTATCTATCAAACGCGGATTCGCCAGCGCTTCCTCAATCGCTTCTTTGGTAATTTCATGAAACACAATTCTGTGGAATTTTTCATTTTTAATTTTTAATTTTTCATTTGAGCGGAGCATGTCTTTGACGTGCGAAGCGATGGCTTCTCCCTCTCTATCCGGATCAGTTGCCAATATAATCTGCGATGCCGATTTTGCCGCCGATTTTAGTTCTGCAATAATCTGCTTTTTATCTTCCATTAGCTCATACTGAGGTTTGAATCCTTTTTCTGTGTCCACCCCAAGGGTGGACTTTGGTAGATCAATCACATGCCCCATCGAGGCCTTGATGGTGTATTCTTTGCCCAAAAACTTTCCAATTGTTTTTGCTTTGGTCGGAGACTCAACGATAACTAAGTTCATAATTCTCTTCCCTTGTCATGCTGAATTTATTTCAGCATCTCAATTTAACAACAGTTTAAAGATCCTGAAACCCGTTCGGCAAACTCAGGGCAGGCAAGTTCAGGATGACAATGTGTAAATTGTACGGTACATTATACAGATGCTGTCAAGAGGCTACTTTATTATCACCACCGAAAAGTTCCACAGAGTGTGCATAATAATTGGGGCGGTTAGACTTTTTGTTTGTCGAAAAGCAAGACCGTTTAATACGCTAAGAATAAATAGTTGCACTCCCCAACTACTTATCTGTGAAAATCCGTAATGCAGAGAAAGAACAGCCCGCGGCAGGTGAAGCGCGATAAAAAAGAGTGTGCTGATCAGTATTCCCGCAACCACATTGTTGTAAACCTTTGTAATGGTTGTTTGAAAATATCCCCGAAAGACTATCTCTTCTATAAAGCCTGTCGCAAAGGAAATAACAAAAGCACCGACAAACATTATTGGGATTAGATTATCTGGATTAAATAAAATTGAACCGTTTTTAAACCACAAAGTCAGAATAACTTCCAATACAAGAAATAATCCTAGTCCAATACCAATTAGTGAATTTCTAGAAAGATGTTTTGTTGTCAAACCCAAGGATTGTATTTTTATCTTTTCTTTAGAAAGAACAATAAGTATGGGGAGTAAAAAAATAATCGGCTTGGCAACTAGCTCATCGACCGCATCGCTAAAATGAAAAAAATATCGATAAATCGTCCACAACAAAAAGATGATTCCAAAAAGAAGCAGTGATGTTCTCATCCATATTTAGTAGAACAGATTTCTACGCAGGATGCAAGGGAGACGCAGAACCATTTTGTCTTGCAATATGATTAACAATAGCAGTACCGAGCTTAACAACTCCGTCGTAACTGCCAGCGCCACAGAATACACTATCTTCAGGATTAAGTTCTCGCGGTCTTCCTCCAGGAATATATTCTGTAACCTCTAATACCTTGTTTCCCGTAACATCTATAATGAACCCATATCCATCTGGCGTAAATGCCTTGACAACGTGAACTATCCCGCCACCTTCTTTTAAAATAGAAACCGCCATAGGCCCTTTCCATCGCTTATGAATACCATCAGGCATATTACCATCCAACACTACTCCTTCAAATGTTTTTCTATTATCTTCACCAATAATTCCTCCAATAGTTGTTTGAAAATATCTTGCCTGATTGGCTGCTAATTGTTTTTCCGGAGTAAATACGGAAGGAGCTTTTGCACGACGACTATAGATATCTGGTGCGCTTCCTTTTGTGACACTAAGTGAACCATCGGCGCCTGGCGGCCGAGACCTATTAAAAAATTCTTTTATTGAGAATCCCACAGCTTCAAATTCTAGTACGATTTTGTTATTCTGTCAAGGTAAACATCGCTGCTCCAAGATTCTTGATAGCACCTTTTATTTCCATTACTGAAAGCAAAGTTCCAACTTTTGCTGACTCCATTTTTGACAACCGAACAATCTGATCAAAATGTAGGGGTTCAACCCCTAATAAATCCAAAATCACCTGCTCCTCTTTCGTTTCCCCCTTCGCCCGCCGAAGCCTTGGCGAAGGAGGGCTTATTCCATTTTTCTGAACATTA
>CAYZZG010000007.1:4180-9020 GCA_964482825.1 uncultured Gammaproteobacteria bacterium
TTTGCAAAAGCCTGAACGGCCCCTTCGACATTTGCGAGGTAATCGGTCCCGGCACCGCAAACACTTTTCGATTGTTTTTGAAAGCATGATCGGCTGTGATTAACGCTCCGCTGTCTTCTGCTCCTTCTGTTACTACCACAGCATCTGAAAGTCCTGCAATAATTCTGTTTCTGGCAGGAAAAGTTCCTTTTGTTGGACTGTGACCAAGCGGTAATTCAGAAACAATCGCTCCCCCTTGTTGAATTATTTGATCATACAACCTCTGATTTTCTCTTGGAGAACAGCAATCCACCCCGCATCCAAGGACAGCAATGGTTTTCCCATTGTTTTCAAGCGTTGTCATATGTGCAATCGCATCAACCCCCAACGCGAGTCCAGAAACGATTACACATTTAGCATTGACCAAATCAGCAGTAATCAATTTGGTAACCTCTCTCCCGTAACCAGTAGTCTTTCGTGTACCAACAACTGCAATAGCAATACTGTCATCCCGAACTCTTTCCTTGTCATGCTGAATTTGCTCGCCTCGCGCCAGAGTCGACGCCAGGCGCTGCGAAGCGGGTTTCAGCATCTCTAGATTCCCCCTTCCAAACAAAACAATCGGCGGGTTTTTGATTTGTTTTAATCGCTGAGGATATCCTTCTTCATTGAGTGTTAAGAACCAAACATTTTTCTTTTTTAATTGTTCTTGATACTTTTCTATTGAAAATTCTTTTTTAATCCGAACAAGCTCCGCGGTAAGCGCTTTGTTTAATATTTCAGAAATTTGTCCTGTCGATTCCCATGCATTTTTCGCGGAACCAAAATGCGCAAGAAGTTTTTTAAATAGCGCCGGCCCTATTCCCGGAAAAACCGAAAATCCCAACCAGTAATCGCTTTCAACCATACTATAAGTAATGTAACATAAAACGCATCGTGCGAAAAATCTTGTTGACAGGATTACTTCTAAGTGGAATACTGGAATTGATGGAAAATAATCAACCATCTACTCAATCGGTAATTCCTCAGCCCATTGCTGTGCCTGTTTCGCCGCCGATACAACAACCGCAACCTGCACAGCCTCTCCCTCAGGTTTTACCTCAAACAGTACCCCAACCAACACCTCCTATTGAAACCCAAGCCCCGATGCAACAACCGGTACAGCAAATACCTGTCGTGCAGACTTCTATTCAAGAAACAATAGTAAAGAAAAAAAGTGGCTGGCTCAAATGGGTTGGCATTATCTTTGGCAGCATCTTTCTTGTTTTTATATTACTGTTTATCTTTTTGATTTACTGGCTTAACTTCGTAAAATAAGTGAAGACCTTCTTGACTATACTTATTACCTGCATATGTATCACAATTATTGGCGGACTTGCTTTTGTTATTTACGAAAAAAATGCAGAGCTTAGAACATACAAAAGACAAATATTTGGTATGCGGGATGACTATCGCATGCTACAACAGGATTACCAACGGTATCAGGAAAAAACAAGAAATCTTCGTCAGGTAATTATTACCGCAAATAACTCAAACTCAAAAAATGTTACTATAGGTGCTATTATGAACAAATACGCGGGCAAAATTGATGGGGATATTAGTATCTACTACAAGAATATTACCACGGGAGAATCTGTTGTTATTGATGGAGAAAAACAATATTATATGGCCAGTCTTTATAAAGTTATTCTTACTCTTTACATTCTTGATGAAGTAGAAAAAGGCACGATAAAAATAACCGATACTATTGGACAACCTCCAATCTCTGTCCAAGAATCACTCAATAAAATTATTATGGAGAGCAATAATGAATATGCGGTGTTTCTTGCCGAAAAATTTGACTGGTTAACCATAGAAAATGCTATAAAAGCAAAACTTGGCATTGATTTTAGTTTTAATAAAAACTTACAAGCTAATGTTGTTAATATAGGAAAACTTTTTGAGGATATCACGCTGGCATTAAAAATTCCCGATACAGAAAGCAATTATCTTCTAGAACTTCTCAAAAACCAGAGAAATACCAGTAAACTTCCAAAGTACCTCCCCAACAATATTTATTCACATAACAAAACAGGAGAATTAGACGATTACTCTCATGATGCAGGAATCTTTTATACACCAAAGGCAAATTACATTCTTATTTTTATGAGCAAAACAAAAAATACTGACTACACAAATGAACAAATGGCCCTTTTGTCAAAAGATGTTTACGATACTCTTAATCTACCAGCTAACTGACTATCTACCAAACCATTCCTCCAAAACCTTCTTTGCAATTGGGGCTGCGATGTTGGAACCCTCACCGCTACTTTCCACAAGAACAGTCACTACAATCTGTGGGTCATAGGCTGGCGCAAAAAGCGTGATCCATGCATGCGGTAAATCTTTCTCTCCTCCATGCTGGGCAGTTCCGGTTTTACAGGCAACAACAAGCTCTCTATAGTCTTTGAGTGAACCTGAAGTAGTTGACTCCGGTGCTTCCAAAAAATTTCTTCCATCAATTTTTAACTTTTCATTTTTAACTTTAAACTCAAAGAGCGGCCATGCTACTCCTCCCGGACTACAACTTTCTATCATCCCCTGCCGTATCAGAGAAAAGTTTTTCCCTGAAAGTAATTCTGAATTCTGAATTCTTAATTCTGAATTCTTAAGCAGGTGTGGTTGATAAATCATCCCTCCATTGGCAATCCCCTGCGTCCATAAATTAACCTGTAACGGCGTGGTTGAAAGATAACCCTGTCCAATACCATAATGATAGGTATCGCCTAAATACCACGGTTCGCCAATTACTTTTTCTTTCCATTCCTTAGTTGGCAAAATACCCTTTGCCTCCCCTTGCAAATCAATACCGGTAACAGAACCAACGCCAAATTTTTTCGCGCTTTCAGAAAGCTTATCAACACCTACCTCCGCAGCTAATTTATAAAAGAAAATGTCGTTTGACCGCTTTATTGCTTTAACAACATCTACACTACCTTCTTTCCCCCCATACTGGGTAAAATACCAGTTGGCAAAGGAAAATTCTCCAATAGTAAGTACCCCTGTGTCTTCTACACTGTAGCTACTATCAATAATATTTCCCTCCAAACCTGCTGCTGCAGTAACCAGCTTAAACGTTGATCCGGGAGGATAAGTTCCGCTGATTGCCCTGTTTAGGAGCGGCTGGTTTTCGCTATCTGTTAATACCTCTGCAATTGATGTATACGCCGATATTGAAGCCGGTTTATAGCGCTCTCCAAGAGTAAATAAATTTGGATCAAACGAAGGTTTAGAAACAAGAGCTTTTATTTCTCCCTTAGGTGTTGAGACAATAACTACACCCTTTTTGTCTTTTGGCATGGCTTCGTAGGATTTTTGCTGTAATCTCGCATCGAGGGTAAGATATATATCCTTTCCGGAGATTGTATCTGTTTGACCAAGCTTTCGAATGGTTTTACCCCATACATCTACTTCTACTAATTGTTTCCCATCTACTCCGCGTAGCTCTTTTTCATACATCCGCTCAATACCATACTTTCCCACTAAATCTCCGCCGTTTCGATCTAAAAACTCTCTTTGCAGTTCTTCTTTGGTAACCTCACCAATATAACCTATTACATGAGCGCTGCTCTCAAAAAGAGGATACTGACGCAGATTATCTATTTCTATATTTTTAGTTCCCTTAGCAATTAATGGCAACGCCTCTTCACGCGTTAGTATCACTGTTTTACCCTTTTCCTGTGTCCGGAAGCCGGGAATGTTATAGACAAGCGGAGTAGTGTTTGCGTCAAAAATAATTCCCCTCGGGGCATGAATTACTGCTGTCCGGATTCTATTACTATCAGAAAGTTTACGATAGTAGTCTCCCTGAACTATTTGCAAAAAAAACGCTCTTCCCAAAAGAACACCCATGGAGACAATAAGAAGCAGTAGTAAAAATATACTATGCATTGAATGACTCAAGCTAGTATCTTTACCAAAATGTTTTTTTTGTTTGCGTTCTGCTCTTATAAAATCGGGGAATGCTGCGCCAGTTTTCATATAGAATCTTTTTTTACTTGCGGCTTAAGAAGCGGTCGAAATATAAGAAAAAGCAAACCTGCAATAGCCACACTTGCGCCTGTCTGCAGAAGTATATTTTTTGCTCCAAATACGCCAAGATAGAATGCGCTTGCTCCAAAACTGCTAAGCAAAACAAAAGGAAGCGTTGCTATCTCAAACTTCCTCTCATAAAACGCAATAAACAAAAGAATAATCATAAACAAAAGACTACTTTCCCCCAGTGTTCGCAGTAAAAACGCATCTAACAAAAATCCTACCATGAGAGCAACAAACAGTACCCATGTTTGTTTTTTAAGCACAAAAAGTACAATAAGTACATTTAGTATTAACGGCAAGGTAGTTATTCCTGCTTGCAGAAAAGAAAATAACATTAAAAAAACAAAAAAAATAGGCAGTCTAACCTTGTTATTCATAACCCATAAAAAGAAATACTACGGAGAGCTTGGAAAAATCAATAAGATTGCGTATGCGGGCGCTCTGAAATAATTCGCTAGACTTTTTATCAACAGAAACTATTTTTCCGACAACCAAATTGGCAGGATAACCTATTCCCTTTTCACTAATATCTCCTTTAGTTACTACCATATCCCCAATCGTAAGCATATCTGATAATAAAACGTTATCAAGTAATAATTCTCCATTACCTATGCCACGAACAATCCCGAGCGCTTCTGGAGTCTCTTTTTTAAACGGTAACGTTTTTACCGTAAATGAGGAGGCGATATTAGTTGTAAGCTGAACTTTAGAAAGATATTCTGAAGTTGTAACAATTTTTCCTACCAGCATATCTTTAAATACAACTGCCTGACCAACCCTTACC
>CAYZZG010000007.1:9030-26218 GCA_964482825.1 uncultured Gammaproteobacteria bacterium
TTACTCTGTTTGCCTTTATCGATAATAAAATACTCCGGCAGGGAAACATTTGGCACAAATCCCGGCGCACCAACAATTGTAGCCGGAGAAAGTTTTACAGAAGAAGAGATTGCAGCTTCAAATTGATCCCGCAGCGCTTTATTTTCTTGCACCAACTGATACTGATCCATATATGTTTGCAATACTTTAAAAAATTCTTCTTGATCCTTGTCTGTCTTTAGCAAAAAAGGCATCATAAAAGAGCGTTGAAGCGGCAAAAAAAGATACTGTAATACACCTCGAATACTTTCTCCGAAAGGAGTTTTTCCCAACAAAAAAATGCCAACAGCAAGCGAAACAAAAAATAAAGCGGGCAAGAGAATTTTTCTTTGCATTATTATTTGAATGTGCTACCGCAATCCTCCGGTTACGCGGACACGTTTTAAGAGTGCGTCATCTTCGAGTACCTTTCCTGTCCCCCTAACAACAGTTGTTAACGGATCGCTGGCAATAATAACCGGTAGATGGATACGCTCAACAATAAGATGATCAAGACCAGTAAGATTTGCTCCTCCACCGGTAAGTAAAATGCCGTGTTCTAAGATATCACCTGTGAGTTCGGGCGGTGACTCTTCAAGCACATCAGCGATTTCTTCAATAATTTGGGACAAAACTGTTGCCAATGCTTCGCGAATTTCTGTTTCGGTAACGCGTATACTTTTTGGCAGTCCTGTTTCAATATCCCTACCTCTAATAACCGCCATCTTTTCTCCCCTGTCTTCTTCTATCTTAATCGCTATTTCTTTTTCTATTTTTTCTCCTTTATCTTTGAACTTTTCACTTTTAACTTTGAACTTTGAACTTTTTTTATATGCGCTGCCAATTTTTATTTTTATTTCTTCGACAGTATTTTCTCCCACCAAAATCCCATGGCGAAGACGAATATAGTGCATAATTGCCTGATCCATCTCATCTCCGGCAAGACGCAACGAACGACTAACCACAATACCGCCCAAAGAAATAACCGCAATTTCGGTAGTTCCTCCGCCAATATCAACAACCATAACACCTGTTGGCGCAAACACCGATACTCCCTCGCCAATTGCTGCAGCCATTGGCTCTTCTATTAAATATGCGCTTCTGGCTCCCGCGTGTAACGCGGCTTCCCAAACTGCCCGGCGCTCAACTTCGGTGACAGCTGACGGAATACCAATAACCACCTTTGGCCGGGATATAAATCCGGGAAACCTATGTCCTACTTCATGTACTTTTTGAATATAATGAGTAATCATAGCGGCTGTTGCGTCAAAATCCGAAATAACACCATGACGCAATGGCTTTACCGTTGTAATAGTTGCCGGAGTTTTACCCACCATTAGCTTTGCCTCACTGCCAATGGCAATCATTTTTTTTGTCTTTTTATGCATGGCTACCACCGATGGCTCGCGAATAACAATTCCTTTGCCCCTAACCCAAACCAGCGTGTTGGCGGTACCCAAATCGATACCGATGTCGTGAGAGAATAAAGAGAAGAAATGGTCTAACATACAAAAAGCGTCTAGTAAATTAGCGTCTAGCGTCTAGTAATGTCATCCTGAGATTCTGCATTGCAGAACAAAGGATCCCCTGAAAGTCAGAAGGAGATTATTCGTCATTATATTCCTCAGAATGACAATCGTCAACTAAACCCTAGTGGCTAGACGCTAAACGCTAGACTATAATACCATCTCGCTTCTGGTTTGCCAATATATATGTTAGAATAATTGCTAATGAATACTCCTTCGGTGCGATTTTTTCATAGAGTTATTGAGTATTCCTTCTACGCTATTTTTTTCCTTGTTCCCCTTGTTTTAACAAGTAATACTTCGGAGCTGTTTGAATTTAATAAATTATGGCTCACCTTTGCTTTAACAATTATTATTGTTGCTGCATGGGTGTCGAAAATGATTCTTACTAGAAGAATCTTTATCCAAAGAACTCCTCTGGACATTCCTATCGTGCTTTTTTTAGCATCGCAAATTATTTCCACTATCTTCTCTCTCGATTCTCACGTGTCTTTGTGGGGATACTATTCGCGATTTAACGGCGGCTTGTTATCAATTATTTCATATATTGTGCTGTATTACTCCTTTGTTTCGAACCTCAATGATGTCAAAATGGTAAAACGTCTCTTGCTGATAAGTTTAATCTCTGGAGCAATTGTCGCGCTGTGGGGTTTACCTTCGCATTTTGGCTATGATCCAACGTGTTGGCTTTTTAGAGGCACTCTTGATGTCTCCTGTTGGACAGATCAATTTAAACCAACCATACGCATGTTTTCCACACTTGGCCAACCGGATTGGCTGGCAGCGTACCTCGCTATTTTAGTACCAATAGCAATAGCATTTGCTCTTAATTATTTACTAATTCAAACTGAGTCCGGCAGAAAATATCAAATATTAAATATTAAATATCGAATATCTAAAAAAACTATTCTTACTATTTGCTTTTTACTATTTACTATTTTATTTTATATCGATCTTATTTACACCGATGCCAGATCGGGATTTTTGGGATTTTGGATAGGATTGTCGTTTTTTACTGTCGTACTTGTTGCCATAAAATCAACTGCCAAAAAAACGCTTCTTAAATCATTTGCAATCATTTTGGGAATTTTTCTTCTCATTAATTTTTTCTTAGGTACTCCCATTGTACAGTTTGACCCATTTACTTTTGAAGGAGTAAAAATGCGCATTGGCGAACGGTTTTCCCCACCATCCCTATCACCTTCCTCTACTGCTACTTCTAAAGAAACAAAGCCGTTGGGACTTTTAGAGCAAACGCGCATTACCGACTCGGGGCACATTAGACTTATTGTCTGGGAAGGAGCGTTAAATATCTGGAAAAACAACCCTCTTTTTGGTTCGGGAGTGGAAACATTTGCCTTTGCGTACTATAAAAATCGACCAGTCGAACATAACATGACGAGCGAATGGGACTATTTATATAACAAGGCCCATAATGAATACCTAAACTTTCTATCCACCACTGGCATTTTTGGACTAGGAACATATTTATTGATGATTGCATGGTTTCTTGTTTTTTCTACAAAACGAATGTTATACACTAATCATTTGAAATTTGAAATTAGTAATTATTGGAAATTGGTAATTATTGCACTGTTAAGTGCATATGTTTCCATCCTTGTGACTAATTTTTTCGGCTTCTCTGTTGTGATGGTTAATCTCTTTCTTTTCCTTATTCCGGCTTTTGTCTTTATTCTGATGGGGAAAGTTAACGAAAAAAACCTTATTGTCTATCCCAAAGAAAAACCACAACAGCATCACTATGCAGACGGTATGATACTAGCGTCAGTTACTCTTATTATATGGATAATTGCGCTTTTCTTTATTTTTACGTTGTTTCAATATTGGCGTGCAGACCAGCAATACTATCTTGGTTCTAATTTAAACAAAGTAAGCCGTTATCAAGAAGCCTATCCTTATTTACAAAGTGCTGTTTTACTTAGAAATGACGAACCCGTTTTTAAAGATGAGATATCTGTTGCCAATGCGGTGCTGGCTGTTGCCTATTGGCAAAATAAAGATACCCAAACAGCCACAACGCTTACTAAAGAAGCTGTTGCCATGAGTAATCAGATTGTTAACGAGCATCCAAATAATGTGCTGTTTTGGAAAACCAGAACCAGAGTCTTATACTCGCTAAGCCAACTTAACAAGGAATACCTTCCTCTTGCTCTTGAAGCAATTAAACAGGCAAACATACTTGCTCCAACCGACGCAAAAGTATCTTATAACTTAGGTCTTTTATATGGACAAAATGGCGACAGCAAAAAAGCAATAGAAGTGTTGGAAAAAACTATTAAAATGAAATCCGACTATCGCGAAGCATACTACGCACTTGGCCTTTTTTACCACGAGCTGGCTATTGATAAGGATGGAAAAGTGATTCATCCCGATATGCAAGAAAAAGCAGTCAAACAAATGCGCTATATTTTAGATCACCTTATCCGTGAGGACCAACAGGCCAAAGAAGCCCTTAAGACCTGGGGAGAAACAATTTAAAAGAATCTTCATGCTATAATTCCATTATGGAAATTATCACGGCGCCAAATGAGATATTATCCAAAGTTGCAGAACCAATTAAAAAAATCGATGCTCCTCTCTTGGAGATGATTGAAAAAATGAAGAAGACTCTTCTTGGAACAAAAGACCCGCAAGGGGTAGGGCTGGCTGCGCCGCAAGTTAGTCGGTCACTCCAAATTTTTATTGCCAAACCAACAGATAACGCCCCCTTTTTGGTATGTATCAACTCACGCATCAGTATTTTGTCCAAAGAATTAGTACCATTGAAAAGACCAAAAGGATCCAAAAAAAAGCCGCATAAATTAGAAGGCTGCCTGTCGCTTCCCAATATTTGGGGAACAGTTCTTCGTAGTCCAAAAGTTTCAGTTGAGTATTTGGACGAGCAGGGAAAATTTCATAAACGAATATTTACCGGTTTTTTAGCCACAATTGTCCAACACGAAATGGATCACTTAGACGGCATTCTTTTTCCAAAACGAGTCTTAGAACAAAAAGGCAAACTCTTTAAGTCGCACAAAAATGCTAAGGGCGAGGACGAATTCGAAGAAATTGAAATATAAAGATCAGTCCGAAGCCGCGTTTGACGCGGCGAGGATGTGTTTGATGAGATAAAAATATAAATTCAAAAATAAAAATGCAAAAGGCAAAATTACAATGCAAAAGTAAAAAAATTAAGGACTAAATAATTTTGAATTTTAACTTGTCCTTTTGACCTTTGACTTTTAACTTTTGAATTTCTTATGAAGTTAGTTTTTTTTTGTTCTTCCAAATTTGTTATCCCAATAATTGAAGTTTTACAAAAAAACTTTGATTTGAATCTCATTATCACTACAGAACGCGAATCAACTAACCCTGTTATTTCCTATTGTAAAAAATCTAAAGTATGCTGCTACGTAGCAACAGACTTTAGAAAAAATGAAGTATTACAGAAAATACAAAAGGCTAATGCCAATATTGCGGTTCTGGCATACTTTGGATTAATATTACCCGATAAGGTTTTGAATGTTTTTTCTAAAGGAATAATAAACATCCATCCCTCATTATTACCAAAATATCGTGGCCCATCACCTGGCCAAACAGCAATACTTAACGGTGATAAACAGACAGGCGTAACCATTATTAAGCTTGATAAAGAAGTTGATCATGGTCCTATTTTAGTCCAGGAAACCGAACCGATTTTGCCCGATGACACAGCAGAAACACTTTATGAAAGACTGTTTACCAAAGGAGCACGATTACTCACTGATTGTATACAAAAATATTTAGAGGGAAAACTCCAACTTACCGACCAAAATCACACAAAAACAATTTATACCCAACATTTAACTCGGCAGGATGGCTTCATAAATCTCCAATCACCCCCATCTCCCCAATTTCTCAACCGCATGATCCGCGCTTACCATCCCTGGCCGGGAGTCTGGACCGAATTAAGAATTAGGAATCAGGAATTAAGAATCAAGTTTTTACCAAAAAAAATTATACAGGTTGAAGGCAAAAAGCCGATGAGTTACAAAGATTTTCTTAACGGCTATCCAGAAGCAAAAGAATTGATTCTAGCATTAAGGCTGTAAGGTGCAAAGCTATTCCACCTTAGAGGTGGAATCCTATTGACACCTTGGGAGCTTAACACTCTACAACCTTAAGCAGTAAAATAGATCTATAGTTTGGATATTAAGCAGTTATATTATATAGAAAGGCCAGAAGTTGTTGACTCTGTTAACTGAGATAAAACTTTATTAGTTTCAACTTTCTTCATTGCTTCTTTTGCCCGCTTCGACGTAGCTTCAGCGAGGCGAGCTCTTCGCAAACATTTTGTGCAGAGTTTCATTCTTTTATAGGTTGAACCAACTAAAATACGTGCTGAGTGAAGGTTTGGCCTAAAAATTTTCTGGGTTTTTGGCGCGCGATTTTTCCAACGGCCTCCGGCCACACCCGGATGATGCCGATGCTGCCTTCCCACCATAATGCCTTTAAAACACATGTCGCACTTCATTGCCATAAATTTAGCGTTTAGCGTCTAGAAATTAGCGTATAGTTACAAATTTTAACTAAACGCTAGACGCTATACCCTATACGCTAAGTATGATATCATATCATTGCGTTTGAAACAACATGGAACTAATACTTACCCTAATTGTACTCTTGTTTTCCGCCATTTTGCACGAGGTTGCCCATGGTTTTGTAGCAGATCGTTTTGGCGACCCAACCGCTAGATTAGCCGGCAGATTGACGCTTAATCCTAAAAGCCATATTGATCCGTTTATGAGCGTTATTTTACCTTTATTGATGTATATTTCATCAGGCGGAACATTTTTTATTGGCGCAGCCAAACCCGTACCTGTTGACCCTTTTAATCTTAGAGAAGGACGAAAAGATATAGCTCTGGTGGCGCTTGCCGGTCCTCTTACCAATATTTTACTGGCTGTTACTGCGGCAATAATGCTACGGATTTTGTTTCTTCCGGTAATTGCTCATAATATTTCTCCTTTTCTTTTTTCGCTCCTTTACCCTTTTTTGTCAACGGTAATAACTATAAATCTATTACTAGCAATTTTTAATCTCTTACCCATTCCTCCCCTTGACGGCTCAAAGCTTTTTGCCCTGGCTTTGCCGGAAAAAGAAGCAAATGTATACATGGCCATGGGCAATATAGGTTTTTTTATTCTGCTCTTTTTGCTGCTTTTTCCGATTGGCGGATTTTCCCTGTCGGAGTTTATCTTTAATCTTATATCTTTTGCCCGATCACTTTTACTTCCATAAGACCCGGCCGGATCTGAGTAACTATTCAGTATTTCCCAATAACTGTCATCCCGAGCGTAGCGAAGGATCTTCCATGGGGTGGGAAGATTCCTCACTGCGTTCGGAATGACAAACTCACTGGTAATAACTGAATAGTTACGGATCTGAGGGTTGACAAATCCCTTACGAAAAATTTATACTAGGGTTGCTCTTTGGTATACGAAGCTATTGGTAGCTTTTTCTCTACAAATTCACTGGTTTTGAGGTATCCCGTCGAAGTGCACCACGAGCCGTAGTTCGAATGAACTAAGGCAAGTGGGAAACGAATGACTGGGAGACGAGGTGAATATTCCGATACCGAGGTATCGGAATGAGCCTTCCTAATACATTCAGGACCGGGAAAACACCAATCGTTTCGGTACCCAAAGGGCAGGATTTATTTTCGTAGAATTCTCAAACTCCATGTGGTTTGCCTCGTGTAGGAATTGCTGTAGCAAGTAAATAATATTGAGTTGCAAGAGTGTTAAGTTCGGGATTCTTCTCTTTTCTTGCTTGCCGTCGGACCTTTTCTGAATTTCCAAGTAAATGACTACGCAAAGAATCATATAATCCAACCCGTGCGTTTTGCATAACAGAATATGCCTCTTTAACCCGATGGGTAGAGCGCACTCTAGAAGTCTTACCCAACGCTCTTTGTAAAGCTGAAGTTGCAGCATCTCTATCCATTTCTTTTTGAACAATCTCTACTCCCAATTCGATAGCGCTTTCCTCTGTAAATGATTCTGTCTTAATAAGCTTTCTCTGCGTCGCTGCAAATGCAAGTTCTGCTTCATCTTTTTGAGAAAATAACCCTTCTATATTTGGTCCCTGTCTTTCTTGTCCGTCCATAAAACTATTTTATCATAGTCAGAAGGGTTGCTCACCCAAAATATGTCTGATACAATAAACAAGCAAAATGCCGAGATAGCTCAGTGGTAGAGCAATTGTTTTGTAAACAATAGGTCCCGGGTCCGAATCCCGGTCTCGGCTCACTTCGCTACGCTCAGTGCAAACTATAGTAAGTGCTTGCCCTGAGGAGCGAAGCGACGAACGGGCTAAGGTGGCGGAGTAGCAATCGCATCTGGCTGTAGACCAGACGCCCGTAAGGGCTCCGGGGGTGCAAGTCCCTCCCTTAGCACTGCGTTAAAAAAACGGCTGGCCCGGATAGTTTAGTGGTAAAACAAGCCCTTGGTAAGGGCTAGAGCGCGAGTTCAATCCTCGCTCCGGGCTCTTTTGATATAATATAGGAAAGGAGGAATCTATGGCAAAAGGTGAACATAGGGTAACAATTGCATTGGTTTGCACTATTTGCAAAAATAGAAATTATATAACATCGCGGAACAAACTAAATACACCGGACAAACTGGTACTTAAAAAGTTTTGTAATCATTGTCGAAAGAAAACAGATCACAAAGAAACAGAAAAACTAAAGTAGTATGTATTTTGCTTTTTATGCCTAATACTGTATACTTAATACTTGCTACTATTTTAGGGCTGTGGTGAAATGGTTATCACAGCAGTCTCCAAAACTGCTTTTCTCAGTTCGAATCTGAGCAGCCCTGCAGTTTAATCTTAAAGATTGTGTTGGTCACCCCAACACCTTAGATAGAGCCCAACGTCACTGCGGTGGAAAATTCCTTGGGTAATTTTTTCTAATAGCTTCTTTCATACATCTTTTTTACACATCTCTTCTTTTGTTTTTATGTCGTCTCTCTAAACTGAATTTGATTACAGCAAGGAGGTGATAATAAATGGTTAAAAACCATAATGCTCAAAGAGGAAAAAAGGGTATAACAAATAAAGTGGCAGTAGGAGCGGGTGCAATTGTAGGAGCAGTAGCAGGATCGGCAGCAGCTATGACACTTACCAACAAACAATTTCGCACAAAAGTAGGAAAAACATTTAGCGACATTCGCAATGTTGCGGTTGACACAATTGAGGAATTTGCACGGACTCCAAAGGAATATTCAGATCAACTTACTCAAACTGTTAATAGAAAATTCGGCAGAGCAAAGCGATCTGTGGCCTTTGTTCGTAAAAAGATGCTAAAAGGAACAAAGAAAAAATAGTTACTAGGTCTTTGGATAATAGCGCAAAAATTTGTGCTTTATTTGGCTTATGGCAGAAGAAGTTATTTCTCAGAAGCGCTCTTCACGTTTTATTGCTTCTTTTAAGGGCTTAAGGCATCCAATGTGGAATATTCGCACACTTACTCACCCTGCAATATACCGTTATGGCGTGGCCGTATTTGCAGTAGGTCTTGCATTTTTGGCCAAGCAGGGCCTTGATCTATATTTAACCCCACAAAATCACTTTATTATTTTTTTTGCCGCCATTACCATCAGCGCTTGGTATGGCGGACTTAGATCTGGTATTTTTGCTACAGTGTTCTCCACCATATTGGTTGATTATTTTTTTCTGCATGATCGGACGTTTTTTGGACTGCAGGATGCAGGAAACATTATTTATCTTTCTATCTTTGTATTTGAAGGCGTGCTGATTAGTTTACTTAGTCAAATTATGCATACAACACTATGGGCGGCAGATTTACAACGAAAAGAAATTATTAGAAACGAAGAACGTTTTAGTCTAATTTTTAATACCGCTACCGACTATGCAATTTATACCCTTGACCGCGAAGGCTACATTACCAGTTGGAATGAAGGGGCAGCGCGAATAAAAGGCTATCAAACGCATGAAATTATTGGAAAACATTTTTCTCAGTTTTATCCAAAAGAAGAAATAGAACAAGGTATTCCGTGGAAGGATTTAAACGAAGCATCGCAAAATGGGCGCTTTAATGCCGAAAGAATAAAGATACGAAAAGACGGCGCACAATTTTTGGCCAGCGTTACCCTTACGGTAATGCGCGACGAAAATGGAAAACTGCGAGGCTTTTCCCACATTTCCCAAGATGTAACAGAAAGACAAATCATAGAGAAGCGAAAAGATGAATTTATTGGCATGGCAAGCCACGAGTTAAAAACTCCGTTAACCAGTATTAAAGTCTTTACCCAAATCTTGCAAAAAATGTTTACGCAGGAAGGAAACGCCAAGGCAAATATGTATCTTCTAAAAATGAGTATTCAGATAGAAAAGATTACTGGTCTTATTAACGATTTACTCGATGTATCCAAAATGCAGGCCGGAAAAATTATCTACAAAAAAGAATTGCTTAATATACAAGACGTTATTCAGGAAACCGTGGAAAGTCTACAAAACCTGGCTATAGATCATGCACTGCTTGTTGAGAAAAATAATGAAATCAACTTTTTCTATGGAGATAAGGACCGTATTGGCCAGGTTGTTACCAACCTTATTACCAATGCAATTAAGTATTCTCCTGATGCAGATAAAATTGTTATTCACATATCCAGTAACGATAGTAATATTACTGTTGGAGTACAGGATTTTGGCATAGGCATTCCAAAAGAGCATCAGGAAAAAATATTTGAACGGTTTTATCGCATTTACTACAAGGAAGGACAAGTTTTCCCAGGCCTTGGCATGGGACTATATATTTCCTCAGAGATTATTAAACAACATAGTGGAAAAATGTGGATAGAAAGCGAGGAGGGAAAAGGCGCTACTTTTTATTTTTCTCTCCCTGTCTGGCACTTGTCTCACGTCGAAGAGAAACCTGCTTTTGACCACCAACCAAAAAAACAGCCCCAAGAAGTGCCGTTGCCGCCCCAAGCAAACTTCCTCCAATAACGTCAGTTGACCAGTGTTCTCCAAGATAAACTCTACTCACAAACATGGTAAGATCGTAAGTAATAAGCACTATAAAAATTACTAAACTTTCCGTCTTTCCCATCTTTCTTGAGAAGAGGAAAAGAACTAATAACACCACGGTAATAAACGCCGCCCTGGCGGCATGGCCGGATGGATAGGAGTTTTCCAAACGCACATGAAACTGCGGCATATCAATAATTTTTTTTGTGCGTATCATAAATTCCGGCGGCGGTAAATGACTGACAAATGTTTTACCATAGATTTCGATAAAATGAAGAACCGCAAACGCCCCAATAATCATAAAACCACTAATCCATTTTCGAAATAAAAGCAAAATGGCAATAAGCGCAATCAGCATCGGCTCAAAACTGCCAAAAAAACTTAAAAAGGAAAACATCTCATCAAACCGCCGGGGAATATTGTCCTGCAGCCGAACTGTAGTATTAAAATCAAGCTGAGTAAACAAATCTTTGTGGACTAGGTAGGAAAAGAAAATGAAGAGGAAAAAAGTTCCAAATCCCAAAGATGCGAACAGTAAGCGTCTAGCCATTTTAATAGTATAACAAATTTACTTTTTTGTAGGATGTGCTTTTAGAAGACCGCGAAGAGTATTTTGTATCTTCTTTATTCTTGCTGAAACCACTTTATCGGGATTAAATCGACTGTTTTCTATTGCAAATTGGATAACAAGATCGCGTATTTTTGCCACTACTAATTCTGGATGTTTATAAGATTCTCCATTACTAATTGGTACAATTTCATCAACCAGCCCAAACTTTTTTTGATCTTCGGCAGTTGTACGCAAAGCTTGCAACTGTTCCATTGTGTCTTCTAGATGAGGCACCCCCTTTACCCGAATCGCAGCCGAAGAAGCAGGCTCGGCGACACTGCTAAATCCGTCCTTTGTCATAACTCGTTTGCCCCATGGCTGCACTGCCAATCCACCACCACTTCCTCCTCCACTAATAACAGTCAGAATTGGTACCTTTAGTAAGTTTGCTGCTGCAATTGTTTTGGCAATTTCAACTGCTTGTCCTCTTCTTTCTGCCTCTATTGTTGGTTTTGCGCCAAGGGTATCTACGTGGCTGACAACAACCATTCCATATCTTTCTGCAATTTTAAGCATTTTTCGATAATATACATAATCTTGCGGCGTTGGAGATGAAGGAATCTTTCCTATTTCTCCACTTTTTTTTTTGGTAATAACTTGGCTGTTGTCCAATAATCATAATTGGTATTCCATCAATTATCCCCATGGCAGCAATAATTCCCGGATAATTTATTCTGTCTCCAACCACATGTGCACTATACAACGGCACAGGATTATTAAGCATTGTCATAAGATATGCTGTATCAAACCGTTTAGGATCTTTTTTTAGCCGTTCAAAAGCACTAAATAATTCTTTCCGTGATCTCTCGTATAACAAATCTGTGAGGTCTTCTTCAGAAAGATCATGAGTTCTTTCTTCAAATTCTTGTTGCTGCAGACTGTTAAAAAATCCTATTCTGCCAAAAGGAAATCGAATTGCGTCCGGAATTTCTCGTAAGATTGTCGGTTTTTCCAAATCTGCAATCACTGGTTTCTTTTTTTCTCGTTTCCATTTTTCCAGAGTATGATATAAAGCAAGATAATTAGAAAGCCAGTGAATAAAATCATGCTCTGAATGAAATAAGGCATCGATAAGTCTTCCATCTATGGTGTGTGCTTCAACGCTTTGATCGCCTGGTTTTACTGGTATTCCTTGATAGGTCTCAATCACATCTGGTCCTGAAAATCCAAAATCCGAACCCTCCATCGCCACAATGATATCTGCCAAAGGAACAGGACTGGCGGATGTGCCTCCATATACTTTTCCAGCCAAAACCGCAATAATCGGAAGCCCAGTTTTTTCTTTAAATCGTGCTGTGGCCACAGCCATAAGTGTCATTTGCTCAAGCGCCGGCGTCCCCTCTTGTTGCCGCATACCCCCCGAACCTGCCATCGCCATCACAACTGGCAGGTGTTCTTTTTCTGCTAGCTCAAGAGCTTTTTCGAAACGAGGCCCCATGGCGATATCTACCGATCCGCCCAAGACGTCAAAGTGGGTATTAAACATCACAAATCGTTGGCCGTTGAGTTCTGCAATGCCATAGGAGGAAGAGTCCATTCTTCCTTCTTTTTCTAATCTTGCTAATCGATCCTTATAGCTTGCTACTTTGCCATCCCGTCCATGGACAAAAAAATTCAAAATATCCCGTGTCTTAAGCCTATCTCCACTTTTTCTATAACCAGTAGCCTCCTTAACATGAATAAGCCAATCATGTACATCAATGCGCGGTCGTACTTCTATAAGTCGTTCTAAAGGGCTTTTGGGTGCTTCTATAATAGAGAATGCTTGTCTTTCTATGGCCTCCGCACTAGTTTTTGGCAGCGCTCCCGCATCTCTAAGGAGTGTTTCTCCTAGTGTATCAGTATCAATCCTATTTTCTGGAACAATACTAAAATCATTTGGGTGTGGATATAAATGTGGGACTAGTACACTTCCTTGTTCCCCTAGATAGCCATAGTCTATTTCTCGTCTATTCCCTGCCATGACGAAGTATTTTAGCAGAAGTGGTATATAATTACAAAACTTTAGCCTTCAACCTCGAACTGGTGCCTATATTTCTTGCGCCAAGGTAAATCCTTCCTTGGAATACCAACTATCAAATGAGAAAATATTATCAGCTCCAAGCTCAACAGCAATTTTAGCGCTCACTTGTTCTTACTTCCTCCCCAAGCATAATAATCTAAATTTTCAGATACATCTGTAGGGGCATTGGGTTTAGTAGGTAATTTTTCCGCTTCTTTTGCGAAATCAAGCAGTGCCTGAGCAGAAGTAGATTTGGGGTAGATAACATTTAAACCGGCATCTAATGCCTCCCGAATCAACTCAGCTTCAACCTTGTTTTTTGCTTTCGCTGCTAAATTAATTCTTTGCTTGGTTTCATCAGAAATATGCACGCTTATTCTTTGCATAAACACATTTAATGTCATACGTATTACGTATGTAAAGCGGCGATTCTACAACTTCAAATCCTTGAGGAATTGGCGGAAGGTGCCGTTGATGTCGGGATGCTCAAGGGCGAGTTCAATAACTGTTTTCATGTATTCCAGTTTGTTACCGGTATCGTAGTACTTTCCTCCTTCTATTTCGCAGGCGTAGACTGGATAGTCTGTTTTAATAAGCGCATCAATTGCCTCGGGAAGATACAATTCTCCTCCTGTCCCCGGTTTTTGATTACGTATGATATCAAAAATTTCAGGAGGCAGAATATACGCGCCATGTGTCGCAAGATCCGAAGGAGCCTCCTCCGGTTTTGGTTTTTCTACGATATGTTCGATCTTATAAACGTTTCCTTCTAATTGCTGTACTTTCGCGATGCCATATCGTTTTAAATCTTCTTTGTTGGTAATTCTAACAGCCGAAATTACCGCGCCGCCGTACTTCTCATGCACTTTTATCATTTGTAAAAGGCGCGGCGGATTGCTATAGATAAATTCATCTCCCCACATAACCGCAAACATTTCCTTATCGATAACCGGCTCTGCCGAAAGCACCGGCGTTGCGTTGCCATAAGGACCTTTTTGCCGAATGTATATAAAGTTTGCCATTTCGGAAATCTTTTTAACTTCTTCAACCATCTTCTGTTTTCCGCCCGATTCAAGGTTTTTGATTAAATCCGCGTTGGGAACATCAAAATGGTCCTCTATCGCTCTTTTCAAAGAGCCCGTTACAATAATTACATCTTCTATTCCCGAAGCGACTGCTTCCTCAACCACATACTGAATCACCGGCTTATCAACAATCGGCAGCATTTCTTTGGGCATGGCTTTGGTTTGGGGAAGAAATCGGGTACCAAACCCGGCAGCGGGAATTACAGCTTTACGGATTTTATTCATACGTATTTGACGGTAGATGATGGAAAATAGAAAACAGTAATTTGAAAATAGAGAGCAGAGGTTAGAAGCCTATCTTCTATAATCTATTCTCTATCGTCTTTTATTGTAGACTCCAGGGCTTTACATGTCAATGGAGATTTGATAAAATTGCTTATTGTATGACCACGCCCGTTATATTTTTGCGTCAAACACTTGATGAATTAAAAAAGGTAACCTGGCCAACACAGCAGGAAGTAATTCGTCTTACCATAATGGTCATAGTGGTAAGCGTAGGAGTTGGTTTGTACATTGGTGGAATTGACTTTATTTTCACCAAGATTACAGAACTCCTGATAAAGTGAAAAGTGTAAAGTTAAAAATTAAAAGTTACAATTAAAAATTTAAAATTCTTGGAAACTTAAAACTTTACACTGTAATTTTACACTTTACATTTTAAACTTTTAATTAAATATTATGGATTCGCAAGATCAATCAACACAAGTTGAACAACCAGTCGAAGAAACACAGAGCTCACCGAGCGAGGCTCGATGGTACATTGTCCACACCTACTCTGGTCACGAGGACAAAGTGGCCAGGTCGCTTAAGCAGAGGGTAGACAGCATGGGCTTTGGCAATCGTATTTTTGATATTATTGTCCCCACCCGCAACACTATTAAAGTTTCCCAAGGCAAAAAAGAAAGCGTCAAAGAGAAAATTTTTCCCGGCTACGTTTTGGTAAAAATGATTCTGGATGACGAATCATGGCTACTTGTTAGAACAACCCAAGGAGTAACCGCTTTTATTGGCGCCGGCAACAAACCAACGCCAATTTCTGAAAAAGAAGTTGAAGCAATCCAAAAGTTTATGAAAATGGAAGAACCTTTGTACAAAGCAACATTTTCCACCGGCGAGGCAGTAAAAATAGTTGACGGCCCCTTTGCAGATTTCCTCGGAACCATTGACGAAATTGATGACACAAAGGGGAAATTAAAAGTACTGGTAAATATTTTCGGTCGTGAAACCCCAGTCGAGCTTGACTTCCTTCAGGTCGCCAAGCTCTAAGTTAAAAGTTCAAAGTTAAAAATTAAAAGTTACAGTTGAAAATTTAAAATTTTGAACTTTGCATTTTGAATTTTGAACTTGACTGACTGAAAGGAAGGAACATGGCTAAAAAAATTAAAACAATTGTCAAAATTAATATCTCAGGAGGCGCGGCAACACCAGCACCACCCATTGGAACCGCTCTTGGTCCCCACGGCATTCCTATTATGGAATTTGTAAAGGCCTTTAACGACAAAACCGCTGATCAAAAAGGCACCATTGTACCAGCTGTTATAACTATCTACGAAGATAGAACCTTTTCTTTTATTCTTAAAAAACCCCCAGTTGCCGAGATGATTAAAAAAGCGCTTGGCAAAGATAAAGGGTCGCAAAAACCGGGCAAAGAGATGGCCGGAACAATAACCAAAGCGCAAGCCGAGGAAATCCCAAAAGAAAAAATGGATGATTTAAATGCAAACGATCTCGAGGCAGCAGTAAAGATAGTAGAGGGAACAGCCCGGTCGATGGGAGTACAAGTAAAATAAAAAATTAAAAATAAAATAGTAAAAATACAGATTAAAAAGTAAAAATATTTGATCTTTTATTTGTATTTTTGATTTTTACTATTTGATATTTACTTTTGACTGAAAGGAACCTATGGGTAAAATTAGAGTAAAAACCCTCGGCGATGAAGAAGCCGAGAAAAATCAAAAAAACCAGGCAAAAAAGCGTAAAGAGTCTAAAAAACTCGTAAAGGGCGCTCATGGCGGAGAACGCGTGGTGGCTGTTGGACCAAGCGAAGAAGAATTGGTCAAATTGGATCAGTTATCGGGTTTCGGTTCTCAGTTATCAGAATCTGGTCAACCAGTTATTCAGTCAACCGGCTTGGCCGGCGAAACTTTAGTGAAGACGGGTAAACCGAAAACAGAAAAACAAAAATCTGAAAACCGAAAACAGAAAACTGATAACCGAAAAGCTCGTTCCAAAACCTACCAAACCGTTGCTAAACTAGTTGATAGAAGTAAAACTTATTCTCTTACCGAAGCCCTCGAATTATTGCCACGGCTCAAATGGGCAAAATTTGATGAGACCGTTGAACTGCATGTAAATACTACCGAATCGGGCATTACAGGAACAGTTAATCTTCCACATGGAACCGGAAAACATGTACGGGTTGCTGTTGCAGATGACAAACTAATTGCCAATGTCGAGAAAGGCATTATTGATTTCGATGTACTACTCGCAACACCGGAAATGATGCCAAAACTTTCTAAAGTTGCAAAGTTTTTAGGACCAAAAGGCCTCATGCCAAATCCCAAAAATGGCACAATCACCAAAAACCCGGAGGAAGCAGCCCAAAAATATGCCGGGGGTCACATGACCTTTAAAACCGAATCAAAGTTACCGGTTATACATTTGAGCGTTGGAAAGATATCCTTTGGCGAAAAAAAACTGGAGGAAAATATTTCAACCATTATAAACGCGGTACAACCAAACAAAATTAAAAACGTTACCCTCAAATCCACCATGTCTCCTGGAATAAAAATCCAAATATAGGATGCAGGGTCGGACCCTAAGGCCTATAACTATTATTTTGTATTAATTCAGCTTTTCCCAGAAGATTTGTCATTCCGAGTGCAACGAGGAATCTTCCTGTCTAATCACCCAT
>CAYZZG010000008.1:0-7488 GCA_964482825.1 uncultured Gammaproteobacteria bacterium
CGTAATCCCAAAGACGATAAAACACCGATTGCCGCGGCAACGCAAATCTTTGCATCCTGCCTTTCCCACTCGCATATTCCGCTTTGGAAACGGCCATGGGTCAAACCTCATGTCTATTCTTTTGAGATTTATTTATTAAATCAAACAGTATCTTTTTACGTCACCACCGATGAAAACCAGGAAACCTTTGTGGCCAGTCTAATTGGCGCTTCTTTTCCCACTTCGTCTATCGAAAAAACAGAGGATCCCATGCCACACATTTTTACCAGCAAACATATTGCAGTAGGTCAATTGGTGCTTGATAATCAATTTTATCTTCCCACAAAAACCTACGCCGATTTTGAAGATATCGACACGCTGGCTGCGCTGGTGGGATATTTGGCCAAACAACAGCCGGATGTGCGAATGACGGTACAAATTCTGATTACTACTGCTTCGTTTGATTGGCAAGCAAGAGCAGTCAAAAAAGCCGGACAAATGATAGAGGCAACTACTCCAACACAGGCTGTTTCGCCCCAAACAGGCACCGTTACTCCATCGGTTCACTATGCCCGCGACCCGCAACAGCTACTTATTATGCAAAAAGCTTCTTTTCAAGGAGGGAAGGCTTTAATCCGTTTGGTGATTGGGGTAGATAGTGGTGATCCCAGGCCATACCTTCGCAATTTAGCCGGAACTTTTGGTATTTTTTCCCACGGCGACGGCAATGAATTTGAGTTAAAACGCTCCATTTTCCACAGCGAGCGGCTGATTAGACGAATCAAAAATCGCTCCACCTACTTTTTTGAAAAAAGGCATCAGATTTTAAACGCGCAAGAGCTGGCCACCATCTGGCATCCGCCCGGATACCTTCTCTCCGGAGTTAAAAATATTGCCTGGGGAAAAACTTTGGCTGGTGAACCGCCGGAGAATATCCCCGTAGCTCAAAACGCAACAGATGAACAAAAAAAGGATATTAACTTTTTTGGTATTACCGATTTTAAGAATCAACCAACCATTTTCGGAATAAAAACCGCGGACAGACGGAAACATGCCTATATTATTGGAAAAACCGGCGCTGGAAAATCAACACTTATTGCCAATATGGCAATTGATGACATTCGCAAAGATCGTGGCATTGGCATTATTGATCCCCACGGTGATTTATCGGAAACTATTCTTGACTTTATTCCAAAACGGCGAATGAATGATGTTATCTATCTAGAGCCGTTTGACCAACAACGAGTATTTTCTTTAAACGTTTTGGAAGTAAAAAATCAGCAACATAAAGATTTGGTAAGCAGCGGGATTGTATCGATTTTTAACAAAATTTACAAAGATTCATGGGGACCGCGCCTTGAATACATCTTGCGCAATATTATTATTACTCTTTTGGCAACGCCCAATACTACGCTTGTTGACGTGCTTCGTATTCTGACCGATGCTGATTTTCGAAAAAAAGTGGTAAACGGTCTTACCGATCCTGTTATTAAAGATTTCTGGGAAAAAGAGTTTGCCCGCATGCCAGATAGCCTTAAGGCCGAAGCGATCTCGCCTATTCAAAACAAGGTTGGACAATTTATTTCTTCAAAAATGATAAGAAACATTGTTGGGCAAACAAAATCTACAATAGATCTTGAGGAAATTATGAATGGCGGAAAAATTCTTCTACTCAATCTCTCGCAAGGAAAATTAGGCGAAGATAATGCTTCGCTTTTGGGCGCCATGATTATTACCCAAATTCAATTAGCGGCGATGAACAGAAGTTTTGTGGGAGAAGAAGACCGCAAAGACTTCTTTTTATACGTTGATGAGTTTCAAAACTTTGCCACAAATTCTTTTATTAAAATTCTTTCGGAAGCCAGAAAGTATCGATTGTCGTTAACGCTGGCCAATCAATATATAGGACAAATTGATGAAGAAGTTGTAAAAGCCCTCTTTGGAAATGCTGGCACCCTTATTTCTTTTGTCGTTGGCGGCGCTGACGCGTATCATCTTACCCGAGAATATGCGGAAATATATACCGAAAATGATTTAGTTAGCTTAGGAAAATTTGAGACCGTCTTAAAGCTTTCCATCGACGGCATGACTTCATCACCATTTCCGGCAAAAACCTTACCACTACCGGCATTAAAAAACGAAAATAAAGAAAAAATTATTCAGTTGTCGAAAGAACGGTATGGAAGAAATGTAGGATAAGATTTAAGAGCAAAGAACAAAGATTTAAGAATTAAATCTGGGGAAGTCCAATATGTTTTTCAATTCTTTCAACTCTTCTTCCAAGAAGAACATCTTCTTGATCAAATCGTCCAATCATGATATTTATAGTCTTTTTTACGTATCGCATGTCTTTCTTCAAAGATTTTGTATCCTTTTTAAGAAAGGCAATATCAGTTTTTACAGTGCCTACATCTGCCTTAAGCTCATTAACGTCATTCTTTAAAAAACCAACATCCGTCTTTAAAGAACCTACATCTCTTTTAACAGGCTCTAACTCTTGTGAAACGATTTTTCTTGTCTCCGTTTGAACAACTTTCTGAATTTGTTGAAGATCATTCTTTGTTAACATATACTAACAATACACAAAATAATGTTTGTTTTCAAGAGACAATTTTTTCGACTTCATACAATCGCTTTAGAGCCCTCTAAAAATTTCTACATTACCAAAAGCCTTACATTGAATGCAATTAAAGTATTAATTTGTCAAGCTGTCAACTGTTAATTGTTTCATCCTATAGCAAGAGGATGACTTGAGTTATCCACATTTTTCTGTATATAACTTCTTAGACTTATAGTCTTTAATATGCTATACTCCTATTATGGCAATGTCTAGGGAAAGATTTGGCTTAAACAGATGGTACATTGATGCCTTTACCACAACGCAAACACATACGGTAATTTACCCTTTTACCAGAGATGTGGTAAGGAGTCTTTTGGAAGAGGGAAGAATTTCTCAAGAATCCTACGATGCGTATATACTGCTTCTTAATGAGTATATATCAAAGCTTGAGCTTGTAATGCTCAATGCACGAAGTCAATCAAGCAAATACCATAGAATCTCTCACGACTCTGGAATTATAAATTTTGGACAGGGAGCGTTTGATCTTGCCAAACGGCGTTTTGGTGATCCTTCGCTATTTATTGTATCATTTGGCAGGTTTTTGCAACAAACTAGAGAAAAACTTTATCACGACACTTCACCTGCTTCTTTTACAGAACATCGCGAAAAATTTATTAACCAAGTAGAACTGGCTATTGGGGTGTTTGAAAGAGTGCATAGACCAACACCACCAACACCGCCTTCCCCACAAATCGCATAAGCTATTGACGAATTACCACTTCTCTGCTATTATATTATTAATCCAAAGATAGTAGGTTCGCTAATTGGCGAATAAATCCTACAGAGGAATAGAAAAGCAACTAGCGATTAGCTACTAGCAACTAGATTTTTAGTAGTCGCTAACGCACTAATGGCTAGTAGCTATTAACACTCCTCATAAGAGTGTTTTTTTATGAATAACAATACATTATCAAAAAACAAGCAAAGGAAAGCAGCAGTTGTTGCCGAAGTAGCAGAAAAGGTTGGCAAAGCGAAACTAATGGTGTTTGCTAACTACCAAGGCATGACCCACAAGCAGCTGGAAGCATTGAAGGAAGGTCTTCGTAAGGTTGAAGCGGAACTAGCCATAACCAAAAATACTCTGCTTAAACGAGCCATGGAAATGACAAATGATAAATGGAAAATGGAAAATGACTCTGCCCTGCAGAATCCCACCGCTACCCTCTTTGCCTACGCCGACCCTATTACTCCGTTAAAAGAGCTTGCCAAATCAATAAAAAATCTTAAGCTACCGCAAATTAAGTTTGGGGTTTTTGAAGACAAAATGATCACTGCCGAAGAAGTAATTCGTCTGTCTACTCTCCCCTCCCGTGACGTACTCCTTGCCCAATTTGTTGGCGGCCTTAAGTCGCCGATTTATGGATTACACCGGGCTTTGAACTGGAATTTAGTCAAACTGGCAATGACACTCAAAACAATAGAAGCTAAAAAGCATTGACGATAGAAAATAGATTATAGAAGATAGATTTTTTGAGGATAGAAGTTTGAGGATAGATTTCTATCTTCCACTCTCTACCTTCAAATTACTACTTTCTATTTTCTACCATCTATCGTCCACGGGGAGGTGATTACATATGGCAAAGTTAAACAAAGATGAACTGATAAAAGCGGTAGAGGAAATGTCTGTTTTGGAGTTATCCGAACGCGTCAAGGCATTGGAAGAAAAATTTGGAGTAAGCGCAGCCATGATGGCCACGTCAAACATGGCTTCGCAGCAAGGGTCAGCCGTGTCAGACGCGGAGGAACCAAAAGAAGAACAAACAGTTTTTAATGTGGTAATCGCAAATGCAGGCGCAAATAAAATTGCTGTTATTAAAGCGCTTCGAGAACTCGTTCCAACACTCGGACTTAAAGAGGCAAAAGATTTAGTTGATGCAGCGCCAAAAGAGACAATGGTTGCAGTAAATAAAAAGACTGCAGAAGAAGCAAAAACCAAACTCACAGCAGCCGGCGCAACAGTAGAACTAAAATAACATTTGTAAGGACTGTCCTTTAAAACGCTGTCTTGGCAACCTAAACTCAATCTGCATCAATTACTCTTTTACTGCTTGTGCTAAATTCTTTTTACCATTATAATGTCAAATTATGGTAGCACGGACAGAAGTTAAGCGATCAGTAGAGAAAGATCCATTACCGGGTCTTTCTTTTGGTTTGTATCTTCCTAATTATGCCTTAACTAACGACGAAATTGCTTCCTGGCAGGATTTGGCGCAGGATTATTTTCTTCAACAGCAGTAGTAAGATTACCCCAATTTACCCCTTGACATCTTTGTTATACTTTGTTACTTTATAAACATATAACGATTATAATGATTATAAACGTTATAGTCCCGAAGCTATGGCAAATCATACTGTATCAATAGACAATCTTCCAGATCTATTAACTGTCAGAGAAGTAGCACAAATCTTACGCGTTTCTCCACTCACCATTAAGCGTTGGGGGAAAAGAGGGAAACTTCCCGCCATTCGCATTAATTCCCGAGGAGACAGACGCTACAAGAAAGAAGCAGTATTGTGGTTATTAGGCATCGCACACAAAACCATCTAAATTTATGACAGAACCAAAAAAAGAATTGCTGCCTTTTGCCCACGAAATTCAATCGCTAGCAATACAACTTATTGACACATGTCCGCATTTTTTCTCCCATAGCAGGCACTTAGATACTTCTTCTATAATGCTACTTGTTAGGGGTAACGGAAGGACAGGAGCGATAGGAGTTGATGTATTTGATGATTTTGATCGTTTTTATGAAACAGAATTTAATCTGGATGTAATAGCTCATACTATTAAAAATGGAGATTTACCAATAAAACCATCAGACCAACCACAAGCAAGAAGTATTCTACACAGAAAGGCAGGATTATATGTTGTGAGTTCAGAACAACAACTGGCACAAATCTCTTTAGGTTTATTGGAGAGTTATCCAAGATTAGAAACAGGAATTAAACAAGAAATCGCTGCATTAAGAAAATTCCAGCGGGGACTTTTAGAAAGAGCCGCGCCAACTCCTGCACAGATGAGGAAATAATTTCCCACTAAAAGACTTTCACGGAAAACGGTTAGTGAGCCTTTTTTTGAAGAGATTTTCTGAGTATCCGCCTTCTTTGATAAACTTTTCTTCTAATGCTTTTATCTGCCGGTCCAAAAGATAAGTTACTTGGTGGCAAAGGGTCAGAAGAAAATTTGCCGCGTCTTGCGGGTTATCAGGAAGGACCGGCTTTTCGATTAAGTATCCTAAGTTGCTTATGTTACTTAAGTGACTTAACCTAAAAGCGGTTTTTCGAAAAGCCGTAACTCGCGGGTCATCTTTTTGGTAAATTTGCAGATTATTTTGCCGCAAAAAGTCCTCAAAATCCATAAGAAGCTCCTCAAAAGAGGCTTTAGCAACTCCCAACAGCTTTATTTCTCCTTTCTTAGAAGTCTGACTCTGCCCGACACCCTCGACAATATTTTGCTTGCCACTTCTTGCGGCCTGATTCATTTGGTCGGCTTGCCGATAATCAGCTTTCCCTCTTAAGTTGCTTAGGTTTTTTAAGATGCTTAAGTGACCCAAGAGATAACTTTTCGTAAATCCCACAGTGAGGTCATGGATTATTTCCGAGTAACGGTACGTTAGGAGGTATTTTACCTTATTCATATGCTAAGTGACTTAAGTATCTTAGGTAACTTAAGCTACTTATACACTTCTTTGATAATCAGCCTGATTCTCCTTCTTAATTTTCTCCTCATCCGGCTGGTGGAAGTGAGTTTTTATAAACGCAATCGTTTCTGCCGGGTCCTGAGTGTTAATATAGATGCCGGTGCCGATTTCGAATCCACCAAGCGACTTAACGCGGGGCAAAAGACGTAAATACCAGTCTCCTCCGGGATAGATATAGAAATTATAGGGAAATTCGTGGCCGTGGCGAAGGTCAAGAATTTGAATCAGTCGTTGCAAAATAAATGCCAGATCTTTTATTTGCATATCCGTTATTTCTCCAAAGGCACGACCACGAACTTTTGGCGCAACCCATACTTCATCGGGCCATTGGGATGTTTTGGGACAGAAGAGATAGAAATAGTCTGTTTGAACTGAATTTAAGAATGACTTGTTATCAGTTTTCGGTTGTCTGTTGTCGGGTTCCGGTTTGTCTGTTGTCTGTTTATCGGTTTCTGAACGGGCTGACTGAAAACTGACTGACTGTTTACTGATAACTGAAAACTGAGAACCGATAACAGAATTATCGCTTAAAGAGAAAGGCTTTGGTGAGAATTCTGCATCGGCCGAAGGATCAAGTCTTGGTATATCCATTTTCACCTCAAACGGAACAACAGCAATCTGAGTATGCGGGTGGGGCAAGCTCTCACCGCCCGCCTCTCCTCTATTATGAAAAATATAAACCTGTCCTTTATGACTGTGCTCATTATAGCGATGGCGGTAGGTTTGTAAAATAAGCCCTACTTGATCTAACGGTAGTTCACCAAAGTTTTTGTGGTGATCGGGCGAGTGAATAACAATTTCATGAATCGGCGCAAAAGGAAATTTGTTGGGAATGACACGAACACTCCAAGTAGAGTCTTCCGAGTTTTCTGAAACTGGAATTCTATAAAGCTCAACCTCATCTTTCTCCCTTCCCGGGCAAAAAGGACAGCCCGGCTCGATCCCGCTAGCCACATCCGGCCGTTTTGCCCGCCGAGGAGCAAGTATCACCCATTTTTTTGACAGCGGGTTTTGAAGAAAGGAAAAGTCCACCATATAATAAGAGTATCATGTGGACTACCTGCTTTCAATTGCACGAATTTCGCCATACTGTTCATGCAGGACGACAGGAAGCGCGAAACTTGTAAATTATTTCTTTATAGAGTTTTTCGTAGTTTTCTACGGTTTTTTCTATAGAAAAATTCTCTT
>CAYZZG010000008.1:7597-25482 GCA_964482825.1 uncultured Gammaproteobacteria bacterium
TTCTTTTGAAAGCGAATTTATTTTTCTTATCGCTTTGATAAGTCCCTCAACGCCTTTTTTGGGATCTACCAAATAGCCCGTTACCCCATTTTCTATTAACTCACTCATCGCACCCCGGTTATAGGCAATAACCGGTGTTCCGCAGCTCATGGCTTCCCCAACAACCAGCCCAAACGGCTCCTCCCATTTTGTGGGAAATAGCAATGCTCTTGCCCCTTGATACAACTCAACATTTCGTCCAAATGTACTTGGTTTTTCATAAGTAATAGTTTCTGAAATAAAAGGCTTTACTTTTTGATCAAAAAACTCTTGATTTGATACAGCATCAATTGCACCCAGCAATCGAAGTGGCACTTCGGCTTTGTAAGCTGCTTTAACTGCATCATTTATCCCTTTTAATGAATCAATCCTACTCAACCAGAGAAAATAGCCATTATCAGAAGATCTAAAAGGAAAATCATTTATCGCAATACCATTGTATACCATGTGAATTCTAGTTTTGATAAGACTCAGGTCATAGGCTTTTTTTGAAACAAGGACAAAGTGTTCATTGTCGTGAATCCCAATTTTCTCGTAAACCTTCGCAAGCGCAGGCCTGTTAAAAAAATCACGTCGAATTGTGTGAAGAATTGGTAAAGGTATTTGATCAGCAAAATAAGACAAGAGAAAGGTTTTGAGGAAGTTAACATGAACTATATCAAAAGGTTTCGATATACTATCATCTATAATCTTTCGTATCTCCAATAAGGTGTAAGGGTAAATATATTCCACGTTTGATTCTATTCCTCTTGCTTCCTCTGCTTCGCAAATTTCTACTTGATGCGCCGATGTTTCACTTCCTTTTGCGCAATACAACGTAATATCATGCCCTCTTTTTATCAGCCCTTCTACAAGAAGATAGGTTGAGCGTTCTGTTCCACCTGTTGGATGTTGTGTGATTTTTTTCGAGATAACACCAGCAATTGCTATATGCATAGTAGGTTATCCATTACTCATTATTATAGATATCTTTATAAAGTCTATCAAAACGGGCGGCTATTTTTGTCCAGATAAAACGCTTTTTTACTATCTCTCTGGATCTCTCTCCCATTCGCTTACGAAGTATCGGAGCAGCAAGAAGACTGTTTACTTTGGTTGCGATGTCGGCAATATTCCTTGGCCGTACAAAAAATCCGTTATATCCATCTTTTACTGCACTCGGTATCCCCCCGCGTCTTGTAGTAACCACTGGAAGCCCCGCAGCCATAGCTTCAAAAATTACCGTAGGAACTGGTTCATCCAAAAAGGAAAGCGAAAGAAATACGTCTGCAAGATAGTAAAGATTAATAAGATTGTCATGGTCAACAAAGCCTAACATGAAAACATTGGTAAGGGAGTTTTTTCTCATAATCTCCTCTATTACTTTCTTTTGCGGCCCGTCTCCCACTATTACTAATTGCCCGTGAATTTTATTTGCAGCTTTTACAATATATTCGATACCCTTCTCGCTAATTAGTCGCCCGGTAAATAACACTATAGAACCAGATGCAAGGCTGTATTTTTTTCTTAGCACATCAAGCTCTGCTTGTGATTTTTTTGCAGGAAAAAGACTAAGGCGAACTCCCCCGGGGATTATGCGCGTTTTGGCCGATAAATCTTTACCAAATATTTTGAGTAGCTTGGTTCGAGTATAGGCAGAAACGGTGGTAACTGCTGTTGCAGCACGAAGACCGTCGCGCGTCATACCAAAATATCGTCTATCTTTAGACGCTACAAAAATACAACTCCCATGGGAAGTGATAATAAATTTGATACCTTTAATAGACCTTATTACCCGCGCTGCCCAAGCATTAAGCAAGATGTGGTGAACGTGGATAATATCAGGCTTAAAGTCCTCCACCGCCTTTATTGTTTCTTTTATAAATGCGTGGTATAAGTCGGCGATTTCCGAAGAAGTAAGCTCGTTATATTTTTTTGCTTTTTCCAGTCCCGGCCTGCTAATATAAACAGGAACCTGCGGGAGCTTAAGGGTGAATTGGCGTATTGAAGAATCAACCGATGTTTTATCGGGAGCGGCAATTGCTAAATCATATCCGTATGCTTCACGCAGTCGGAGCGCTAAATACTTTATATATACCCCTGATCCTCCACCACGAAGAGGAAAATCGTAAAGAAAAAGCACTCGCGGCTTTTTTTGCTGGACCATTTTTGTTTTCATAGCATTGCCAAGCCTCTACTTTTCTTGTTTAAAAAATCTTTCCTGCAATACTAACAGAACAAATGTGAAAAGTGCAAATTGACGTTTTATCCGCCAAGGTTGGAAAAACAGTCTAAACAGCCATTCAAGACCTATTTTTTGGAAAACAACCGGAGCCCGCTGCACCTGTCCGCTAATGTAGTCAAACGCTCCGCCGACTCCTATTGCTACTTTATAGATATTTTTATTAAGGTTTTTCGCCATCCATTCTTCTTGCTTGGGAAATCCGAAGGCTACGAAGAGAACATCGATAGAAGTATTAGGTATTAAGTATTGAGTATTAAGTATTCTTTCGTTTTTTTCTTTTGCTTGATACTTGATACTTGATACTTGATACTTTTTTTCGTAAGTAGAATGCTCTTGAGGCCATCGTGAGCCTATAAATGTAACTTTCAGCTCGGGATATTTAGATACTAAGCACTCGGCCGCTCTTTCTGCTACTCCCGACCCGCCCCCTAAAAATCCCACCGTTATAGGCTTTTTTGCAACCGCCTTGCAAACCGTTTCCAGAAAATCTATTCCGGTCGTCCTCTGGACAAATGGCTGTCCTAAAAATTTTCCTGCCGATATTACACCTATGCCGTCACAGAGGGCTAATCGTGCACTGTTTAATATTGTTTTAAACCCTGAGTGTTTACTGGCATAGACCAAAATTTCGGGGTTTGGGGTTACAACGTAGTAAGATTTTGTCCCTTTTTCTAGACTTAATAATATATACTCTAAGATGTTTTTTGAGGTGTCGTTTGTTATTCCTACCCCAAGTAAAAAAATTTTATTGAGATATTCTTTCATGCTATAAGATACTATGTAACAAGTTGTTATCTATCTTTTTTCCGATATTTGAATATCTTTGTTATTCACCTTTTTTGAATTCAACTTAGGTTTAACAAAGTTTATAAATAAATATATTCTAATCATTCCAGATTTTTGTACTATATACATCTTTTTTGTGAAAAAATAGTGAAAATTTTGTTATTTTCATGCGGCTCCTCAGTGATAAAAATACTTATAGGTTATTTTTTCGATATGCTTCTTTTATAGAGCTCTATATTTTCAAGCGCTACACCCGTACCCCGTACGACACACAGCAATGAATCCTCTGCTACATGACAGGGCACTCCAGTAACCTGTGTCATCAATTTATCAAAATTATTAAGCAACGACGTTCCTCCAGACATTACAATTCCCTTATCAATAATATCGCTGGCAAGCTCTGGGGGCGTTTGCTCCAGTACCGCTTTTACTGATTGAATAATGTCCATGAGCACAGGTTTGATTGCTTCTGTTACCTGTGCTTCTGTAAGCTCGATTGTACGGGGTAAACCTGTAACACTATCTCTGCCGCGAATTTCCATCTTCTTTCCTTCTTTTTTACCGTCTTGGGGACTTAAAGCATTAGCAAGCTCAATTTTAATTTCCTCGGCTGTACGCTCTCCAACAAGGAGATTAAACTTTTTTTTCGTGTAATTAGCAATTGCCTCATCAATTTTATTGCCCGCCACCCGAACAGAATTATGCACCACTACTCCACCTAAGCTAATCACTGCCGCCTCTGTTGATCCTCCGCCAATATCAACAACCATGTGTCCGGCAGCTTGCGCAATCGGCATTTTTGCTCCAATAGCCGCAGCTAAAGGCTCGTCAATGAGGTATGCTACCTTTGCTCCAGCAGAAAGAGTTGCGTCAAGCACTGCCCGTCGCTCAACCTGAGTAACACCAGAAGGGATGCAAATCATAACCTCTGGCTTAAAGAATCGTGCTTTCCCACAAACCTTATCGATAAAGTAAGATAGCATTGCCTCGGTAATGGTGTAATCGGCGATAACTCCATCCCGAAGCGGCCGAAGTGCGGTAATATTACCAGGAGTCCGCCCCAGCATTTCTTTTGCCTCTTTACCTACGGCAACTACTCTATTTTCCTCGGCGGTAACAGCCACCACGGTTGGCTCATTAAGAACAATACCCTCTCCAGCCAGGTAGACTAATGTGTTAGCAGTACCAAGATCGATGCCAATTCGTTTTGAAAGATTTGAAAACATACTGTAAAAAGTTAAAAGTTAAAATTTAAAAATCAAAAGTCAAAAATAGTTAGTTGGTTATTCGTTCATAGTTCACAGTAGCTACGATGAACAAATTAATTTTGCATTTTGAATTTTCAATATATCAATCCATTCCCTTTCTGTATCATTTTTGTTTCTAGCCGTATAAAATTGATTATAGACAGAGCATAGTCTTTGTTGCAAGAGCCATTTTAAAACGTTATAATTACTGTAAACAACGTATTGCTTTATTTTTTAAACAATGAAACAATTTAACAATATAACAATAATTGGTCTATTATGCGTAAACAATTATTAATCTCCGCCTCTATTGTTTTTTTTCTGCTTCTTGGAACTCTTCTTGTTGTTTTGTATGGAAAAGGCTATCAATTTGGATTTAATCCAGAAGGTAAACCCGGCATTTCCGGAACAGGAATTCTTGTTGCTACCAGCAATCCCGATGGAGCTCAAGTATTTATTAACGGCCACCTTACCACTGCTACAAATAATACTCTTAATCTTTTTCCTGGCACTTACAATGTTCGTATTTTTAAAGATGGATATTTTCCCTGGGAAAAGAAAATTAAAGTAGAAAAGGAAGTTGTTTCTAAAGCGGAAGCAGTGCTTTTTTCCTCTACTCCAAAGCTGGAGAGCATTACAGTTACCGGCGCAGACAACCCAGTTTTGGATCCAACCCAGACTCGGATTGCCTACACTGTTGCTTCACAATCGGCGCGAAAAAACGGTATCTATGTGTTAGATATGTCCAGCCGTCCGGTGCTGATTCTTCAAAGCTCCTCGACGCAAATTGCTGATGATACCGTTGATATTTTTTCAAAGGCAAGTCTATCATGGTCGCCCGATGGCAAACAAATCTTAGCTACCATTTCCGCATCGCTTAGCAATCCTACCACCTACCTGCTTTCCGCGTCTAGCAAAAACGAAAACCCCCAGGATGTTAGCGAAACCCTCACTCAACTACAAAATGAGTGGCAACTAGAAGAAACGGCAAAAGCAAAAGCCCGCTTAGCAAGTCTTAGAACAAAGCTGCAGAAGATGATTACAGACAACTTTTTTGTTATTAGCTGGTCGCCCGATGAAGCAAAAATTCTCTATCAAGCTTCGCGTTCGGCAACACTTCCGCTAATGATAACACCCCGTCTTACTGGTGTTGAAACTACTAGCGAAGAACGATCTATAAAGGAAGGACAAATATACGTATACGATACCAGAGAGGATAAAAACTACAGTCTTATTGGCATAAACCAAAAAAACAGAGCTATTCACTGGCTGCCAAACTCTTCTCATCTTTTATATGTTGACAATAAACGTATTAATCTGTTAGAAGCAGATGGACGAAACCTAACCACCATTTATGCAGGGCCATTCCTTGATAACTATGTATTTCCTTTCTCTAATATATCAAAGATAGTCATTTTAACCAACCTGGGTAACTCCACCATCCCCGCGAATCTGTATACAATAGGGATAAAGTAGCATTTGAGGATAGACGCTAGAAACTGGAAGCTAGATTGCGAATCTGGAATATAGAAATTAGAAATCTACTCTCGACCATCTAACCTCAAGGTCTACTTTCTAGTATCCAGCGTCTAGTCTCAACTATTTTGGCCTAGCAAACACTAACAACCTTTTCCAGGTTGTGCCGGGCGGCCACGTCAAACGTGGCTCGCCCTCGACAGTCAAGTTCCCAAACTTTACATTTTACTTTGGAGATGCAAATACGAGTAATCTCTTCCAGGTCGTGCCAGGCGGCCAGCAGGTTTGAAGAATCAGAGTTTCTTTACCCTGCTCCTGACTTTTTATCAAGTACGACACATCCTCCGCGTCCACAATCCGCGACTCGGACACTACATAATTGTGTCGCAAATTTTCGAAGTAAACAATAACGTCGTCTCCCGGAGTTAAATCCTTGAGTAAATAAAATATGGCGTTATAGCGACCAACATCCCAGAAATTATCGGTGGAGTGAGCAAACAAATAGATATTTCCTTTTTGTCCGGGAAAAACTGTTCCTTTTGCATGCGCTACTCCCTGCTGCAATATAGGGAGAAACTCATTCTCGCTGGTGGCATCGATATTGGCAAAAACTTTTTGATTTGCACCCAATTTTGGTATCAAAATACTAAACTGTGTATCTTTTGCTATCAAAATTTGTTCTTTTGGGCCGGTGAGGACTTGCGCAAATCCTTGGCGGTCAAGCTCTTGAGCACGCTGCTTTTTAATAATATTTCCAAAAGCAGACTTTGTTTGGGGAGTTTCCTCTACAACTACATATTGCACTCCCCGGGCCTGGACAATACGAAACTGAACTTCGTAATAAAGCGAAGGTCCAAAAGTGGCGCCAACACCAAAAATAGCAAACAGCAGCAAAAAATTGCCAACGGTGCGAAGTATAAGAAAGCGGATAATTTCTGATCTATGCATAAAAAAGCGTCCCTGAAAGGAATCGAACCTTCATCTGCGCCTTAGGAGTGCGCTGCTCTATCCATTGAGCTACAGGGACATTTGTGAATGAACTACTTTGTTAATAGCATGAATTCGTTTTAGTAAATCTCCACCTTTGCTAATTCGTACTCGACACATTCCATATTGTAATTTTCCTTTTCTCTTACCGGTAAGCACATTAACATTAATAAAATATTCTTTTGGAATACCAGTAATTTGCGACCAAAAAGAAAGGCATTTCTCTTTATCTAAATCTTCATATATTCTAACACTTACTCGAAAATCTTGCTGGCTAAGTCCGAAAACCTTCTTAATCCCTTCCATGAACACTTTTATCAGTGCCGGATCTGTATTCGATAAACCAAATTCCTTTTTACTCCCCTCTCCCCAATATAAGGCAGCAGTAAATAGTAATATTTCTCTTTGAGTTAATTCTTGTATGATATTTTTTGCTTCTTCTAATGCATTTGACTCTTTTAGGAATTTTCTTTTTCTGCTTCCGCCTCGTTTTCCAAACCATGTGTTTATAAATTCAGGCAAAATTTCTACACCTTGAATATAACGTAATACCGTTGTTTTAGAAACGCCTGTTTCCCTATTAATCTCAGGTAGACTATATCCTTGTTGTCGTAAAAACTTAATTTTCTCAATAACCTCTTTCCCAAATTTATTCTTAGCCATAAAACAATAGTAGTATGCATGAACTCAATTGTCAATCTAGAACTAGAATGCTCTATCCACTAATTGAAAACTGGGCTAAAAGGAGGTAGAATGGAAAAACCGGAGACTAGTTCATCGGCAGAACGCTCGGTTCGGCCTGCCCGCCATAACGGAATGTAGTGAACCGGTATCACGCTTCGTTCGGGACGAAGAGACACTGGGTTCGATTCCCAGCATTCCGACATAAGGCAAGTGCAGGCGGGGTCCGAGAGGTCGGCAGTTCAAATCTGCCATCCCCGACTAGTGTACTAACGAAGGTGTTTTCTCAGCTCTTCAAGCTCGATTGCCGCTTGTTTGAGAATGCTTTGAAACGTACCATAGGCTACTTCTTTATGTTTTGGAACTATAACAGTCTGTAATTTGCCATATCTAATCCCCCTCAGTTTTACATGGCTGCCTTTTGTTGAAACAATATAAAATCCTGCTCGGATAAGGGCTTTAATAATCTTTTGGCCAGAATAGACTTTTGGCATTACTGAAGAGATATTGTCTGAGTGCTAATATCTTGTACCGAAGGCAAGGAAAGCTTGTTAATATCTTCATCTTCTAAATAAAGGTCAAGTGCTTCTCTAAGATTTTTCAGAGCTTCTTTTTTGGTCTTTCCTTGACTAGCTAACTCCAGCTCCAAGAACTTGGCTACGAAGAGCTTATCTTCTTTCCAAATAATGGTATGCAATGTCTGATTTTTCATACCCTAAGTATATCATACATTTTCTACCTCTCCTAGTAGACCAGTTGAATAACCAGTCCTTCTGATTTATACTCCTAACTATGGCAAGACAAGAAACAGAAAGAATTATCAGTAATCTCCCCAGTGTAAAGTACCACAGAAGACGAGTAATAAAGCTTGGGTCATTGGCTGCTGCTTCATTTGCTACTTTCGTAGGCTATACCGCTGACATGATGCAAGCTATTGCAGAGGGAGATCAGCTTACTCAACATATTAAAAAAACCTATCCTCCATCGGAGGAAACTACCGCCGCCTTAGACCAACAAGTAACAGGCCTTGTTGCAGAGAAAAAAATAGAAGAAGCACGAGAGCTGATTCGTTCAGACGCTTACGTAGAAAAAGTTTTATTCCAAGCGCAAAGTAAAGTTGACGCCGCCGAATCTGCTTCTTTGTTAAAGAAAGATAGCACCACCCTAGTAGCAAAAGATCCATACGCATATCTTGTTGGCGCAGCCAATACTATCGTTGCAGCTTTTTTTGGTTTTATTAAATTTGAAGAGGCCAAAACAGCACTTAATAGAGCCAGTAAAGGGGCAAAAGACAGATTATTGTTCTTTTTCCCTAACTGGAAAACCACACCGCCTTCAGCAGAAGAAATAACGGTGTTTGAGCAAAAAATTTCAGCTCTGCCTCCTGTTGGCGGAAAAATCCCTGATAATGATGGTCATAAACTTATTCGCATCGATGATGGCGCTTTTGGCATCTTGCCGCCAACTTTTACTGCCGAAGAAAGTTGGGCAAGGGTACTAAAGCTTCGCAGGAATGGCGAACTTGGCGCATGGTATGTATCACAATTATCTGTTCAGGGAAGATTACCAGACGCGTTTAAGTTTGCTGCCATTGCTTTAATACTAGATAGTCCACCTTATAATTGGGAAAGGCCACATTTTGCTGCAGACTGGGGCAAAATCGCTCCGCTAATTCATGACGGCGGTAATGTACAACGTGATGTAAATCCGCTGTGGAGAGGGGTAAAAGGGCGCACTGACTTTATTCAAAATATTGCCATAGTTCCTGAACCAAATATTGAGCAATTGGAGCAAATGAATCCAGAAGAACGAGCAGGTCTTCCTTTTGAACAACAAGTAAACGCACGATACGAGCAGCTTGAAGAAGAACGACTGCAAGAACATGCTCGTTTTTACCAACGATCTGCCTTTTGCTTGCACGCAAAAATTGGCACAGCGCCAAAACAGATTCCTAAAGAAACAAAAATTGCAGCAGCTAGAGTTTGGGATGAGTTTGAAGAACAGATGAAAAGCTTGCTTAATAAGTACGGGACAGAAGACGTGGGAAATGTGGAATGGTTTAGAAAAAAAGCGGTTTATAAACCTGGGTGGAGCCAATATGGAGAACGGCAGGAAGCAGACTGGTCGCCAATTCAACAAGCTCTTCTTCATATGCAACAATTGCAGCAAGAACATCCGGAGATTCGTCCTCAGGCACGGCAGCTTATTTTAGAGTTTAACGATGTCATGGATCATATTCTTGGTATTTCATACACCCAGCCATACATGTCTAAAAAGACTGCCCTGGCAACCTTTTAAAGGACTGTCCTTTAAGAGGTTGATGTGGTAAACTAAATACATGGCAAGAACATCCAACCGCTCAAGATATGCTCGGTACAAACAGTACGCTCAAGGAGTTATTTATCACATTTACAATCGTGGCAATGGCAAAAAAGATATTTTCATGGAAGACGCCGACTATAAATTTTATCTTAACCGCCTTGGCATGTATGTCAAAAAACATAATGTCTCACTCCTTTGTTATGTTTTAATGCCCAATCATATTCATTTGGTGGTAAAACAGGAAACGCCGATTCCTATTCACAAATTTATTTCTTCCATTCATACCAGCTACGGGATGTACTTTAATAAAAAACACAATCAGACCGGACACTTGTTTCAGGATAGATTTAAGCAAGTCATTGTAGAGACCGACGAGCAGTTTATTCATCTCACGAGGTACATTCACCAAAATCCTTTGCATGCCGGGCTTACAAAGAGTCTGGATGCATATTTTTGGAGCAGTTACCATGAGTTTTTGCGCAACATTCCACAGCCGCTGTGCAACAAAGAGTTAATTGCGGGACTACTGACCAGTAAACCCGAACTTTTTTCCAGCAGCTATGAGAAATTTTGTAACGAATCTTTGGAAGAAAAAGACGCCGTATTTCTAGATCAGCTTGCTTTAGAGACCTTTTAAAGGACAGTCCTTACAAAACTAGAGCTGGTTAAATCCGACTGATTCTCTGCGATCAATACCATTGCGCCTGTTAAGCGCAGGAAGCACTCTGTAGCCTGGGCCAAAGGCGACAAATCTGTTTATTCCCATCTCTCTCATTCGATCAAGAGTCGTGGTCCAAAGAACCGGACTTGATATTCCCTCTATGTGCTGATCAAGAAGCAAAAGGCCACTATTCAATTGTTCCCCACTACGATTTGCAACCACAGGAATTTGAGGATCAGAAATTAAAAATCCCCGCTTGCCAACTATTGCCACCATTTGCCGCCTTGCTTTATCAAAAATAGGGGTATGAAAAGCGCCTGCGGTTTGCATATCTGTTGCCATCCCTCCTCTTTCCTGTACTTCTCTTTTAAAAACTGCCAACTGATCTTTTCTTCCTCCAACCCCATAAATACCCGGAGCATTAAACAGACCAATTGATGGTGCTTGAGGGAATTGTCTTTTTGCATTCTTTCCTGCTGCAATCACCTCTTCTTCGCTGAGTCCTTCAATGCTAAATAAAGTACTTGGTACTTCATCACAACGTTTTTGCATTAACAATCCACGGTATGCAACAAACACATAACTTTCCCATTCATCCAGTACTCCAGCAGCAACTAGCGCTGCTACTTCCCCCACGCTATGCCCTGCAACAACTGCCGGCACATCAACCTTTTCTTGGCTTGTTTGATAAGAGGCAATATTTAGTGCATGAGTAACCAGTTGTACAAAAGCCGTATCCCTGTATGAACGGCTACTTGGATTCCACAGATCGGTATTCAAACTATATGCGTCTTTACCAATTACTAAATCTAATGCCTTTTGAGCAAGGCCAAGATGATAAGCTAAAACATCATCTGCTTGCAAATGAAGAATACCGGCACAGGCAATAATTTCTGGAGGAGAAATTCCTTGACCGGAAAAAAGAAAGGCGGTTTTTTGCGGTAGTGGCTCCTGATCTTTTCGGGGCAATATTACTTCTGGTCGTGGCATAATAAAAGCGGATAAAATAGTTATGGACTATCGGACCTTTTTTGATAACTTCTCTATTACCTCAAAGACTTTTTCCTGTGTTCTCGTATCAAACACAATTTTGTGGTGACCGTGCACAGGAATTTCTACATTCTCTGCGCCGTTAAGAAAACTGCCGTTTGGATGCCGCACGTGCTGATCAGAGGCGGGAAAGATGGAGGTAATCTGAGAATTGACTTTGGTATGAGACTCTAAGTCTTTCAACAGTTTACTACCTGTGGATATTTCTTCATATGAACGGTGCGGAAGAAATCTGCCAAGGGATGAACCGGAAAATGGCGTAGCAATAGCGACAACGCCACTGATTCGTTTATCGATATTATGATACACTAAGAGATATTTTCCAATTAGCCCTCCTTTACTGTGAGCGACAATAATGACATACTCTAGATTATTCTCATCGATAACTCTACGAACGATTTTTGCTGAGGTAGGAATATCTAAGAAGTTATAACCTAACTGGGGTACGATGTAGATTGGATGGCCACTCAGTGAAATTTTGTCGCCCAGCCCTTTAAGAAAACCCCAATTGCTGGCCAGGCCTGGAACAAGAATAACCGGATGCTTGCCCTCAACGGTATAATCCAAATAATGTCTTGGCGGCTCACGATGAAAATAGCCAATAGCTTGACCTCTAAACATATGGAGATAATCGGTAGCCCACTGCAGCTTTTTTCTCACAACAATTACAGTATAACAAAATTTACCATCTAGTAATAGCTTACTAAAACATACATACTAATTAGAGTATTTATGACAAAACGGATCGGTGATTTTTTTCTTATCGGAAAGTTGGCCAGAAAATTTGATAGTAATGCACAAAGGTATGGTTTATCGTATGCAATGAAAAAAGCACTGACTACCTGCGGAAGCAAAATCTTTTGTAAACTCCCAAATGGAGAAAAAAATATTCTTGAAAACAACGCTGTTATTATTGCCACCATGCATCCAGTTATGCCTGTTATTGCTACATTACCGCCTCGGAGAGATATTTTTCTTATTGTATCATCAGAGCTGATGACTATCGGACCTTGGACAAAACAATATTTTATTCCCGTATATGTTAAAAAGCACTACCCAAGAGCTGATAAGCAATGGGTGGTCAAGCTGGTATCGGCATTACAGCTAACTCCATCACTTTCTGATGAAGAAGCACATGAAAAAAACAAAGAAAGTATCCGTTTGGCAGCAGAGATTCTTGACAACGGAGGAATTGTCATAATTGTGCCTGAAGGCGTTCATGGAACCAATGGAACGTGGTTTTCGGGTATTGGTCATCTCATAAATAATTGTACCAATCCCAAAAACATTTACTATATGAAATCGCTGGTAAAGCCAAAACCGCACATATCGTTTCTTTCCTCGCTTCTTTTATTTCCAGATTTTTTTTACCGGTCATTTAAGGTTTTTTTCTCCCAGTCTCACCAACTTACTGTCTTACAACAGGCAGATGCAAAGAAACTTACTAAAGAGTTAGAAGAAGAGTATAAAAGCTGGACTAAGCAGTTGTAAATATGTGGAAGTGTATCTTAAAATTAGCTTGTCCCAGCAACCTCTTAAAGGACAGTCCTTACATTATGTAGCGCGCGAGGAAGATTCAAGTTTGGCAACTCTAACATCAAGCTCTCTTATCTGATGGGCGCCTACTTCATTTTCCGTTCGTAATTCGTCAACCGTGCCTACAAATTTATCTAGAGTGTTTTGTAGTTTGTCGAGCTTTGTGTCCATTATGCTCATTTTTTCTTCCACATTCCCAAGTCTGTTCTCAACATTCCCAAGTCTGTTCTCAACATTCCCAAGCCTATCTTCCACACGCTCTACCTTTTCTTCCACGCGCAAAATTTCTTTCCGTAAGTTTTTTTCAACTTGCTTTAATTCGGTTTTTAAAGCAAATTTCTTCATTGACTGTTCAAGTTTTTGAATATCTGCTTTTGTTGCAACTTGTGTATTCACTGCTTTATTCATAGTGGAAAATAGTATAGCATCTCTTTCTCTAAGACTGTCAATATATCAACAACATGCTAGGCAGCAAGATACTGTTGGAAAGTTTGTGTCTGATCACGGGGTACGCTGTTGAGTTTATTAAGAACGGAAAGCGATCTCCCGCCCGGGCCGCAAATAATAAATCTGTTAACCCCTAATTCTTTAAGTCGGGTAATAGATTTGTCCCATAAAACCGGGCTGATAATTCCTTATAAATTTGGTTTAGACTGCTGGATCAACCTTTTAAAGGACAGTCCTTACAAATGAGGCTAAATTATCTTCCCGTCCACTGGGCATAAGGAAGTTTCGGATCAAATGAGCGAATTAATTTTGTAGGTACTACCAACAGTGGGCGAATAATAATTTCTTCTCCATTTAAACGTCTATGAGCAAGTACAAATGAATCTCTCATTCCCATAAAATCTGCATTAGAAATTTGGTACCCTGCTTCTGCCAAAGCAGTATCATTATTTCCGAGTTTATATAGTAGTTCTCCATACGATAGATGACTGCTTATATTTAACAGTCGTATTAAACTTGCTTTTGCCTCTATTGCTTTTGCCATTCTTGGGGTTATAAAAGCACCTATATTGTCTATGGAAAGATTAGTTATATCTCTTATGGGTATTTCTGTGAGAGAATCGCCGTAGTTGGTAAATCCAGCATGAACATGGTGTCGTAATGGTTCTTGCAGTTCATCAGCACGTAAAGAAACCTGTCCGTGCACCAACGCATTTTTGCGCACTCCATATCGAGCATGTATTACCCTATTAGACTCTTTGTTAATAGATGTTATAGCTATAGCGTCTGGAAATACTGTATCGCGTGTTGCAGATGCACCGCCATATCCATCGCCATAAAGATTGATATTGGAATAGTCCACGCTGCGGGTGAGTTCAATTACTGCAACACCTTCCTCTATGGAAAAATCTTTGGTTATCCCGCCGACAAAGAGCAATGATAAACTATCAGGATGACTTATCATGTGCCATAGACCAGTCGGACGGCCAAGGTTTAGCTGTGTATCAGCTTCCTGGCTAATTTGAATCCCTGTTTCTTCGCGTACCATATCCTTAACCTTACTCAATGTTAACGGAATAACAGTTGCATCTCCTCTTTTATACAAATCGAGCAGCCTATCTCTTTTAAAAAGAGTTCTTTCTTTGGGTACTTTTTCACCGGATCGTATACCAAGAACTGGCAACTGATTATCTTTATTTGTTGGGATAAACTTTGGGCTTTCGGTCATAGTATACGACTAACTACAGGTTAGCCTGAGTATTAAAACGTATGCTAGAAAAGAAGTGAAATTTTTGCGGGGTTGTAACAAACTGAACAAAATGTTACAATTGCTACAATTGTGTTTCCACCATCCGAGAAGTCCTTCTGCCACCTCGGAGGTGTCTTTTCTTAAAATGATTAAAGTACCATCAGTTGTCCAAGAATTACTGCAAAATGATGAGGTGGCGCTGGAGGCACTTCTTGCGGGCTTACTCAACTTTAGTGCCTATGCTGATGTCATACACAAAAAAGTTGAGAAGTTGACCTTCAAACCTGTTAAGCGCGGTACTATCGTAGTTTCTTTAACCCGTCTGGCAAAAAAAGGAAAATTACAACCGCAACTTCGTCCGGATGTAAAAATAACCAATATCCGCCTTACCTCTTCCCTTGCCGGCCTTAGCTTTAAAAAAACAGCTGATCTACAAAGAAATTTGGCGGTTATTCATCCATTTAATATCTCTGTTAATGATCTTTTTGCGGTTACCCAAGGCGTTGGAGAAATTACTATTATTTGCTCTGAAGAATCAAAACAAGAGCTGTTAAAACACATTAAAGCGCCGATTAAATCGCAGTTGCATAATCTTGCCGCCATTACGGTCCAAATTCCAAAAGAATACATCCACATCCCTAATGTGTATCATGTACTCATTAGCTCACTTGCTTCAAAAAGAATAAATATCGTAGAATTAGTCTCTACTTTTACGGAAATCAGTTTTGTCGTAAACAAAGAAGATATGGAAACAGCATTTAAAATGCTAAATATGTATTTTACTAAAGAGAAATGACAGACGAAAAGATACTTGTCCACTTTATTATGATGGGAGGAACCATTGATTCACGGTGGAATAAACGGCTGGATACGGTGGAGGTTAATAAGGAATCGGCCATCCCCGAGTATTTTAATAGTTATGATTTGCTTGATGATACAATGTTTACCGAAGTTTGCATGAAAGACAGCAGGGATGTTGATGAAAAAGATAGAGAAGCTTTATTGAAAGTTGTTGAAGAGAGCCCGTCAAAGAATTTAATTATTACTCACGGCCGCTATACTATGCCTGATACCGCCAGATATCTAAAGGAACGCCTAAAACGAAATGACCAAACTATTATTGTGACTGCCGCGGTCACACCGCTGATTGCTTTTGATTTTTCTGACGCGCCCTTTAACCTAGGATATTCTTTTGCCAAAGCACAACACCTGCCCCCCGGTATTTACATAACCCTTGAGGGACGATGTTTTACACTTAAAGAGGTAAATAAATACATAGAAGAAGGTAAACTTCACGAAATCTTCGCTTCCAAAAACACATCTTGAGTTTAGCCTGTCACGGCAGCGTTTTAAAGGACAGTCCTTACATTATGCAGCGTGTGATGAAGATTCAAGTTTGGTAACTCGGACATCAAGTTCCCGTACCTGATGCGCGCCTACCTCATTTTCAGTCCTTAAATCATCAACTACTTTAACAAACCCATCTAGCGTATTCATAACTTTATCGAGTTTCGCACCTAGTTTTTCTTCCACGCTATCAATTTTTGATTCAAGCCGTTCTTCCACGCGTAAGATTTCCCCACGTAAATTTTTCTCAACCTGTTTTAATTCCGTTTTTAAAGCAAATTTCTTCATTGCCTGTTCGAGTCTTTGAATATCTGCTTTTGTTGCAACTTGTGTATTTCCTGCTTTATTCATGGTGGAAATTAGTATAGCAGCTCTTTCTCCAACGCTGTCAATATATCAACATACTCACTCTTGAGTGGAAGAGATTTCCTGCTCATAGTATCGTGCGCCCCGCTCCATACCGAATCAATGGTGCCTCCGGTGATAATGAAGTGAACGAAACGTGATGATATGCATGAGATTTTTCATTCCATTTTGCTAAAAGCACCGCCTGGTTTATCTCTATTCCACCATATCGATGAGATTGGTGAGAGACGCTGTTGCGTAGATTTAAATGCTTCCTCTGTTTCTTCCCGATCAACTTTTGCTTCTAGAACTTTCTGAATAAAATCTATAGAATCACGATGGGATAAATAGCCACCTGCTGGATTATGAAAAATAACTGATCCAACATATCTCACTTCTCTTTCTCCATTTGGTAAGATTCTGGTACCTGTTCCTTCGTGAATATTTATTACTCTTTTGTGTCCTATATCTACAAATAAATGGAAAAAAGTTTCAGGAAAGTTTATTGCAAAAATTTCGACAGTAAAAGGTATTCCATCTTTACCTCTCAGATAAACATATATACTTCTCTGAACCTCCTCCGCATCGTCCCCTAAAGGAGGAAATCGTGTCTCACAAGTAAAACCATCTTCGCTAAGAACACGAGTAAGCTTTTTTTTCAAGGCAGAAAGAGCTAAATCTTTTTCTACTCTTCTTCCAATAATAGGAAGTCGGTTAATTAAACTATTTATACCCCTAGTTGTTTTTGGTGCTTCTATTAAAGCCATTGCGGAATTATAGCAAATAGATTTTATAAAATCAATTTTAGCTTGTCCCAGCAACCTTTTAAAGGCCCGCGCCTGCCAGAACGATGGCGTACATGGTCGATAGGATAACACCGTTTCCTTCTGGAGTCAACAGAATCCAGAACAATTAATTGAGGCTTATTTCAGAATTAGTAATCTCAATCTCCTTATTCTGCACATCAAAGATAATTCGGAAATGATCAAAGAAACCTGCTTGACCAAGAATAATTGGAGTTTCACGCGGAAGTTCATCGCTGAAATAAAAGGGACACTCATACTTTTTACCAGCTACATGAAGACTAACAACTTCTTTTATTGTATGTAATGGTGTTCCATTTGCAGCGGTGAATGTAATAACCTCTTTTTTCTTAAACTGTATTCTAAGCCATTCACCAATAGTCTTTGAGCAGAAGCAAACATCTGCTCCAGAATCGATTAAGGCAATAATACTGGCTGGAGTAACTTTGTGGGTCTTTTTATATCCTAATGCTACCTCAATCCAAGGCTTATAAATTCCCTCTCCAGGAATAGTGTACGGATATTTAGGCATTTGCTCGTGTAATAAAACCAAAATAGCTATCAGAGGCTGGTATAAGAAGAAGATTTTTTTGCTTTCCCACTTTTTGTGCTATAGATTTGAAATCTTTGGCGTGAGCCACAACTTGTTTGGTTTGCGGCTATTGTGTTTATAGGGGGCGGTCAA